>NZ_JAMSHL010000004.1:0-368748 GCF_026521175.1 Aminobacter sp. MET-1 | reverse complement strand
CCCCCCCCCCCCCCCCCCCCCCCCCCCCCCCCCCCCCCCCCCCCCCCCCCCCCCCCCCCCCCCCCCCCCCCCCCCACGCCTGGCACTAATCGGTCTCGAAGCGGTGGGAGATCTGTGATGTCCCCTCTCCAGCTTTCAGGCATTCGCGACCTGGCCGAGCGCTTCGACGTCTTCATCCTCGACCAGTTCGGCGTCTTGCACGACGGCGCAGCACCTTACCCCGGCGCCGTGGAGACGCTGGTCCGGTTGAAGCAGGCCGGCAGGCGCACGCTGCTCTTGTCCAATTCCGGCAAGCGTTCGGCGCCCAACGAGGCGCGATTGGTCAAGCTCGGCTTCGTGCCCGGCAGTTGGGATCATTTCCTGTCCTCGGGCGAAGTCGCCTGGCAGAGCTTGCGCAGGCAACTCGCAGACGGGACCGGTCTGCGCTGCCTGCTCATCGCCCGCGACGGCGACCGCTCGGCGGTCGATGGCCTGCCGTTGACGCTGGTCAAAACAGGTGAAGAGGCCGACATCGTGCTGCTGTCGGCCAGCGAGGGCGACCGCTTCGACCTCGATCACTATCGCCGCCTGCTTAAGCCAGCAGCGACACGAGGCATCCGGTGCCTCTGCACAAACCCCGACAAGATCATGCTGACACCGCTTGGCCCGCGCTTCGGTGCCGGGCGCATTGCCGAACTCTACGTCGAGCTTGGCGGCGAGGTGACCTGGATCGGCAAGCCGTTTCCCGAGATTTACGCCGCCGCACTCGACATGCTCGGCAATCCCGACCCGGCGCGTGTCGTCTGCGTCGGCGACAGCATCGAGCACGACATATCGGGCGGCCACGGCGCAGGGCTGCGGACAGGGCTGGTGATGACCGGCGTGCTCGAAACGAGCAGCCAGGCTGAGCGCGAAAAACTGTTCGCCGAGCACGACGCAACGCCGGACTTTCTTGTGCGGACATTTGCGTGGTGATGCCGCGCAGGAGGAGGATGTGATGGAAACGATGATATCGGGCGACGCCGTCGAAAAGAGCAACGCCGTCAACGAAAAGGCCCTGCGCGCCGACTACGCGTCGCTGGGCGAACAACTCGACCGGCGCGGCATCGCCATCGATGCCATTCTCAGGAAGGTCGAGGCCTTCGGCGTCGCGATCCCGTCCTGGGGCGTCGGCACCGGCGGTACACGCTTTGCCCGCTTCCCTGGCCAGGGCGAACCGCGCGACGTGTTCGACAAGATCGAGGACTGTTCGGTCATCAACCAGCTGACGCGCGCCACGCCCACCGTCTCGCTGCACATTCCCTGGGACAAGGCCGACCCGAACCGCCTGAAGCAAGCGGCGGCGCGTTTCGGGCTCGGCTTCGACGCCATGAACTCCAACACCTTCTCCGACGCGCGCGACCAGAAGCAGTCCTACAAGTTCGGCTCCCTCAGCCACGCCGATGCCGCCGTCCGCCGGCAGGCCGTCGAGCACAACATCGAATGCATCGAGATCGGCCGCGCGCTTGGGTCAAAGGCGCTGACGGTGTGGATCGGCGATGGCTCCAACTTTCCCGGCCAGGTCAATTTCGCCCGCGCTTTCGAACGTTATCTCGACGCAATGAAGGACATCTACGCGACATTGCCAGACGACTGGCGGTTGTTCACCGA
The DNA here is from genome assembly GCF_026521175.1 of Aminobacter sp. MET-1. Lineage (NCBI taxonomy): Bacteria > Pseudomonadati > Pseudomonadota > Alphaproteobacteria > Hyphomicrobiales > Phyllobacteriaceae > Aminobacter > Aminobacter sp. MET-1. Next base: position 367,119 of record NZ_JAMSHL010000004.1, on the reverse strand, counting down.
ACACAAGATGTACGAACCGGCCTTCTATTCGACCGTCGTGCAGGACTGGGGCACCAACTACATCATCGCGAAGGAGTTGGGCGACAAGGCCTATTGCCTCGTCGACCTCGGCCATCACGCTCCCAACGTCAACATCGAGATGATCGTGTCCCGGTTGATCCAGTTCGGCAAGCTGGGCGGTTTCCACTTCAACGACTCGAAATATGGTGACGACGATCTCGATGCTGGATCTATCGATCCTTACCGCCTGTTCCTGGTCTTCAACGAGCTGGTCGACGCCGAGCTTTCCGGGGCGAAGGATTTTCACCCTGCCCACATGCTCGACCAGAGCCACAACGTCACCGATCCGATCGAGAGCCTGATGCTGTCGGCGGTCGAGGTCCAGCGTGCCTATGCCGCCGCATTGCTGGTCGACCGCAAGGCGCTCGAAGGTTTCCAGGAGGCCAACGACGCGCTGATGGCGACCCAGACGCTGAAAGCCGCCTACCGCACCGACGTCGGGCCTATCCTTGCCATGGCGCGGCTCAACAGCGGCGGTGCTATCGATCCGGTCGCGGCCTACCGCGCCAGCGGTTACCGCCAGAAGGTCGCGGCCGAGCGGCCAGCATCGGTCGGCGGCAGCGGCGGCATCGTCTGAGGGAGCGTCGCAATGCCCGAACGCATCGCCTTCCGCATGGTCCTCAATCCTGGCCAGGCCGCCGAGTACAAGAAGCGGCATGACGAGATTTGGCCGGAACTCAGCACCGCCCTGCGCGAGGCGGGGGTGTCCGACTACACGATCTGGCTCGATCCCGAGACCAACCACCTGTTCGCGACGCTGGTCCGCACCGACGACCACAGCATGGACAGGTTGCCGCAAACCGAGGTCAACCGCCGCTGGTGGGACTTCATGGCCGACATCATGCAGTACACCGACCGCAACGAGCCGCTGGTCGTGCCACTGCAGCAGCTCTTTCATATGGAGTAGACGATGACTGACAAGGCACTGCGCGACGAGATGGTGTCGATCTGCCGGCGCATGAATTCCAGCGGGATCAACCAGGGCACGGCGGGCAATCTTTCGGTGCGGTCGAGCAGCGGCTTCCTGATCACGCCGTCGGGCATGCCCTATGACATCATGGGCCCTGACGATATCGTCGAGATGGATTTCGACGGCACCTATGTCGGCCGCCGCCCGTCGTCAGAATGGCGCTTCCACCGCGATATCCTGAAGGCACGCGAGGACATCAGCGTCGTGCTCCATTGCCATTCGGTCTACGCGACGACGCTCGCCTGCCACCACAGGACCATTCCGTCGTTCCACTACATGACCGGTGTCGCCGGCGGCACGACCATCCGCTGCGCCGCTTATGCCACCTTCGGCACCCAGGCTCTTTCAGACAATGCGCTTGTCGCACTCAAGGACCGGCTCGCCTGTCTGCTCGGCCAGCATGGCCAGATCTCGCTCGGGACCAACCTCGAACACGCGCTGTGGCTGGCGATCGAGGTGGAAACGCTGTCGCGCATGTATGTCCAGGCGCTTACCCTCGGCGAGCCGCCGGTCCTGTCCGACGAGGAGATGGAGAGGGTCATCGAGCAGATGCGCCGTATGAGCTACGGCCTGGCACCGGACGCCGAAGGCACCAACGACGTGGCGCGGCCGCGGTAGAGCCTGCTGCAGGCTCTGCGTGGCCTTCCTTGTCACCGCGTCAGGAATTCGCGCATCAGCACGCGCGCGCGGTGCAGCCGCGCCTTGACCGTCTCGCGCGACAGGTCGAGTGCAGTGGCGATCTCGGCGATGCTCATTTCCTTGATGTCGCGCATCAGTGCGACATCGCGATAGTGTGGCGGCAGGGATTCGAAGGCGGCGGCAAGGTCGAGCCGAAGCTCAGGCTCCGGTCGCGACAACAGTTCGGCCTCGGCTTCTTCATCCCCGGCTGCGGCCACCATGCCGGTTCGGCGGGCCAAGCGCATGCATTCGCGCCGGACCACCGTGAACAGCCAGCCCGAGAGCGCGGCAACGGAGCGGATGGCTCCGACGTGCCGAAAGAGCAGCCAAAGCGCCTCCTGCGCAGCGTCTTCGGCATCGGCTGATGTGCGGCAGGCCGAACGCGCATAGCGACGGATATCCGGCTGCGAAAGATCGAGCAGCCCGATGATGGCGGCGCGATCTCCAAGACGCGCCGCCTCGAACATATCTGCAGGTGCGGTTCTCAAGCCTTCCCTCTTCCGCCAATGCCGGCCACGGCGCACATCGGGCAGTAACCGACCACGCCGCTCAGCGCGAGACCGGCTCCGCCCGCAGCGACGAGCCATGCCGCCATCCCGGGCACGTAGACGAAGCCTGCGACGGCCACGCCGGTGCCGACCATGACGCGCAGCAGCTGATGAAGCCCGCCAATGTTCTTTCTGTAGAATGCCATATTCGTCTCCTGTGTCAGAGGCCGAGCGCCTCACAGACCAAGAGGCGCCGGCGGCAGAAAAGGATTCGCAGGAGGCTCGAATTTTTCCATGACTGCATGATCGGCTCGGACATTTCATAAGTAACGGCTAACGCAGATGCACAGCAGATCGATGGCCATACTCTTGCCAGGCATCGCCAATGGCACCGACCTCTGGCTTCACAGCTGCATACCGGGCAGGTTAGCATCGGCCGAGGAGTACCCCAGATGTCAGCACCTTCGGCCGGCCCTCTTGTCGGCATTCGAATCATAGAATTCGTCGGGCTCGGCCCGGCGCCCTTCGCTGCCATGCAATTCGCCGATATGGGCGCAGACGTCATTCGCATTGCGCGCCCAGGCGCAGTGCCTACCCTGCCCGACCCGATATCCGGCCGCGGCCGGCCGACCGTCGAGGCAGATCTCAAGAATCCCGCGGATGCCGAGCAGGTGCGCCGGCTGCTCGACCGGGCGGATGCGCTCATCGAAGGTTTCAGGCCCGGCGTGATGGAGCGGCTCGGCCTTGGGCCCGAACCCCTGCTGGCACGCAATCCGCGCCTCGTCTACGGCCGTATGACCGGCTGGGGGCAGACAGGCCCGCTGGCGAGCCATGCCGGTCATGACATCAACTACATCGCCATATCAGGCGCGCTCGCGGCCATAGGACCAGCGGACAGGCCCATGCCGCCGCTCAACCTGGTCGGCGACTTCGGCGGTGGCTCCATGTTCCTCGTGAGCGGCATGCTTGCGGCGCTGCTGTCGGCCCAGCGTACGGGCCAGGGCCAGGTCGTCGATGCCGCGATCTGCGACGGCACCGTACAGTTGCTCACTATGGCCTACGACATGGATGCGGCCGGCCAGTGGCGAAGCCAGCGTGACGCCAACTTGCTCGACGGCGGCGCGCCTTACTACAGCGCCTATGAATGCGCTGACGGCCGTTTCATCGCCATAGGCCCGATAGAGCCGCAGTTCTTCGAACTGTTCCGCAAGGCGGTCGGGCTGGAGGAGGACAACCACACCCTGCGCGCCGATCCAGGCAACTGGCCCGCACTTCGCGAAAGAATCGCGGCACGCATGCGGACGCGCTCGAGCAACCAGTGGCTGGCGGAACTCGAATATTCGGACGCCTGTGTGTCGCCGGTGCTCGATATGAAGGAGGCGGTCGTGCACCCGCACCTCGTCGCTCGAAATAGCTTCGTCGAGCTCGACGGCTTCGTCCAGCCGGCACCGGCACCGCGCTTTTCGGGCACACCGACCGAGGCAAGGCCGAGGCCGCGCGAAACGCTGGCGCTCGCCGATGCCCTCGAGGGTTGGGACACCCGTCCATAGCCCTGAATGCAAAAAAGCCGCCGGCAATGACCAGCGGCTTTTGGGAATCGAGATCGCGACCTAGATCGGCGATGTCACTTTCAGACGGCTGCTTCCAGCGTCGAAAGGTGGTTCAGATAGGCATCCGCCTTGGCACGCGCATTGTCGTCCTTGGCGTCTGCTACATCTTCACGGGCGTTCTGGATGCGACGCAGCAGTGCAGCACGGTCGATGTCCTTCACGGCCATCGCCGATTCGGCGAGCAGCGTGCAGCCGGCCGGCACGATGTCGGCGAAGCCGCCGAACACCACGTAGCGCTCTTCCTTGCCTCCGGCGGTCCTGACCGTCACGACGCCCGGCTTGACCGTGGTCATCAGCGGCGCGTGATTGGCCATGACAGTCATCTCGCCTTCCGAACCGGGGATGACGACTGACTCGACCTGCTCCGAAACGAGCAGACGCTCGGGAGAGACCAGTTCGAATTTGAATGCTTCGGCCATTATTGCCGCGCCTCTTTGGCTAGTGCTTCCACGTCCTGAATGTGGGTACCGCAAAATGGGCAGTACGCCACTGCTTGCTCCATGAAGCCCAGACCGTCCTCGGTCTCGACGAGCCCCACGACCATCATCAGAACTTCATCTTCTGACACAAAAATGGTCGGAGATGCCGGCTCTGGAAGGTCCGCCGTGGCCGCTTGCATAGCGTCACAGCAGAACTCGAAGTCGGCATCTTCATCCATCTTTACGCCGCTTCCGCAGCCAGGCGCTGGGCCTTCTCGATCGCCATGTCGATGCCGCCGACCATGTAGAAGGCAGCTTCGGGCAGGTGATCGTACTCGCCTTCGACGAGGCCCTTGAAGCTCTTGATCGTGTCTTCGAGCGGCACGAGCTGGCCGGGCGAGCCGGTGAACACTTCGGCGACGAAGAACGGCTGCGACAGGAAGCGCTCGACCTTACGGGCGCGGGCGACAGTGATCTTGTCCTCTTCCGACAGCTCGTCCATGCCCAGGATGGCGATGATGTCCTGCAGCGACTTGTAGCGCTGGAGAATTTCCTGGACGCGGCGGGCGACCGAGTAGTGCTCTTCGCCGACGATCAGCGGATCGAGCATGCGCGAGGTCGAGTCGAGCGGATCGACGGCCGGGTAGATACCCTTTTCCGAAATCGCACGGTTGAGAACGGTCGTCGCGTCAAGGTGCGCGAACGACGTTGCCGGCGCCGGGTCGGTCAAGTCGTCGGCAGGCACGTAGATGGCCTGCACCGAGGTGATCGAACCCTTGTTGGTGGTGGTGATGCGTTCCTGCATCGCGCCCATGTCGGTCGCCAGCGTCGGCTGGTAACCCACGGCCGACGGAATACGTCCGAGCAGAGCCGACACTTCCGAACCCGCCTGGGTGAAACGGAAGATGTTGTCAACGAAGAACAGAACGTCCTGGCCCTGGTCGCGGAAATGTTCGGCGATGGTCAGACCCGAGAGAGCGACGCGAGCGCGGGCACCGGGCGGCTCGTTCATCTGACCGAACACCAGGGCGCACTTCGAACCTTCGGTCGAGCCGTTGTTCTCGTGCGGGTCCTTGTTGACGCCCGACTCGATCATCTCGTGATAGAGGTCGTTGCCTTCGCGGGTACGCTCGCCGACACCGGCGAACACCGAGTAACCACCGTGCGCCTTGGCGACGTTGTTGATCAGTTCCTGGATCAGAACGGTCTTGCCGACGCCGGCGCCGCCGAACAGGCCGATCTTACCGCCGCGGGCGTAGGGAGCCAGCAGATCGACGACCTTGATGCCGGTGACCAGGATCTGCGCTTCGGTCGACTGGTCGACATAGGCAGGAGCTTCCTGGTGGATGGCGCGGCGCGCCTTGGTCTTGACCGGGCCGGCTTCGTCGACCGGCTCGCCGATGACGTTCATGATGCGGCCGAGCGTCTCGTCGCCGACCGGAACCATGATGGGCGAGCCCGTATCGCTGACCGGCTGGCCGCGAACGAGACCTTCCGAGATGTCCATGGCGATGCAGCGGACGGTGTTTTCGCCGAGATGCTGCGCCACTTCAAGGATCAGGCGGTTGTCGCCATTCATCGTCTCGAGCGCGTTCAGGATGGGCGGCAGTTCGCCATCGAAGTGAACGTCGACAACGGCGCCGATGACCTGGGCGACGCGGCCTGCCGCGCCCGAGGCGCTGACCTTGGCGGCAGCCGCCTTCGCAGGCGCCGCCTTCTTCACTGCCGGGGCCTTTTCCGCCGCCGCTTTCGGAGTAGCTGCTTTAGCCATCGTTGTAACCTCTGTGTCCGTTCCTTGTTTCACGCTGGACCGCCCTGCGGCGGGGCCCTGCGTGCCTAGAGCGCTTCGGCGCCCGAAATGATTTCGATCAGTTCCTTGGTGATCTGGGCCTGACGCTGGCGGTTGTACGTGATCGTCAGCTTGTTGATCATGTCGCCGGCGTTGCGCGTGGCATTGTCCATCGCGCTCATCTTGGCGCCCATCTCACCGGCCGCATTCTCGAGCAGCGCACGGAAGATCTGCACCGAGATGTTGCGGGGAATGAGGTCGCCCAGGATCTCGTTAGGCTCAGGCTCGTACTCGTAGATGGCGCCCGAGGCCGACGTGTCGGCAGCTCCGGCAGCGGCAGCAGGGATGAGCTGCTGTGCCGTCGGGATCTGGCTGATCACCGACTTGAACTCCGAGTAGAACAGCGTGCAGACGTCAAAGGCGCCCTGGTTGAACAGGGTGATCACCTTCTTCGCAATCATGTCGGCATGAACGAAGCCGACCTGCTTGGCATCGCGCAACTCGACGCGATCGATGATCAGCGACGCGAAATCGCGGCGCAGGACATCGTAGCCCTTCTTGCCGACGGTGATGATCTTCACCGTCTTGCCCTGGCCCTGCAGCTTGCGGACGTGATCGCGAGCCAGACGCGAGATCTGGCTGTTGAAACCGCCGCACAGGCCGCGCTCGGCCGTGCAGACGACGAGCAGGTGCACGTTGTCCTTGCCCGTCCCGGTCATCAGGGCCGGAGCTTCGCCATCATTGCCGACCGCCTGGGCGATGTTCGCGAGAACCGCACCCATGCGCTGCGAGTAGGGACGCGCGGCTTCCGCAGCTTCCTGGGCGCGACGCAGCTTCGCCGCGGCGACCATCTGCATCGCCTTGGTGATTTTCTGCGTCGCCTTGACCGAGGCGATGCGGTTGCGGAGGTCTTTTAGCGAGGCCATGCCTTATCCGTCAGTGTCAGGCGAAGTTTTTCGCGAACGTGTCGATGTGCGCCTTGAGCTTGCCGCGCAGGTCGTCGCTGAGCGCCTTCTCGGTGCGGATGCCGTCGAGGACATCCTTGCCTTCGGAGCGCATGTACGCCAGCAGACCCTGCTCGAACTTGCCGACCTTGTTGAGGGCCAGCTTGTCGAGGTAGCCGTTGACGCCGGCGAAGATCACCGTGACCTGCTCTTCAGTCTTGAGCGGCGAGAACTGCGGCTGCTTGAGCAGCTCGGTCAGACGCGCACCACGGTTGAGCAGACGCTGGGTAGCGGCATCGAGATCCGAACCGAACTGCGCGAAAGCAGCCATTTCACGGTACTGCGCGAGCTCGCCCTTGATCGAGCCTGCAACCTGCTTCATCGCCTTGACCTGGGCCGACGAGCCGACGCGCGACACCGACAGACCGACGTTCACGGCAGGACGGATGCCCTGGAAGAACAGGTTGGTCTCGAGGAAGATCTGGCCGTCGGTGATCGAGATCACGTTGGTCGGGATGTAGGCCGACACGTCGTTGGCCTGCGTCTCGATGACGGGGAGAGCGGTCAGCGAACCGGCGCCGTTCTCGTCGTTGAGCTTCGCAGCGCGCTCGAGCAGACGCGAGTGCAGATAGAAGACGTCGCCCGGGTAAGCTTCGCGGCCCGGCGGGCGGCGCAGCAGCAGCGACATCTGGCGATAGGCGACAGCCTGCTTGGACAGATCGTCATAGGCGATCAGGGCGTGCTGGCCGTTGTCGCGGAAGTACTCGCCCATGGCGCAGCCGGCGAACGGTGCCAGGAACTGCATCGGGGCAGCGTCCGAAGCGGTCGCAGCGATGATGATCGAATATTCGAGCGCGCCGCGCTCTTCGAGCACCTTCACGAACTGCGCGACGGTCGAGCGCTTCTGGCCGACTGCGACGTAGACGCAGAACAGCTTTTCCTTTTCCGGACCGGCGACATGGATCGCCTTCTGGTTCAGGATGGTGTCGAGGATGATGGCGGTCTTACCGGTCTGGCGATCGCCGATGACCAGCTCGCGCTGGCCGCGACCGACCGGGATGAGCGCGTCGATGGCCTTGAGGCCGGTCGACATCGGCTCATGCACCGACTTGCGGGGGATGATGCCGGGAGCCTTGACGTCGACGCGGCGACGCTCGGCTGCAACGATCGGGCCCTTGCCGTCGATCGGGTTGCCAAGGGCGTCGACCACGCGGCCGAGCAGACCAGGACCGACCGGCACGTCGACGATGGCGCCGGTGCGCTTGACGGTGTCGCCTTCCTTGATGTCGCGGTCGGCGCCGAAGATAACCACGCCGACATTGTCGCTTTCGAGGTTCAGCGCCATGCCACGGATGCCGCCCGGGAACTCGACCATCTCGCCCGCCTGGACGTTGTCAAGACCATAGACGCGGGCGATACCGTCACCCACCGACAGAACCTGACCGACTTCGGAAACTTCGGCTTCCTTGCCGAAATTCTTGATCTGGTCTTTCAGAATTGCGGAGATTTCCGCGGCGCGGATGTCCATCAGCCGACCTCTTTCAGTGCAAGCTTGAGCGAATTGAGTTTGGTTTTGAGCGACGTATCGATCTGGCGCGAGCCCATCTTGACGATGAGGCCGCCGAGCAGCGACGGATCGACCGAAACGGAGATCGCGACGTCCTTGCCGGCAACGCTCTTCAGCGCCGTCTTGAGCTCGGTCTGCTGGACTGCCGTCAGCTCGTGCGCCGACGTCACCTCGGCGGAAACCTCACCGCGATGCTCGGCGGCGATCTTGCGGAAGGCCGCAATCATGCCAGGCAGAGCAAACAGGCGACGATTGCGCGCCACGAGACGAAGGAAATTGCCCGCGAGGCCAGTGATCTTGGCCTTGTCGGCGATAGCCGAAATCGCCTTTTCCTGCTCTTCGCCGGAGAACACCGGGCTCTTGATCAGGCGGTCGAGATCGGCGCTGCCTTCCAGCAGGGCGGAAAAGGCACCGAGATCGGCTTCGACCTTGGCAACGGCATTGGATTCAAGCGCAAGCTCAAACAGCGAGCCTGCATAGCGCTCAGCAACACCGGAGATTGGCGAGGAAGATTGGGTCACGGACCGTCTTTTCTCTTGTCTGACAGGCCGCAAGATTATTGGCGCGAGCGTGAGACTCCGGCTAAATCTTTGACCTTACTGCGTTTTTTGACCCCGGAGCTAGCGACAGCCGCATCCCCCCGGCCGAAAGTCGATTGCCGTCTAGCACAGGCTTTTGAGGACCGCAACACGTCCTCTAACAGGCTCATCGGGCACTATTGTCGCATCCTGGGGATGAAGCTGCCGATTCACGGCCAGAAGCCGAAAACGAAGCCCAGAGGCAGGGCCGCCAACGCCACTTCGATTACGATAGCCACCCAATTATAGGGCGTGTTGGCGCCATCGGACATCATCGCCACGATGCGGCCGAAGGCAGTGAACAGCCAGGACACGCCGAGCGCGATGTAAAGCCAAGGCTGGGCCAGCAAAATCGTGCACAGACCGACGCCAAGGAAGAAGCCGGCCATGGTCGCCCGCCCCTGCGCAATGGCTTCGGGATTGTCGGGCCGCGCCTGGAGCCGAAGAATGCGGAACGCGATTCTCGGCGCGAAAAACAGGATGGCGCCGAACAGCAGCGTCGCAACGGCCGAGCTCCAGGCCAGCCATTCGCCCTGGCTGACCGGCCACGGAAAGGTAAATGCCATTGGATTGTCCCCCGACGGTTGCTGGCGTGAATTTACCCGAGCGCCCGGCAGGCGCAACAGGCGCCGGTATCAGGCGAGCGCAAAATCGACGGCGGCAGTTGCGTGGATCGCAGTGGTATCGAAGACCGGGATATCGAAATCATCCCGGCCGATCAGCATGGTGATCTCGGTGCAGCCCATGATCAGCCCGTCTACGTCGCGGCCCTCCGGCGCGCTGCGCAATCGCTCGACCTCCTGGAGGTAAGCCGCCTTGGACTCGGGCTTGACCACGCCCCGCACCAATTCCTCATAGATGATGCGATGGACGATCTCGCGCCCCGCCTCGTCAGGAACCGTGGCGACGATCCCATGCCCATCCGCGAGCCTGTCCCGGTAGAAGTCCTGCTCCATTGTGAAGCGCGTCGCCAACAGCAAAGGCCTGGAGACGCCTGAAGCCTTCATCGCCTCGGCGGTGGCGTCGGCGATGTGGATCAGTGGAACGGACACCCTTGCCTGGATGTCGTCGGCCATGCGGTGCATGGTGTTGGTGCAGATCACCAGGGCCTCAGCGCCCGCCTGCTCAAGGGTGCGGGCCGCCTCGACCATCATGTCGGTCGCTCCGGCCCAGTCATCCGCATGCTGGCGCTCGGCGATCTCCGCGAAATCGAACGACCACAGCAAAAGCTTGGCCGAGTGCAGCCCACCGACGCGGCGTCGGACCTCCTCGTTGATCAAGCGATAGTAGATCGCCGTCGATTCCCAGCTCATGCCGCCAATAAGGCCGATTTTCCGCATCTTTTCCCCGCCGACAACAGGTGATTGCCAAGGAGTCTGGGCGATAGCACGACACCTCATGCGGGGATATAGCCTCGCCGCTCGTGCCGTCATACGCTGTTGGCGGCTGCCGAGGGGAGGACTTGGCCTGATGACCGTTCCCGAACGCATATCCTGGGCCCTGTCGCATCTTGGCGTCCAACCTGGAGATCGCCTGTTCGAGATCGGTTGCGGCCGCGGCGTCGCGATCGCGCTGATCGCCCAAAAACTTGGCGACGGTCACGTCGTCGGGCTCGACCGCTCCGACAGCGCGGTAAAGGCAGCGAAGGCGCGGAACGCCGATGCCATTGCCTTGGGTAAGGTGGAGATCGTGGAGTCCACGCTCGCCGACTACACCGCCACGGCCGGCAGCTTCGACAAGATTTTCGCAATCAACGTCAACCTGTTCTGGCTCGAGGCGATGCGCGAGCTGGCCGTGCTGAAGCCGATGCTTGCTCCCGGCGGCAGGCTGTTCCTGTTCTTCGAACCGCCCGGCATCAGTCAGATCGAGACCATCATGCGCGCCGTCGAGATCAGGCTGAAGGGTGCCGGCTATTTGGTCGACGAGGTCGTCGCTGGCCCGACGCCGAACACGCCGCTTCTGGGCATCATTGCCCGGCCGGCGGACTGAGCTACAGGAAACTCTGCGGGTCGATATCGACCTGCACGCGCACTGAGCCGCGGACCTTGGGCCCTTCTGAAAGCATCTCCTTGATGTAGCCCTGGATGTCCGCCTTGCGGTCGGCCTGGACAAGCAGGCGGAAACGGTGACGCCCGCCGACCATTGCAAGCGGTGCTTCGGCCGGTCCCAGCACATGCACATCCTGCGCAACCTTGGCGGCACGGCGCAGGCCGCGCGCATGGCTCTCCGCCTCGGCGCGTGTCGCAGCACTGACGATGACGCCGGCGAGCCTGCCGAAAGGCGGCAACGCCGCGCGTTCACGCTCATTGATCTCGCGGTCGTAGAAGGCCTCCGAATCGCCCGAGACAATCGCCCGCATGACAGGATGGTCGGGCTGGAACGTCTGCAGCAGGCCAAGGCTCTTCTTGCCGGTGCGGCCGGCGCGGCCCGTCACCTGCGACAGCAGCTGATAGGTGCGTTCTGCGGCGCGTGGGTCACCATTGGCGAGGCCCAAATCGGCATCGACCACGCCGACCAGCGTCATGTTCGGAAAGTTGTGGCCCTTTGCGACGAGCTGCGTGCCGATGACAATGTCGGCCTCGCCATTGGCAATGGCTTCCAGCTCGAGCCTGAGTCGCTTCACGCCGCCAAGCATGTCCGACGACAAGACGATGGTGCGGGCCTCGGGGAAATGATGAACCACCTCCTCGGCGATGCGCTCGACACCGGGGCCACAGGCGACCAGGTGATCGAAGGTGCCGCATTCCGGGCAGGCTTCGGGTCGTTTCTCGTTGTGGCCACAATGGTGGCAGACGAGCTGGCCGCGAAAGCGGTGCTCAACCAGCCAGGCCGAGCACACCGGGCAGCCGAAACGATGGCCGCAGACCCGGCAAAGCGTCAGCGGCGCATAGCCGCGCCGGTTGAGGAACAGCAGCGACTGCTCTTGCCGGCCAAGGTTCTCGCGCATCTTGCCGAGCAGGACGGGCGACAGGAAGCCGCCACGTGCCGGCGGCGACCGGCGCATGTCGATGGTGGCGAGATGCGGCAGCGCTGCTTCGGCAAAGCGCGCCGACAGCACGGTGCGGCGATACTTGCCCTGCTCGGCATTGACCCGGCTCTCGACCGATGGCGTGGCCGACGCCAACACCACGGGGAAGCCGCCGATATGGGCGCGCACCACGGCCATGTCGCGGGCGTTGTAGAAAACACGGTCCTCCTGCTTGTAGGCGGGGTCGTGCTCTTCATCGACGACGATGAGGCCAAGCTCCTTGAACGGCAGGAACAGCGCCGAACGCGCCCCGGCGACGACGCGAACGCCGCCCTCCGCCACCTGGCGCCAGACGCGTTCGCGCATGCGCGGCGGCAGGTCAGAATGCCATTCCGCCGGCTTGGCGCCGAAGCGGTTCTGGAAACGTTCGAGAAAGGCCTGGGTCAGCGCGATCTCCGGCAACAGGATCAGCACCTGCTTGCCCTTGTCGAGCGCTGCCGCCACGGCCTCGAAATAGACCTCGGTCTTGCCTGAGCCGGTGACGCCATCGATTAGGCTGACGCCGAAGCGGTCGGCTGCCACCAGTTCGCGCAGATCCTGGGCGGCCGCCTGCTGTTCGCCAACGAGCTCTGCCGTCGCGTAGGACGTGTCGGGCGCCGCCACCACCGGGCGCGGTGGGATCATCACCGTTTCGAACACGCCCTGCGCCTTGAGCCCGTCGACGACGGTCGACGACACGCCGGCCGCATGCGCCAGGCCCGAGCGCGTCCAAGCCATGCCGTCATTGGCCATCTCGAGCACGCGCTCGCGCGCCGAGGTCATCCGGTCCGGGCTCGCCTCGGTGCGCACGATGCCTTCCGTCCATGGCTCGGGATCGAAGGCCTCCGGCGCCCGCAGGATCATGCGCGCCACCATGCCAGGGGGCGAGATCGTGTATTGGGCTACCCAGTCGACCAGACGCCGCATATCGGCATTGACAGGCGGGCAGTCGAAGACATGGGCGATCGCCCGCAGCTTTTTCGGGTCAACGGCCTCTACCGGCCCATCCCAGACGATGCCGGCGACTTCGCGCGGCCCCAGCGGCACGCGCACGATCGAACCGGGCACGACATCCATGCCTTCGGGGACTGCATAGGAGTACGCCCGCTCGGCCGGCATCGGCACGAGCACGGGTGCGGCCCTTCTTGTTGGCGAATCGGCGGTCATGACGCGTGACCTTGCCCCGAACTTGGTTTAGAGCAAAGGCCGACACGTGCCGTGCCCCGGCGGCATGCTTCCATTGCCAAGGAGACCACCATGAAGTTTTTCGTCGACACCGCCGACGTCAAGGACATCCGCGAGCTCAATGAGCTCGGCCTGCTCGACGGCGTCACCACCAACCCGTCGCTGATCCTCAAGTCCGGTCGCAACATCGCCGAAGTGACCAAGGAAATCTGCGACATCGTCGACGGCCCGGTCTCCGCGGAAGTGGCTGCCACCGAATATGCCGAGATGATGAAGGAAGCTGCGGTTCTGTCGAAGATCGCCGACAACATCTGCATCAAGGTGCCGCTCACCCTCGACGGCCTCAAGGCCTGCCGCGCCCTGACCTCGGAAGGCCGCATGGTCAATGTTACACTGTGCTTCTCCGCCAACCAGGCACTCCTCGCCGCCAAGGCCGGCGCCACCTTCATCTCGCCCTTCATTGGCCGTCTCGACGACATGGCTGTCGACGGCATGGAGCTGATCGCCGAGATCCGCCACATCTATGACAACTACGGCTTCGACACCGAGATCCTCGCGGCCTCGATCCGCTCGACCGAGCACGTCAAGCGCGCCGCCCTCATCGGCGCCGACGTCGCCACCATCCCGCCGGCAACGCTGAAGGCGCTGGTCAAGCACCCGCTGACCGACAAGGGCCTCGAGATGTTCCTGGCCGACTGGGCCAAGACCGGCCAGAAGATCGGCTGATCTTTTTCGTCAAGACGACCAAAGCCGGCGCCCCCAGCGCCGGCTTTTTTGTATCTGCAGTTCACAGAAGCGGCGGCAGACGCCGCTTGACCGGCTGCGCCTTGACGATCGAGCTGCTCGTCTCCGCCTTGTCGGCGATGCGGTCCAGAATCTTGTCGAGTTCGTCGATGGAACGGATGTGCAGCCGCGCGACGAAGCAATCGTCGCCCGTCACCTTGTCGCATTCCGAGAATTGCGCGATCTGCTGGATCAGGTCCTGCACCACATGCAACTTTCCGGGCAGCGGCCTGATGCGGACGATCGCCTGCAAGGTGTAGCCGAGGGCTGCGGGGTCCACCTCGATGGTGAAGGCGCGGATGACGCCCCGCTCCTCCAGCCGCTTCAGCCGCTCCGATGCGCTCGGCGACGACAGGCCGACGCGTTGGGCAAGGTCCTTGAGCGAAATCCTGGCATCCTCGACCAGGATTTCGACGATGCGCCTGTCGAGGTCGTCAAGCATTTTTCGCTCCTGAGCCAAGATGGGAGAACCACCTTACATTGTTAGGCTATTCCGGGCAAATGGCTGCGCCGACTCATATATTTCCGCAGTCTCCCTGCGCACAATACGCCTCATTCAGCAAGGAGCAGGAACATGACGGACCAGACGCGCGGTACGATCGAAATGACCGCGGCAATGGTGATCTCAGGCACGATCGGACTGTTTGTCGTCCTCTCCGGCCAGCCCGTCATGTCGGTGGTGTTCTGGCGCTGCGCCTTCGGGACGCTCACCCTGCTGGCCATCTGCGCCGGGCTCGGCCTGTTTCGCCCTGACATCGTCTCTCGCAGGCAGATCGTCTATGCCATCATCGGCGGCGTGGCCATCGTCGCCAACTGGGTATTGCTCTTCGCCGCTTTTCCGCGCGCCTCGATCTCCATCGCAACCGCCGTCTACAACACCCAGCCTTTCATGCTGGTGGCGCTCGGTGCGCTGCTCTTCGGCGAGCGCATCACGTTGGCCAAGCTGGGCTGGCTGCTGGTGGCCTTCGCCGGCATGCTGATGATCGTCCAGGGAAAGTCGGGCACGGCCCATGTCGGCACGGACTATCTGGGCGGCATCCTGCTCGCCCTCGGTGCCGCCTTCTTCTACGCCATAGCCGCGATCGTGGCGAAGAAGCTGAAGGGCGTGCCGCCGCATCTGATTGCACTGATCCAGGTCGCGGTCGGTGTCGTCATGCTGGCGCCCTTCGCCAATCTCGCCAACCCGCCGGTCGATATTGGCAGCTGGGCGCTCCTCGTGACCATCGGCGTCGTCCACACCGGCCTGATGTACATCCTGCTTTACGGCGCGATCCAGAAGCTGCCGACCAATCTGGTCGGTGCCCTGTCCTTTATCTACCCGGTGGTGGCTATCGCCGCCGATTACATCGCCTTCGGCCAGCGCCTGCAGCTTCTGCAACTGGCCGGCGCTGCCGCGATCCTGCTTGCCGCCGCGGCGATGACGTTGGGCTGGACGTTCACGCGACGTCGGGTCGCCTGCCACGAAGCCGGTTAATCCTCGTCGTCTGGCATCTCACCTGTGATGCGCATTCCCTCGATGCTGGTCGCGCCTTCGTTGCGCACCACGGTGAGCGGCCGCGCCCCGGTGCGATCACGAACAAGGTCGGCCAGTTCGCGCGAATGGGTGACGATCCAGACCTGTGTCCGCTCGGCCGCCTTGGCGATCATTTCGGCCAGCGCCGGCATCATGCGCGGATGCAGGCTCGCCTCGGGCTCGTTCAGCGCAATCAGCTTCGGCAAGCGATAGGACAACAGCGCCCCGGCAAGCGCCAGGAACCTGATCTGTCCGTCCGACAACTCTTGCGGCCTGAACACGCGCTGCGGAAACTCCGGCAACACCAGTCCGAAAGTGGCTGTTTCCTCGGGCACGGGCACGACGAGTTGCGCCCCGCCCAGCGCCTCGGCGATGCAGCGATCGAGATCAACGGTGTCTTCGCGAATGTGCTTCAGCGTCGCGAACACGGCGGCAAGGTTGGCGCCATCCTCGTCGAGCATCGGCGACGTCGTTGCCAGCGCTGGTCGGCGCACCGGCGAATCGGCGTCGGTGCGGAAGCCATGATAGAAGCGCCAGCTGCTGACTGCGGCGCGCATATCGCCGACCTCGGGGTAGCGCCCTGCCCCACCCAGCAGCGCCAGTGCCGTCTCAGAGTTCAGCACGCGCTCTGGATGTTCCACCCGACGTCCGTCGGCGTCGCGGGCATAAATCGTCTGGCCCTTGCGCGACATCATCTCGACCGGGCGCCGCCCTGCCTCGACGCTGAGCGTCTCTTCCTTGACGTGGGGTTCGAAGGCAAAGCCGGCCGAAACAGGCGGTGGCAAACCGATCTCGACCTTGTAGGCGTAACATGCCGCCGTCTCGTCATCGAGGAACGCAGCATCGATGATGACGCGCACCGGTTGTCCCACCCGCCGCTTGCCCGACCACAAGGCCGAACTCATGCCGCCCTCGCCGGCAATCTCGCGAGCGAGCGTGCCTTCGGCCGAAGCCTTGATGAGCTGGAGCGCGCGATAGAGGTTGGACTTGCCGACGCCGTTTTCGCCAACGAAGACGGCGACCTGGCCGATGTCGAGCCGGATCGAACGAAGCGACCGATAGCCGGCGGCTGAAAACGAGGTCAGCCGCATCGACCGCTCCGCTTCATGACGCCCTAGCGCTTGGTCATTTCCTGGGCGATGGCGAGCCGCAGCAGTTCGGCCAGCTCACGCGCCGCACGGTTTTCCGCATCGCGCTGGGCCCGCATGTTGGCGTATTCCTGACGCGGCCGGTCATAGGACGACGTCACGCTGCGTCTGCCGCTGGCCACGACCTTGGCCGTCTTGATGTCGGTCACGGCATAGGTGCCCGTCAGGGTCACCGTGCCTGCGGTCGGCTCGTCGTCCTTGCTCGTCACCTGGGCGAGAAGCGACGACTCCGTCAGCGACGCGACCGAAAGGTCCATCGAATAGGGCGCCGTGGCCGGCTGCCCTGCCCCGCCATTGAACATGAAGATCAGATGGTTGCGGACTTCCTGGCCGTAACGCGTGTTGACCGGCTTGATGTTGATCGAAGCCAGCTGCGTTGCCGTTCCGGCCTCGACGCCCGCCGATGCCGGTCCGTCCGAATAGAGCGGGCGGACCGTGCAGGCCGAAGCGAGCACGATGGAAGAAAGCAACGCGACGCGCGCGACGGCACGCAACGAACCGTTGGACTTACGCGCCTCAGGCAACGACATTGACGATCCTCTGCGGCACAACGATCACCTTGCGCGGCGACTTACCATCCAGCGCCTTCTGCACTGCTTCCAGTGCCAGCGCCGCTTTTTCGACGGTCAATTGATCTGCGTCGCGGGCAATTGTCAAATCCGCCCGCTTCTTGCCGTTGATCTGAATCGGGTAAGTGATTTCGTTGTCGACGATCAGTGCCGGATCGAATGTCGGCCACGGCCTGTCAGCAACCATTCCCTCACCGCCGATCGACGTCCAGCACTCTTCCGCCAAATGCGGCATCATCGGCGCGATCATCACGATCAGGATGTCGACCGCCTCGCGCAGCGCCGAAACCATCTCGACCGAAGCCTTGCCTGCAGCCGCATCGGCCAGCGGAGCCTGCAGCGTGTTGCTCAGCTCGTAGATGCGCGCGACGGCCTTGTTGAAGGCCAGCTTGCCGATGTCCTCGCCGACCGCCTTCAGCGCCTTGTGCGCCGCCTTGGAGACCGCAGCGGCATCGCCGTCATGCGCGGCCTTCGGCTCGGCCTTGGCCAGCACGTCTGCCGATTCGGAGATCAGGCGCCAGACGCGCTGCACGAAACGGTGGGCGCCTTCGACGCCGGCCTCGGTCCAGATGACGTCGCGCTCGGGTGGCGAGTCCGACAGCATGAACCAGCGGGCCGTATCGGCGCCGTAGCTGGCGATGATGTCGTCGGGGTCGACCACGTTCTTCTTCGACTTCGACATCTTCTCGATCGAGCCGATCTCGATGGGCGTGCCGTTGGAGAGCAGCGCCGCGCGGCGCTTTCCATCGACTTCCTCGATCTTGATCTCGGCCGGCGTGACCCAGCCGTACGGACCCTTATAGGTCTCGTGCACGACCATGCCTTGCGTGAACAGCCCCTTGAACGGCTCGGCCAGATTCAGATGGCCGGCCTCGCGCATTGCCCGAGTGAAGAAGCGCGAATAGAGCAGGTGCAGGATCGCATGCTCGATGCCGCCGATATACTGGTCGACCGGCAGCCACTCGTTGGCGGCCTTCGGATCGGTCGGCTCGTTCTCCCACGGTGCGGTGAAGCGCGCGAAATACCACGACGAATCGACAAACGTGTCCATCGTGTCGGTCTCGCGGCGCGCATCCTTGCCGCATTTCGGGCAAGCGACATGGCGCCAGGTCGGATGACGGTCGAGCGGATTGCCCGGACGGTCGAACTCGACATCGTCAGGCAGCTTGACCGGCAGGTCGGCCTTCGGCACCGCCACCACGCCGCAATCGTCGCAGTGGATCATCGGGATCGGGCAACCCCAGTAACGCTGGCGCGAAATGCCCCAGTCGCGCAGGCGGAACTGCACCTTGCGCTCGCCCATCGGTCGGTTGCCGATCGAGATCTGCTCGAGACGGGTGGCGACGTCGTTGAACGCGTCCTTCGGCTTCATGCCATCGAGGAAGCGCGAATTGATCATCACGCCGTCGTCGGTATAAGCCTCCTCTGTGACCTGGAAGGTCGCGGCATCGCCGCCTTCCGGCATCACCACCGGAACCACCGGCAGACCATACTTGTTCGCGAAATCGAGGTCGCGCTGGTCCCCAGACGGGCAGCCGAAGAT
Organism: Aminobacter sp. MET-1; assembly: GCF_026521175.1. Classification (NCBI taxonomy): domain Bacteria; kingdom Pseudomonadati; phylum Pseudomonadota; class Alphaproteobacteria; order Hyphomicrobiales; family Phyllobacteriaceae; genus Aminobacter; species Aminobacter sp. MET-1. Next base: position 348,268 of record NZ_JAMSHL010000004.1, on the reverse strand, counting down.
AGCGCCCGTGCCGTAGTCCATCAAAACGAAGTTCGCGACATAGACCGGCAGCGTCCAGCTCGGATCGAATGGATGGACGACGCGGATGCCGGTGTCCATGCCCTTCTTCTCGGCGGTCTCGAGCGCTGCGACCGACGTGCCCATGCGGCGCACGTCTTCCATGAAGGCGGCGAGCTCGGGCTTGCTCTCGGCAGCCTTCTTGGCCAGCGGATGGTCGGCCGAGATCGCCATGAACGAGGCGCCGAAGATCGTGTCCGGACGCGTCGTATAGACTTCCAGCTCGCTCTCGCCAGCGGGTGCCGTACCTTCAGCCAGCGGCCAGCGGATCAGCAGGCCTTCCGAGCGGCCGATCCAGTTGCGCTGCATCAGCTTGACCTTCTCGGGCCACTCGTCGAGGCCATCGAGCGCATCGGACAGGTCCTGCGCGAAATCGGTGATCTTGAAGAACCACTGCGTCAGCTCGCGCTGTTCGACCAGCGCGCCCGAGCGCCAGCCGCGTCCGTCGATCACCTGCTCGTTGGCGAGCACGGTCATGTCCTCTGGGTCCCAGTTGACCTTCGAGGACTTGCGCGTCACCAGGCCCTTCTCGACGAAGTCGATGAACAGCATCTGCTGGCGGTGATAATAGTCGACGTCGCAGGTCGCGAACTCGCGGCTCCAGTCGAGCGACAGGCCCATCGACTTCAGCTGCGTTCGCATCGTGTCGATGTTCTGGTAGGTCCACGCCTTGGGGTGGACCTTGTTCTGCATCGCCGCGTTTTCCGCAGGCATGCCGAAGGCGTCCCAGCCCATCGGGTGCAGCACGTTGCAGCCCAGCGCCCGGCGATAGCGCGCCACGACGTCGCCCATCGTGTAGTTGCGGACGTGGCCCATATGGATGCGGCCCGACGGATAGGGGAACATCTCGAGCACGTAGTATTTCGGCCGTGGATCGTCGTTCACGGTCTCGAAGAGCTTTGCGTCGGCCCAGGCCTTCTGCCATTTGGGTTCGGACGCGCGCGGATTGTATCGTTCGGTTGCCATCGGATGTTTTTCACTTAAAAGCGTGCGTGGACCGGGGCGAAAACCCGCGGTTCAGGAAATCGTTGCCGGGTGTTCATCATGGATTCCCGGACCCGTCAACTCCGGCAGCCCGGGGGCGGGCAAAAAGCAGCAGGGCCAGCGGCATGGAAAACTCGGTCGAACAGCTAACGCTGGTGAAGCATAAGATAGGTGCGGCCGAGCGCGAAGCCAACAGACAGGACGGATCGGCAACGCTCGTCGCAGTCTCCAAGACCTTCGACGCCGAGCACATTCGCCCCGTCATCGAAGCCGGCCAGCGCGTTTTTGGCGAAAACCGCGTCCAGGAGGCGCAGGGTAAGTGGCCGGCGCTGAAGGCCGAATTCTCCGACATCGATCTCCACCTCATCGGCCCGCTCCAGTCCAACAAGGCCAAGGAGGCGGTCGCCCTGTTCGACGTCATCGAAACCGTCGACCGTGAGAAAATCGCCGCCGAGCTTGCCAGGGAAATCGAGCGCCAGGGCCGCGCCCCGAAACTCTATGTCCAGGTCAACACCGGCTCCGAGCCGCAGAAGGCCGGAATCGAGCCGCGCGAGGCTGTGGCCTTCGTCAAGCGCTGTCGCGAGATTCACGGCCTCGCCATCGAAGGCCTGATGTGCATCCCGCCGGCCGAAGAAAACCCGGGGCCGCATTTCGCCCTGCTGGCGAAGCTGGCACGCGAGGCCGACGTCGACAAGCTGTCGATGGGCATGTCCAGCGACTATGAGCTGGCAGTTGCATTCGGCGCCACCAGCGTACGTGTCGGCTCAGCGATCTTCGGCAGCCGCTGAAGAGCACCGAGCTGAAAACGGCTGAGCAACAAAAAAGGGCCGGAGCTTTCGCCCCGGCCCTTTTTAGACAAATCGCTCAGGCTTACTCGGCCGCGACGATCTTGCCGCCTTCCCACTTGAACAGCGAGAAGCTCGGCGAAGTCAGGTCGCCGCTCTCACCATAGGTCAGGTTGCCGATGGCAGTCGCAATCGGCTCGCCCGACTTCAGTGCCGTGGCGACTGCAGCCGTGTCGTCGGCCTTGCCGGCCTTCTCGATACCGGCCTTCAGCACTTCGACCGCTGCATAGGCGTTGAGCGTGAAGGCCTCGGCGGGAATGCCCTTGTCCTTCAGGATCTTGACCGCGTCGGCCGAGGCCGGGTTCTTCAACGCATCGGAAGCGTTGGTGAACAGCGTGCCGGCCGCAGCTTCGTTGCCGATCGCCCAGAACTCGGTGTTCGACAGGCCCTCGCCGCCGATGATCACGGCGTTGACGCCGCCATCCTTGAGCTGGCGGGCCAGCAGGCCGCCCTCGGGGTGGTAGCCGCCGAAGTAGATCACGTCGACATTGTCGGCCTTGAGGCGCGTGACGAGTGCCGACAGGTCCTTCTCACCTGGGGTGAGCGAGTTGTACTGCACTTCCGTCACGCCAGCCTTGTTCAGCGCTGCCTTGAAGGCATCGGCCAGACCCTTGCCGTAGGTACCCTTGTCGTGAACGACCGCGATGCGCTTGTCCTTGAGGTTCTTGAGCACATAGGCGGCAGCCACTTCGGCCTGCTGGTCGTCGCGGCCGCAAGTGCGCAGCACGTTGGTCAGGCCGCGGTTGGTCAGGTCAGGCGCCGTCGCGGTCGGGGTGACCATCAGGATGCCGTTCTCGGCAAAAACGTCCGAAGCCGGAATTGCCACGCCCGAAGTGACCGGGCCGACGACGTATTTCACGCCTTCGCCGACCAGAAGGTTGGCCGCCGAAACACCCTGCTTGGGATCGCCAGCGTCGTCGGCGAGCTTCAGCACGATCTTCTCGCCAAGGATGCCGCCCTTTTCGTTGATGGCGTCGACCGCCGCCTGGGCGCCGTTCTTGACCTGATCGCCATAGGCGGCCACCGGGCCGGTGAGCGGGGCGACGAGGCCGATGGTAATGTCGGCGCGCGCCGCCGAACCGAAGGCAACAAGTGCCGCGAGCGAAACGCCCGCGAGGATTTTCAAGTTCATGGTTTTCTCCCTTTGACCGCCACTCCCAACGGGTGCGGCGGAAGTTCCGAGCCGAGCGCCGCATGGGACGCATGTGCGCTCTGACACTTACGCATCGCCCAATCGCCGGGCCGATGCACTGCATCGGGCAATACCCTCCCGGCGCTCCGGCTGCAATCGGCCCAGCCGTCGGGAACAGGCTTTTGATTTGTGCCAGCAGTGCTCCTGCTGACAAGAGCTAGCCGAAATAGCGGCTCACACGCGGATGCCGCCTGAGCGGCTCGGGCCGGTAGGATAGCGCAAAATCGTCGAAGCGACGCTCGATATTGGCGCACAGCCTGTCGAGATCCTGGGCCTTGCCGCGCACCGTGCGCTCGCCGGGCAGCCAGAAGATGCCGAGGCCGGTGCGCTCGTCATGGACCTCGCCAAGCACCTTGCCATCGAGGTCGACCGCTATCGGGAAGTCGAGGCCCGACAGGACGCGGAGCCGGTCGACCATCCAGCCGAGGCTGAGCAGGGCAAGGCGGTCGTCGTCGGCATAACCGCCGCCAATGTCGGAATGCACGCCGGGAAACCAGCATTGCTCGATGACCTGGCCGGCGGTGCGGCTTGCGGCATCGGGATCTGCCCACAGCACCGGCGCAAAGGTCTTGCGGTTCTCGTCGACCGACAATGCGTGCAGACCGACCGGCACGCGCGTCGACAGTTCGTTGTCGTGGAACTCGTGCTGGTACGGATTGACCGCGTTCATGATGCCGGGCAGGCCGAGCGCCCGCACCGTATCGAACACGCCGATGACATCGGGCACCACGGCCTGCCCGGCATACCGGGCGGCGAAATCCGCGCCGGCTTTCCGTCGCTCCGAACCGTTCTTGATCTTGTAGGCCTTGACGGCCTCCTCCGCGATCGCCCGTCGCCTGATCGCCCCTGGTCCGGTTTCGTCGCGTGAAATCGGCGCGCCCTTGTCGGTCATGGCGATGCCGCAGACCGAAAGCACGCCGCCGACGCAGCGGGCGGTGTAGGCACCGCGGGAAAATCCGAACAGCCCGATCTTCATGCCGGGGCGCCATTCCCGCAGCAGCGCCTCGTAGCAGTCGACGATGTTGGCGGTGATGCCCCAGCCGGTGGCCTTGCTCCAGAGATTGCGCAAGGTGCGCGTCCAGTCCCATTCGCCCTCTTCCGGCGCGCCGAGCCCGGCATCGTAGAAGGCCCTGATACCCGGCCTGCCGTCAATGGCCGAATACATCTGGAAGACATTGGTGTTCTTGAAGTGCTGGTCGCCTATCTGCTCGACCTCGTCGGCCCTGACGCCGCGCTGGCCGGTGCCGTCTGAAAAGACCAGAACCCAAGCATCGCTTGTCTGAGACATGCCGCCTTCCCCCGATTGCCAGCCCGCCACATCAGGATGTTAGCACGCCGACAGGGCGACATGCGCCTGCCTGCGGTCAACTGGGTTAATCGGGGTTGGAGACGGCCTCAGTGCAGCACAAACTCGCCGTCGACCCTGCGCCACTCGTTGGGAGCAATCAGCTTGCGGTGTGTGTAATGCACCGAATGCAGCGGCCCCTCCAGCTTGGCCCGCCAGAACTCGATGAAGCCGAACAGGATCGGGAATTTCGGCGCCAGATCGTAGTCTTGCCAGATGTAGGTCTGCAGCACATGAGGATGGTCGGGCAGATGATAGAGGATTTCGGCCGTGGTCAGGCCGTAGCCCTTGAGCATAAGTTCCAGTTCAGAAGCGTCGCGCATTGCAAGCCTTCCGTGTCGAACAGCTCCTCCACGGCACAACTCTGCGCCGCAGCAGTTAACCGTCTGCTAAATCAACGAAAATCGTATATGATAGTTCCAAGAAATCAGCAGTTTAGCACTCGACCGAAGGCAGTGCTGATCGCTATATAGCGGCGGCGATTTGCCGCTGCGGAAAGACCGCGGCCAAATCCAAGGTCTAATATTGTGGCGAGGCGCGAATTGATAATAATGCGCGCCAACGCGGCTCCAGTGCCGCCGTCCGCCGGCCACAAGGAGCCGCCGGATCGTTTCCGGGAGGAAGGGAGAGAAATGTCCGAAGTCCGTGTCCACCGCGTCCAGCCGGCGTGGAAGAAGAATGCGCTGATCGACAACGACACCTACCTGAAATGGTACGGCGAGAGCGTCAAGAACCCCGACAAGTTCTGGGGCAAGCACGGCAAGCGCATCGACTGGTTCAAACCCTACACCAAGGTCAAGAACACCTCCTTCACCGGCAAGGTCTCGATCAAGTGGTTCGAGGACGGCCTGACCAACGTCTCCTACAACTGCATCGACCGCCACCTGAAGAAGCGCGGCGACCAGACCGCCATCATCTGGGAAGGCGACAACCCCTACGACGACAAGAAGATCACCTACAACGAGCTCTACGAGCATGTCTGCCGTCTTGCCAACGTGATGAAGAAGCACGGCGTCAAGAAGGGCGACCGCGTCACCATCTACATGCCGATGATTCCTGAAGCGGCTTATGCGATGCTTGCCTGCACGCGTATCGGCGCCATCCATTCGATCGTCTTCGGCGGCTTCTCGCCAGACGCGCTCGCCGGCCGCATCGTCGACTGCGAATCGACCTTCGTCATCACCGCCGACGAGGGTCTGCGCGGCGGCAAGGCCATTCCGCTCAAGGAAAACACAGACAAGGCAATCGACATTGCCGCCAAGCATCATGTCATGGTCAAGGACGTGCTGGTGGTGCGCCGCACCGGCGGCAAGATCGGCTGGGCGCCGGGCCGCGACCACTGGTATCACGACGAGGTTCGTTCGGTGAAAGCCGAATGCAAGCCCGAGAAGATGAAGGCCGAGGATCCGCTGTTCATCCTCTACACGTCGGGTTCGACCGGCAAGCCGAAGGGCGTGTTGCACACGACAGGCGGCTATCTCGTCTACGCCTCGATGACCCATCAGTATGTCTTCGACTACCATGACGGCGACATCTACTGGTGCACGGCCGATGTCGGCTGGGTCACCGGCCACAGCTACATCGTCTATGGTCCGCTTGCCAATGGCGCTACCACGCTGATGTTCGAGGGCGTGCCCAACTACCCGTCCGCCTCGCGTTTCTGGGACGTCGTCGACAAGCACAAGGTCAACATCTTCTACACCGCCCCCACCGCCATCCGCGCCTTGATGGGCGCCGGCGACGACCATGTGAAGAAGACCTCGCGCAAGTCGCTGCGCGTTCTTGGTTCGGTCGGCGAGCCGATCAATCCGGAAGCCTGGGAATGGTATTACAACGTCGTCGGCGACAAGAAGGTGCCGATCGTCGATACCTGGTGGCAGACCGAAACAGGCGGCATCCTGATCACGCCGCTGCCGGGCGCCACCGACCTCAAGCCGGGCTCGGCGACACGGCCGTTCTTCGGCGTGGTTCCCGAACTGGTCGACAACGAGGGCAAGGTGCTCGAGGGTGCGGCCGACGGCAACCTCTGCATCACCGACTCCTGGCCAGGCCAGATGCGCACCGTCTATGGCGACCATGAGCGCTTCATCCAGACCTACTTCTCGACCTACAAGGGCAAGTACTTCACCGGCGACGGCTGCCGCCGCGACGACGACGGCTACTACTGGATCACCGGCCGCGTCGACGACGTGATCAACGTCTCCGGCCACCGCATGGGTACGGCGGAAGTCGAGTCGGCGCTGGTCAGCCACGACAAGGTCTCGGAAGCCGCCGTCGTCGGCTACCCGCACGACATCAAGGGCCAGGGCATCTACAGCTACGTCACGCTGATGTCCGGCATCGAGGCCACCGAGGACCTGCGCAAGGAACTCGTCGCCCATGTCCGCAAGGAGATCGGCGCCATCGCCTCGCCCGACAAGATCCAGTTCGCGCCAGGCCTGCCCAAGACCCGCTCAGGCAAGATCATGCGCCGCATTCTCCGCAAGATCGCCGAGGACGATTTTGGTGCGCTGGGCGACACCTCGACGCTGGCCGATCCGGCTGTGGTCGACGACCTGGTCGCCAACAGGCAAAACAAGAAAGCCTGACGAACACGCCCTCCCCCGCGTCATCGATGCGGGGGATTTTGCTTCCGGCATCAACAGCCGATCCGGTCGCGCAACTGATCGACCAGTTCCTTGGACGGGCAGACGTTCTCGCAAGGGATACCGTCATTGTCGGCATCGGCGCGCCGATAGCCGTTGCACCACAACTCGACAGCCTCGGCGCATGAACTCACCTGCTTGCAGCTTCGAGCCTGGGCCAGCACGACAGGCAGGCCGTTCGAACCTTCCAATTCCATGCGCGCCGCAGAACCCGTTTCCATCGATGTGATCAGAAGAAATCCAAGGATCGGCGCGATCCGCATGCACGTCTGAAGCAATTTCATCCCCCAAAAGCCCGGCACACGATAGCCCTGAGGTTCGCTCAATCAAAGCCGCGCGGCGCCAATCCTCGGCCGGCGATCTGCACCCGCCCAACAGGCCTCACCTTACCTGGTCCAACGCCTTCTCCGGCGCGCCCATTGACAACATTGCATATTGGAAAAATATTTTCCTATACGATAATTTCCAAAGGAGTTGCCGGATGGCACGAGAAGTTGAGTGGGCACGGATGACCGCGCCGGACCTGCGCGAGATCGCGGCGCGCGGCAACGCCATGGCGATCCTGCCTGTCGGCTCGCTGGAGCAGCACGGCCCTCATCTGCCTGTCATCACCGACACCGCCAGCGCCGAAGCGGCAGCCCGGCGCGCGGCGCGCTTGATCGCCGATGACGTGCCGCTGGCCGTGCTTCCCGGCCTGTGGCTCGGCATGAGCGAGCACCACCTGCCTTTCGGCGGCACGATCAGCCTCGACTACACCGCCTATTTCCATGTGCTGAAGTCGATCGTCCGGTCGCTGAAGGCCATCGGCTTCGAGCGCCTCCTGATCGTCAACGGTCATGGCGGCAACATCGACCCGCTGGCGATGTCGACGCGCGAACTGGCGGTCGAGTTCGCCATGCCCATCGTCTACACGACGCCCTGGATGCTGGCGCCCGAGGAAACGGCAGCGCTGTTCGAAACCGACAACGGCCCCAAGCACGCTTGCGAGGGCGAGGCTTCGGTGATGCTGGCGATTTCTCCCGACACGGTGAAATCGGACAAGTTCGAGGAGGCCTTCACCGCCGAGGCCGGCAAGCGCGAGGCGCCCGACGGCGCGCACCGCTTCTACTCGTTCTCCGAACGCGCGCCCAACACCGGCACATGGGGCGTTCCGGCCAAGGGCACGGTTGAGAAAGGCGAGCTCTTCCTCGACCTGCACGCCAGGGAACTGGCCAAGCTGATCGTCGATCCGATCCTGTGGACCCGACCGGATCCCGTCTGGAGGGCAGGACGCGGCCTCGGCACGCGCGACGGCCGCGCCGACTGACATTCCCATACACGCAGCCGCGCCTGGATGGCGCTCGCCGCGTCTTCTGAAAACGGCCTTGACTTAGAGTGCGCTCGAACACCTAGCATCGCGAGCGTCGTAACGAGACAAGGTTGATTATGAAGATCGGCGAGCTTGCCAGGCGCAGCGGTTTGACCGCCTACACCATCCGCTACTACGAGCAGATCGGCTTGTTGCCTGTCGCCGACAAGGATGCATCGGGGCAGCGCGACTACGATACCTCGATCCTCTCCTGGATCGAGTTCCTCGGTCACCTCAAGACCACCGGCATGCCGATCCGCGAAATGCTGCGTTATGCAGCTCTTCGACAGATGGGTCCGGCCACCGACGCCGAGCGATGCGCCCTGCTCGAAACACACCGCGACAAGGTGCGGGCGCATATCGCCGACCTCCAGTCTAACCTCCTCGTTCTCGACGCCAAGATTGCCGGCTATGGCGACGCAGAAAAAAGGATCGAGACCAATGGACATCAGCAACGAAAGCCGCTTCGAGCGCGGGAAGCGCGCCCTGGCTGAGATCGACGGCGAAGGCGGGCAGAGGGTCGTGGATTCGCTGGCCGACATCGCGCCCGATTTCGCCCGCTACATCATCGAGTTCCCGTTCGGCGACATCTACTCGCGCCCCGGCCTCGACCTCAGGTCGCGCGAGATCGCGACGATCGCAGCACTGACCGCGCTCGGCAACGCCGCCCCGCAGCTCAAGGTCCATATCCAGGCCGGGATCAATGTCGGACTCAGCCGCGACGAGATCGTGGAAACCATCATGCAGATGGCCGTCTATGCCGGCTTCCCGGCCGCGCTCGACGGCCTGTTCGCCGCCAAGGAGGTGTTTCATGGGGAACACAGCCTGGCCGCATAATCGGCCAAGCAATCGGTAGTGTGCATGTCGCACTTGCACATTCGACAAAAGCACCCCACCTTGGGCTTGTGTTCAACGAACTGAAAGGAGGTGATCCGATGTCGAGTGATTTCGTTTTCCAGAACGTGGCCTCAGCGGATTGCCCTTTCGGGAAGCAGTCTTCCCGTTAAGGCGCGAGAAGCGCGGCTGGTGACCCATCGGGTTGCAGCCTGAGCCGCGCCATGGACGGAAACACGGAAAGGCCGCACCTTCGCAAGAAGGGCGGCCTTTTTTGTTTGACCGAACCGCTGAAGACGGCCGCTCAGCCGCACCAGCCTGCGCGCTTGCCGCCGCCATATGGACGCACAAGGCCACCCTTGAGCATGGCCGCACCGATTGCAGCACCTGTCTCGGTGCTGACGTCGGCCAGCACGCGACCGTAATATTTGGCGCTGCCGATGTTGGTCAGGCTGACGGCGCGTTCGGCGACGAGGTCCGCCAGCGCGGAGCGCGCCATGAGCGCCGCGTCGCGCTCCGCCTGGCAACGGCTCTTCATCTCGGGCGCGTCGATACCGCGGATGCGGACGTTGACGCGCAGTGTCTGCCCCGGCCAGATTTCGGCGTCGGCAACAAACGTATCGCCGTCGAGCACTTCGACCACCTGCGCGCTGACCGGGCCTGCGAAGTTCTGACCGCGCTTGGCTTGCACATCCGGCGGCACCAGCGGGGTAACCGCCAGCGCAGCAGCAGCCAAAATCTTGAACGGACGATAATCCATTCAAGGTATTTATTCCTACAGGATGGAGTTTGCAATCACAGGCATCAAAGCCTGGGTTCACCGGTCACCGCATCGATCTTGATTTCGACCTTGGCCTTGTCTGTCGTGTAGTAGACGATGTCGTAATAGCCGTCCGTACTCCAGTCCACTTCCGAGACATAGCGGAACTGGCTGCGCTGCTCGATCCTGGCGATGATTTCGGAAAGCTTCAGCGACTTCTCCGCCGGCATGGGCGGCTCCTTGGTCTGCGCCTGAACCTGCGTCGCCACAAACAGCGCCACGATCAGCGCCGCAAGGATCGTCGATTTCATCATGATCGTCCCCTCCTTCGCTTGCGAGGAGGAGAACGAACGACCCTGCCTTCGGTTCCGTCCGACGCTCAGAAGTCGCTGGTCAGTCCCTTGATTTCCCAGTCGCCGTAGCGCCCCGGCTCCTTGCCGCCGCGCCCGCCTATCTCGCGGGGCCGCTTCGCCTCATCCGCCCTATAGGCTTCACGGCGTGCTTCCGCCTCCGCCAGGGCACGCATGGCGGCAGGCGAAAGCTCCTTCGGCGCCGGCGTTTCCGGAATGGTCTCTGGCTTGGCGTCGCTCATGGGAATCCTGCAAAGATGATTGAAACGGGGCCTGCCCTTGCCCATCATATAGCGAAGGCCAGCGTGATCTGCACCCCCTCGCGCGGCCATCGTATCGGCCCGAAATCTCCGACGATTACGGGCCCAGAAGTGTCAGGCGTCCTTGCTCGTTCGAATAAGCGTGCGGCGCTCCACAGGAGTAGACGATGAATATGATGCGGACGGCAATGCTGCTGGCGATCATGACGGCACTGTTCATGGGCGTCGGCTACCTCATTGGCGGCAGCGGCGGCATGACCATCGCCTTCTTCATGGCGGCGGCCATGAACCTGTTCAGCTACTGGAACGCCGACAAGATGGTGTTGCGCATGAACAACGCCGTCGAGGTCGACGAGCGCAATGCACCCGAATATTTCGCCATCGTGCGCGGCCTTGCCGCCAATGCCGGCCTGCCGATGCCCAAGGTCTACCTGATCGACAATCCGCAGCCCAACGCCTTTGCCACCGGCCGCAACCCCGACAACGCCGCAGTCGCTGCCACCACGGGCCTGCTCCAGCGTCTCAGCCACGAGGAAGTGGCAGCCGTCATGGCCCACGAACTCGCCCATGTGCAGAACCGCGACACGCTGACCATGACGATCACTGCCACGCTTGCCGGCGCGATCTCGATGCTCGGCAACTTCGCCTTCTTCTTCGGTGGCAACCGCAACAACAACAATCCGCTCGGCCTCGTCGGCGTCTTGGTGGCGATGATCGTGGCGCCTTTCGCAGCCATGATGGTGCAGATGGCGATCAGCCGCACGCGCGAATACTCCGCCGATCGCCGGGGCGCCGAAATCTGCGGCAACCCCCTGTGGCTCGCCTCTGCCCTTGACAAGATCGCCCGCAACGTCGAACGCATCCACAACCCCGAAGCAGAGCGCAATCCTGCGATGGCGCCTCTCTTCATCATCAATCCCCTTTCCGGCGAGCGTATGGACAATCTTTTCTCGACCCACCCCAACACCGAAAATCGCATCGCTGCGCTTCAGGCCATGGCGAATGAAGGTGTTGGCCGTCCCGCCCAGCGCCAGGCGCAGCAGCCGGCAACGCCGCAGCAGTCCGCGCCCTCGACCGAAGGGCCGTGGGGCAGCAGCCCTGCCCAGCCACAGCAGCAGCCTGAGCAGCCGCGCCAATCGGGTCCGTGGGGCCGCAATCCTTCCGGACCGAAGGGCCCGTGGTCGTGACGGACGCCGCACGCGGCCGCCCGCGACATCGCCCGAACGCAGGCAACAACAAGCCATCGGGACCTGATGCCGCGCCGAGCGCACCCGGCCTCGCCGCACGTATGGCGGCAGCGCGCCTGCTTGCCGCAACGATCGACGCCAAGACGCCGCTTGACGGACTTACCGATCATGAGCACGGCCACCCGCAGTTCCGCGCACTCGACATGCGCGATCGTGGCCTCGTCCGCGCCATCCTGGCAACGGCGCTTCGCCATCGCGTCACCATCGGCAAGCTGATCTCTCACCGCCTGGAAAAGCCGCTGCCTGCCAACGCCACAGCTCTTTCTCACATCCTGCATGTGGCGGCCGCCCAGATTCTTTTCCTCGACATTCCAGACAGTGCCGCCGTCGACCTCGCCGTCACCCATGCAAAGTCAGACCCGCGCACGGTGCGCTTCTCCGGCCTGGTCAACGGTGTGCTGAGGGCGATTGTCCGCGCCAAGGACGCGGAACTGCCGGCAGTGCTCGCCGAAACGGCCGACGCGCCCGACTGGTTCGTCGAAAGGCTGAACGCTGCCTACGGCGCGGACGAGGCAAAAAAGATTCTCACCGCCCACAGGCTCGAATCCCCCGTCGACTTCACCGTCAAATCCGATCCTCAGAAATGGGCCGGGGCCTTTGGCGGCATCGTCCTGCCGACCGGCACCGTCCGCCTCGAGAAGCTCAGCGGGCCGGTTTCCGACCTTCCGGGCTTTGCCGAGGGCGAGTGGTGGGTCCAGGACGCCGCGGCCGCCCTGCCGGCACGCCTGTTCGGCGACATCAAGGGCAAGCGCGTTGCCGACCTCTGCGCCGCCCCCGGCGGCAAGACGGCCCAGCTGGTGCTGTCGGGCGCCAAGGTCACCGCAGTCGAAGCCTCGAAGAACCGACTTGTGCGCCTCGCCGCCAATCTCGACCGGCTTGGGCTCGAGGCGGAAAAGGTCAATGCCGACCTGCTGGCCTACAAGCCGGATGAGCTTTTCGACGCCGTGCTTCTCGACGCGCCTTGTTCGTCGACCGGCACGGTGCGTCGCCATCCCGACGTGTTGTGGACCAAGTCGCTGGCCGACATCGCCAAGCTCGCAGCCGTCCAGCGCAAGCTGCTCGACGGGGCAGTCGAACTGGTGAAGCTGGGCGGAGCGATCGTCTTTTCCAACTGCTCCCTCGACCCGGAGGAAGGCGAATCGCTCGCCAAGGCCTTCCTGGTCGACCACAAGGGCAAGATCGAACTCGATCCGATTCGTCGCGACGAAGTGCCCGACATCTCCGCCTTCATCACATCTGAAGGCTATCTGCGCACCACTCCTGCCGGGCTAGACCTTGGCAACCCGGCGCTTTCGGGGCTCGACGGCTTTTTTGCCGCACGGTTCCGCCGCGTCGCCTGAAAGGCCAGCCTAATTCATCCAGCGGTTGTTAACGCAAAATTCACTCTCGCGCCCGCCTCTGAAACCACTTAATTTGACCTGGCCTGGGTGGCGCAGGAGGGACCTTGTCAATCGCGGCGGACAGCACGACGCGCCTTTGGGCGCTCGTCGCAAAGGAGTTTTGGCGCAAGACGCGCCGGCGCTTGCGCGCCGGCCCGATCTATCGTTGGCGCTATTCCGGCCGCACCCCCGAACGCGTTCTGATCGCGCCGCCTGACCTGCGCCTCGCCGATCCGCAGATCGCGCTCGAGATCTATTACGGCCGCTTCCCGCTGTCGGGCCATCTGGTCGAGACCGGCGGGCAGTCGCCCTTCCTCGTCGAGGTGCCGAACCGCGGCTGGCAGCGCAGCCTGCACGGCTTCCGCTGGCTGCGCCATATGCGCGCCGCCGGCACCGAGCTTGCCGCGGCCAATGCCCGGGCGCTCGTCTCCGACTGGATCACCATGCATGGCGGTCGCATCTCTGGTGTCGCCTGGGAGCCAGCCACCACGGCCAAGCGCATCATCGCCTGGCTGCAGCATTCGTCAGTGGTCCTGCAGGGCGCCGAGTTCGCCTTTTATCGCGCCTTTCTGCGCTCGCTTGCCGTCCAGATCCGCTATCTGCGCTCGATCGTGCGCGAGATGCCCAATGGCAAGGACAGGCTGCGGGCGCGGGTGGCACTCGCCTTTGCCGCGCTGTCGCTGCCGGTGCCGGCCACAGCGCTGCGATCCGCGACACGCAGCCTGGCCGAAGAACTCGACCGCCAGATCCTGCCTGACGGCGGCCACATCTCGCGCAATCCCATGGCGGTGCTCGAGATCCTTGCCGACCTCCTGCCGCTGCGCCACACCTACGCCAACCAGGCCGAACAGCCACCGGCGGCACTGATCAACGCAGTCGACCGCATGCTGCCGGCGCTGCGCTTCTTCCGCCATCAGGATGGCAGTCTTGCCCGCTTCAACGGCATGGGCGCGACCATCCACGACCGCATCGCTGCCATCCTGCGCCATGACGACACCGGCGGCGCGCCGCCTTTGCATGCCACCCATTCCGGTTATGAGCGACTGGCGCTGGGCGGCACCACAGTCATCGCCGATACTGGTGCGCCGCCGCCCATAGACGTGTCCAGCTACGCCCACGCCGGCTGCCTGTCTTTCGAGATGTCGTCGGGCCGCCAGCACTACATCGTCAATGCCGGCGTCGACACATATGGCATCGCCGAGCTGAGGCCCCTGGCGCGTGCCACCGCTGCGCATTCGACCGTCACCATCAACGACACCTCATCCGCCAGCTTCTCGCATTCCCAGCGCGTCAGCGGCCTGCTCGGCAGCCCGCTTGTCGCCGGCCCCAAGGCGGTGCCGGTGCAACGCTCGGACAGACCCGGCATTCACGGCTTCGTCGCCCGCCACGATGGCTACGCCCAGCGCTTCGGCCTGCATCACGAGCGCGAACTGTCGCTTGCGGCGGGCGGCAACATCCTGGAAGGCCGCGACCGCATCCTGCGCTCGGGCACGGCGCCGATAAAGAACGACGGCCGCGACCTCGTCACGGTGCGCTTTCACATCCACCCCGACGTCCAGCTGTTCCGCGACCAGAAGGAACGGCTGGTGCTGACCGGCCCCGACATCGACACCTGGGTTTTCATCTCGCCCGACGTGCCGGCCGAGGTCGAGGAATCGATCTATTTCGCCGGCCTCGGCGGTCCGCGCCGCTCGCGCCAGATCGTGCTTGCCTTCAAGGCCTCCGAGATTTCGGAGGTGCACTGGCAGTTCTCGCGCACCCGCATCATCGGCCGCATCGACAACGACCGGCTCTGAACAGGCGACGTCCCTAGGGAAATAGGTGGTCGGCCGGCTGCGCGCCTTGATTTCCGGGCCTCATGTGCTAGGCCGCGCGCAAGCAAAGTTTCCCCTCCCAACTTTGAAGGGCCCCCAGCCATGGCCGTCGTTTCCAAGAAGATTCCCGCTCCCGATCTGGTGCCGGTCCGCCGCGCCCTGCTGTCGGTATCCGACAAGACAGGGCTGATCGATTTTGCCCGCCGCCTCGCCAATGTCGGCGTCGAGCTGGTCTCGACAGGCGGCACCGCCAAGTCCATCGCCGCCGAAGGCATTGCCGTTCGCGACGTCTCCGAACTCACCAACTTCCCCGAGATCATGGACGGTCGCGTCAAGACCCTGCACCCGTCGGTGCACGGCGCGCTGCTCGCCGTCCGCGACGATCCCGAGCATGCAGCCGCCATGGTCGCCCACGGCATCGAGCCGATCGACCTTGTGGTGGTCAACCTCTATCCTTTTGAGGAAGTCCGCAACGCCGGCGGCGACTACGCTTCCATCGTCGAGAACATTGACATCGGCGGCCCCGCCATGGTGCGTGCCTCGGCCAAGAACCACGCCTATGTTGCCATCGTCACCGACCCGGCCGACTACAAGGACGTGCTCGACGCCATCGTCGCCAACAACGGCGCCCTGCCGCTCGCTTTCCGCAAGAAGCTCGCGGCCAAGGCTTTTGCCCGCACCGCAGCCTATGACGCAGCCATCTCCGGCTGGTTCGCCGACGCGCTCGAGATCGAGAATCCCGATTGGCGCGCCTTCGGTGGCCGCCTGCAGAGCGTCATGCGTTATGGCGAGAACCCACACCAGCAGGCCGGTTTTTACCTGACCGGCGACAAGCGCCCGGGCGTTGCCACCGCAACCCAGCTCCAGGGCAAGCAGCTCTCCTACAACAACATCAACGACACCGACGCGGCCTTCGAGCTGGTCGGCGAGTTCGATTCGGTCCGCACCGCCGCCGTCGCCATCATCAAGCACGCCAATCCATGTGGCGTGGCCGAAGGTGGCTCGCTCCGCGAAGCCTATGAGAAGGCGCTCGCCTGCGATCCGGTGTCGGCCTTCGGCGGCATCGTCGCGCTGAACCGCATTCTCGACGCCGAGGCTGCCGAGGAGATCGTCAAGATCTTCACCGAAGTCATCATCGCGCCCGACGCCACGCCCGAGGCGCAGGCCATCGTCGCCGCCAAGAAGAACCTGCGCCTTCTGGTGACAGGCGGCGTGCCCGACCCTGATCGCGCCGGCATTGCCGTCAAGTCGGTGGCCGGCGGCCTCCTTGTCCAGTCGCGCGACAATGCCATTGTCGACGGCCTCGACCTCAGGGTCGTCACCAAGCGCGCGCCGAGCCAGCGCGAGCTGGAAGACCTGAAGTTCGCCTTCCGCGTCGCCAAGCACGTCAAATCGAACGCCATCGTCTATGCCCGCGACCTCGCCACCGTCGGCGTCGGCGCCGGCCAGATGAGCCGCGTCGATTCGGCTCGCATCGCCGCCCGCAAGGCGCTGGATGCGGCCGAAGCCGCCGGTCTGGCAGAGCCGCTGACCAAGGGTTCGGTGGTCGCCTCCGACGCCTTCTTCCCCTTCGCCGACGGCCTGCTTTCAGCCGTAGAAGCCGGCGCCACCGCCGTTATCCAGCCGGGCGGCTCGATGCGCGACGACGACGTCATCGCCGCCGCCGACGAGCATGGCATCGCCATGGTCTTCACCGGCGTCAGGCATTTCAGGCACTGAAGCAAGCCACTTTACCTTCTTCCCTTGTGGGAGAAGGTAAAGGTTACTTCACCTGATCAGCCGGATAGGGCGTGCGCAGCAGCACGAGCAACCCGATGGCGAGGAACAGGATGATCGTCGCCATGCCGAGCCGCGGCGAGCCGCTGGTTGCTGTGACCGTGGCGACCATGAACGGCGCAAGGAAGCTTGTCGCCCGCCCCGACAGCGCGTAGATGCCGAAATAGCGGCCGGCCTCGTCGGCCGAGACACTGCGCGCCATGTAGGAACGCGACGACGCCTGCACCGGGCCAAAAGCAATGCCGATGAGCAGGCCGAAGGCGATGTAGGCCTTCTCCGCCGGCGTCGAGAACAGGCCGGCCGTGTCGCTGCCCGGCATCTGCCAGACCCCGAACAACGTATAGCCAGGGCCGGTGGAGACGATGCCTATCGTCGCAATGGTCAGCAGCACCAGCGACACCAGCACCACGACCTTCGATCCCAGTGCCGTATCGAGCCGGCTTGCCACCAGGCAGCCGAAGATGGCAACGACATTGAGGATGATGCCGTAGATGCCGATCTCGGTGATCGTCCATCCGAACATCGCCGCAGCAAACGCCCCACCGAGGCCGAGCAGCGCATTGACGCCATCCTGGTAGATCATGCGGGCAATCAGGAAGCGGAAGATGCCGCTGCGCTTGCGGACTTCGCCCAGTGTCGACTTGAGCTCGGAGAGCCCCTCGCGCACGGCAGGCCTGATGGCCATGCCCTTGCCGCTGTCGGGCGTGAAAAAGAACATCGGCAGGATGAAGATGAAGTACCACAGCGCCGAGATCGGACCGGTGGCGCGAGCATCTTCGCCCAGCTTGGGGTCGATGCCGAACAGTGGGTCGGCACCTATGATGGTCTTGCCGGTATCCGGCGATGCAGCCAGGAAGCCGATGACAAAGATCAGGACGATCATGCCGCCGAGATAGCCGAGCCCCCAGGCGATGTTGGAAATCTTTCCGATCTCTTGCTTGGACACCAGCCGCGGCATCATCGAATCGTTGAAGACGATGGAGAATTCGGCGGCCACCGACGCGAGCGAAAACAAGAGCACGATCGGCACGAGCGGCGAACCCGGTTCGGCATACCAGAGCATGCAAAGGCTGGTGATCTTGATCGCCGCGAAGAAGGCAATCCACGGCTTGCGCGGGCCGGTCTGGTCGGCAATCGAGCCGAGCACCGGTGACAGGATGGCGATTACCAGGCCGGCAATGGCGATACCGTAACCCCAGGCGGCCTGGCCCATGGCTGGGTCGGTCGCCATGCGTGAGACGAAATAGGGTCCGAAGATGAAGGTCGTGACTACGGTGAAGAAAGGCTGGGCTGCCCAGTCGAAGAACATCCAGCCCCAGATGCCGCGGCGCGGCGTGCGTTCAGCAACCATTACGTCAGCCATCGTTCCTCCGCGCGCTCCCCTGATGCGCCCGACAATGCCATAGCGCAGTTGGCTTGCACGACCCTTGACGAAAAAGCCCGCCGCGACAAGCGCGGCGGGCCATATTGGGAACTGGTCAGCGGGCAGACAGGTCTGTCATCAACCCGGCGGCCACCGTCAACCTGGACACGGTGATGTCGCCGCCTTCGGTCAGCGCCTGCAACCGCTCGCGGATGCGGCCGATGCCTTCACCGCCTGCCTCGAGCCACGCCGCCACCGGATCGGCAGCGCCGGCATGTCCCGTCAGCGCCGCAACCGCGATACCCCGCCGTGCCGCGCCGATCGTGTCGGTCGCACGCGACAGTGCCAACCCCTCGTAATAGTCAGAGGCGGTGATGGTGTTCGCGGCATCTTCGATGCGCGGGATGCGGAACGCTTCGCTGACGCCGAAGAAAGCCTTGGCGGCGGCAACGATGTCGGCCTTGGCAGTTTTTGCCACCAGCGCGATGTCGGGAACCAACTCGCCGACCTCGAGCAGCGACAGCCGCTCGGCCAGCTTTTCCGGCGCACCCGCAGCCGCAAAACCGGCCTTGCGGTTCTGGATACGGTCGCGGGTGAAGGCGGGCAGCATGCCGGCTAGCTTGTGCTCGAGGGCCGTGCGGACCTCCTGCAGTTCGGCGATACGTACTTCCAACGGCGCGTCGCTGTGGTCGTTGCGCAGGTACCAGCCGCTGGTCGCAAAGATCAGGCGGCTGACTGCCTGGTAGAGGTCGAGCTGCAGCGTGCCGTCGACGACATTGTCGAGGGCGTCAATCTCGGCATAAAGCGCCGGTAGCCCGAATCCGTCGCGAATGACAGCGAATGCACGCGCGACATCGGCCGCCGTCCGCCCGCTGGCCTCCTGCAGGCGATTGACGAAGGACGGACCGCCACGGTTGACCAGGTCGTTGACCAGTACCCGGGTGATGATCTCGCGACGCAGCCGGTGGCCGCCGATCTCGGCCTCGTATTTCTTCGCCATGCGATTGGGGAAGTAGGCCATCAGATCGCGCACCAGATGTGCATCGTCGGGCAGGTCGCTGGCGATGATGTCGGAGAACTGCACGATCTTGGCATAGGCAAGCAGCACGCCGAGTTCGGCCCGCGTCAGGGGCTCGCCGCGTGTCTGGCGTTCGGCCAGCGCTGCGGCACTCGGCAGGTTTTCCACGGCACGGTCGAGCAGGCCACGGCCTTCAAGCGCACTCATGAAGCGCCCCTGATGAGCGATGTCCTGCAAACCGCGCCGCTGCGCCAGCGACAGCGCCAGCGTCTGCTCGTAGTTGTTGGCCAGCACCAGGCCGCCCACCTCGTCGGTCATCTCGGCCAGCAGCTTGTTGCGGGCTGGGCGCTGCAGTGCCCCCTTCCGCATGGCCGATGCCAGCGCGATCTTGATGTTGACCTCGACGTCGGACGAGTTGACGCCGCCCGAATTGTCGATGGCATCCGAATTGCAGCGTCCGCCCTTGAGGCCGAACTCGATGCGCGCCCGCTGGGTCACGCCGAGATTGGCGCCCTCGCCGATCACCTTGGCGCGCACCTCGTTGGCGGTGACGCGGATGGCATCGTTGGCGCGGTCGCCGACTTCGGCATTGGTCTCGCCGGCCGCGCGGGCATAGGTGCCGATGCCGCCGAACCACAGGAGATCGACAGGCGCCTTGAGGATGGCGTTCATGATCTCGGTCGGCGAGGCCGTCGTCTTGTCGAGGCCGATTGCGGCTGCGGCCGCCGGCGACAGCGTCACCGACTTCTGCGACCGCGACACGATCGCGCCGCCGACCGACAGCTTGGTCTTGTCGTAGTCCTGCCAGCTTGAGCGCGGCAGGTCGAACATACGCTTGCGCTCGGCAAACGACGCCGCCATGTCAGGATCGGGATCGATGAAGATGTCGCGATGGTCGAAGGCCGCGATCAGCTTCGTCTGCTCGGACAACAGCATGCCATTGCCGAACACGTCGCCCGACATGTCGCCGACGCCGACCACGGTGAATGGCGAGGTCTGGATGTCGCGGTTCATCTCGCGGAAATGCCGCTTGACCGCTTCCCAGGCGCCGCGCGCGGTGATGCCCATCTTCTTGTGGTCGTAGCCGGCCGAACCACCCGAGGCAAAGGCATCGTCCAGCCAGAATCCGTGTTTCTCGCTGATACCGTTTGCCGTGTCGGAGAAGGTCGCCGTGCCCTTGTCGGCGGCGACGACGAAATACGGATCGTCGACGTCGCGGCGCATCACGCCAACAGGCGGCACGACATGGTCGCCCTCGATGTTGTCGGTGATCGACAGCATCGACGAGACGAAGTTGACATAGGCCGCCTTGCCCGCCTCGAAGACGGCGTCGCGGCTGCCGCCCACGGGCAGCCGCTTGGGGAAGAAGCCGCCCTTGGCACCCACCGGCACGATGACGGCGTTCTTGACCTGCTGCGCCTTCACCAGGCCCAGCACCTCGGTGCGATAGTCCTGGGCACGGTCCGACCAGCGCAGGCCGCCGCGTGCGACCGGGCCGAAGCGCAGGTGCACGCCCTCGACCTCCGAGCCATAGACGAAGATCTCGCGCCACGGCCGCGGCTCCGGCAGCCCCTCGACACTGCGCGAATCGAGCTTGATCGCCAGTGACTGGCCCCGCTCCTTCTTGCCGGTCACGAAGTGGTTGGTGCGCAGCGACGCCTCGATCAGGTTGACGTAGCGCCGGATGATGGTGTCGTCGTCGATGTTGGGCACGCCTTCCAGCGCGTCCTTGATCTTGGCCTTGAGATGCTTGGCCGTGACCAGCCCATCGTTCTCCTGCGCCGGGTCGAGCCGGGCGACGAACAGCTGGTGCAGCCCGCGCGCGATATCGGGATAGCGGTTCAGCGCTGCCGCGATGAAGTCCTGGCTCTGCGGGATCCCGGCCTGCTGCAGATAGCGGCCATAGGCGCGCAGGATGACGATCTGGTTGGCGCCGAGGCCGGCGGTCTGGGCGAGCGCATTGTAGCCGTCATTGTCGGCATCGCCGTTCCAGACCGACAGGAACACCTCTTCGAACAGAGCGCCCCCGTCGTCGAGGTCGATCGGTTGGCCGTAGGCGTTCTCCAGCTCCATGTCGTGGATGAAGATCTGGTCTTCGCCCTTCTCGCCGAGCTCGAAAGTGCGCTCGCTGATGACGCGGAAGCCCATATTCTCGAGCAATGGCACGCGCCGCGACAGCGCCACCGGCGCGCCGTGGTGATAGATCTTCAGCGACGCCTGTTCGGGCGCCTGGCCGGCATCGCGATAGCAGTCGATGACGATCGGGTTGGACGGGCCGATGCTGGCAATACGCCCGGCATCGACAAGGGCGGCCGCCGGCGAGAAGCTGTTCTGGTAGTCCTGCGGGAAGTGGTTGGCGAGGCCGACCAGCGAAGCGGATGAACCTGCTTCGGCGGACGCCTCACGCAAGCCGTCCTCCCAGGTGCGAACCATGTCGCGGATCGCTGCCTCGATGTCCGACTGCTCGACCTTGGGCGTCTTGCCGCCGGAGCGGCCGATGATGAAGTGGACACGCGCCAGGCCGCCTTCCGGGAAGGCCGGATAATAGGCCGACAGGCGGCCTTCGAACACGGTCTTGAGATAGGCGCCGATCTTTTCGCGCACCACCGAATCGTAGCGGTCACGCGGCACGAAGACGAGGATGGAGACAAAGCGGTCGAACTGGTCGACACGCACCAGGGCGCGAACCCTGGGACGCTCGATCAGACCGAGGATCGCCTCGGAATGCTTGCGCAGCGTCGGCACGGCAACCTGGAACAGCTCGTCGCGCGGATAGGATTCGAGCACGTTGATGAGCGCCTTGCCCGAATGGTCGGCGGGGTCGAAGCCCGACTTGTGGAGCACCGTCTCCGCCTTGGAGCGCAGATAGGGGATCTTCATCACCGAACGCGTGTAAGCCGTCGAGGTGAACAGGCCGACGATGCGCAACTCGCCCGAAAGCTGGCCCTTGGCGTCGTAGGTCTTGACGCCGATGTAGTCGAGATAGGCGCGGCGGTGCACTGCCGACTTGGCGTTGGCCTTGGTGACGATCAGCGGATCCGGCCCATGCAGGAAGGCGCGGATTTCAGGGGTCGTCGAGGTCGCATCGACCGTGTCGCGGCGCAGAACCAGGACGTCGGGATCGGCGAGTATGCCGAGGCCCTGCTTTTCGGCGCGCTCCAGCGTGCCGCTCTTCTCGCCACCGGTGTATTTGAACTCGCGCATGCCGAGGAAGGTGAAATTGTCATCGCGTAGCCATTCGAGAAAGGCGATGGCTTCCGTCACCGCGTTCTTTTCGAGCGGGATCGGCGCGTAGCGGAACTCGGAAATGGCCTGGTCGAGGCGGGCCAGCATGCGCTTCCAGTCGGTCACGCAGGCGCGCACCTGGCCGAGCAGCTTCTTCAGTCGCTCGCGCAGCGCTTCCGCCGCTTCCTTGCCCTGTGCCGGGATATGCACATGGATGACGCTGATCTTGTCGGCGCCTTCGTCGCCCTTATGGGCACCGCTGTCGCTCAGGATCTCTTCGACGTTCGAGCGGCCATGGCGCACATGGATGACCGGATGGGTGACGAACACCGGCTCGCCGGCGGCGTCGGTGATCTCGCCCAGCACCGAATCGAACAGGAACGGCATGTTGTCGTTGACGACGGTCACGACCGTGACGGGGCGTCCGTGGCGGACGACACCCGCGTCGGTCTCGATGTCGATGACCGACGAGCCCTTGCGGTGCTTCATGACCGCCTTTTCAGCCAGCTCGGCGGCACGCTCGAGCATGCCGGGCTCGTAATCGGCCACGTCCTCTGCCGGCGCGCGGGCAAGCAGGAGCTCGAGCAGTTGGGGCGGTCTGTTGGCGGGTTTGGTGGATTTCGATGAAGAAGAAGCGGCCTTGGCGGTTTTTGCCTTGGACTTCACGGATGCGGCCATGACGTCAGTATCTCCCGTCCCGTCATATGCTTTGAGACTATCGTAGCAGAAGGCCTGCCTATAGCGACAAAGGTTTGACGGAAGGTTGGGAAAATGCCCGCAAACAGGGCAAGAACTGCCTAAAAACAAGGCTTACGCAGCGTCCGCAAGGGTCACTGCACAAGCACTCTCGATCAAATATTCATCATGACCTTGCGGCAATCGCCGCCGCGGCCCCGGCCATGGTGCCGGCACTCACCCGATTCGCGATTCGCATCGCCCTTTTGCTGCGCAGGAGTTTGCGCGCCTGGGCCGCCGCAAACACCCAGCCGAAATCGATGGCGATCAGCACGGCAGCCATCGTGACCGTCAATTCCAGCCAGCCGACAACGGTCACCGCAGCGAGGTCGATGATGGTCGGCAGCAGTGCGAGATAGAACATCATGATCTTGGGATTGCCGAGTGTCACCGCCATGCCAGCGGCAAACAACCGCCAGGGCGAATCCTCGCGCGGCATCTCGTTGCCTTCGGTTTCGACCGGTGCGGTCCACATCTTCCAGGCGAGATAGACCAGATAGGCGACGCCGGTCCATTTCGCCGCAACGAAGGCGTAGTGGAAGCTCTGGGCGACGACAGCCAGGCCGAACACGGCAAGCGACAGCCAGATTGCCTCGCCGATCCACATCGCCGCCAGAAACGGCAGCACATCGCGAAAGCCCTTAGAGATGACACGCGCCACAAGGGCCGCGATCGAAGGCCCGGGGGAGCCGGCCGCAACCAACAGGGCGCCGGCAAAGATCAGAAGCGAAGTCGGTTCCACAGTCGTTCCCTCAATCTGGCCCTCAATCCGCCCGCGAGAATTTATGGCAACGGCAAAAACTTGCAACCTGCGGAAAAGAGCCAGGCCCGACGGCGCAAGTTGATGAGGCGCCGCGCGAGACGAACCTTGCTCGCGACAAGCTTCGGGCGGATGATTTGCCTGCGCCGGCCCGATACCGGAAGGCCCGGCATGGCGGCGTCAGGGAGAGCAGGTCATGGCCAAGTTTCTCTACATTTACCACGGCGGCTCGGTGCCGCAGTCGGAAGAAGAGGGCGCCCGGGTGATGAAAGCCTGGATGGATTGGTTCGCCACGCTCGGCGCCGCCGTCGTCGACGGCGGCGCGCCGGTCGGCAAGTCGCAAACGGTTGCCACCAATGGTTCTGTGACGAACGACGGCGGCGCGAACCCGACGAGCGGCTATTCCATCGTCGATGCCAAGGATGCGGCTGATGCAGCCCGCATGGCCAAGGGCTGCCCAATCCTGCAGGCAGGAGGCTCGGTGGAACTAGCACCCATCGTGCAGATGTAGCCGCAAACAAAAAGGGCGCCTCCGGTGGAGACGCCCTTTCGATGTTCCGGAGAGCCGGGGCTTATGCCGCGCCCTTCGACTTTTCGAAGCGCTTGCGCTCGTTCGGGTCGAGATAGAGCTTGCGCAGGCGGATGGTCTTCGGCGTCACTTCGACCAGTTCGTCGTCCTGGATCCAGGCGAGAGCGCGTTCCAGCGTCATGCGGATCGGCGGGGTCAGCTTGACCGCCTCGTCCTTGCCGGCGGCACGGATGTTGGTCAGCTTCTTGCCCTTGAGCACGTTCACTTCCAGGTCGTTGTCACGGCTATGGATGCCGATGATCATGCCCTGGTAGACCTTGACGCCCGCGTCGATGACCATCGGGCCGCGGTCTTCCAGGTTCCACATCGCATAGGCGACCGATTCGCCCTGTTCGTTGGAGATCAGGACACCGTTGGTACGGCCGGGCAGCTCGCCCTTGTAGGGCTGGTAGGAGTGGAACAGGCGGTTCATGACCGCCGTGCCGCGCGTGTCGGTGAGCAGTTCCGACTGGTAGCCGATCAGGCCGCGCGTCGGCGCATGGAACACCAGGCGCTGGCGGTTGCCACCCGAAGGACGCAGCTCGACCATCTCGGCCTTGCGCTCCGACATCTTCTGCACGACGACGCCGGCATGCTCCTCATCGACGTCGATGACGACTTCTTCGATCGGCTCGAGCAGGTTGCCGTCTTCGTCCTTCTGCATCACGACGCGCGGACGCGACACGGCCAGTTCGAAGCCTTCGCGGCGCATCGTCTCGATCAGAACGGCCAGCTGAAGCTCGCCACGGCCCGACACGAAGAACGAATCCTTGTCGGCCGACTCTTCGATCTTGAGCGCGACGTTGCCCTCGGCTTCCTTCATCAGACGGTCGCGGATGACGCGGCTGGTAACCTTGTCGCCCTCGGTGCCGGCCAGCGGCGAATCGTTGACGATGAAGGACATGGTGACGGTCGGCGGATCGATCGGCTGCGCATGCAGCGGCTCGGTCACGGCCGGGTCGCAGAAGGTGTCGGCGACGGTGCCCTTGGAAAGGCCGGCGATGGCGACGATGTCGCCTGCCTGCGCTTCCTCGATCGGCTGGCGCTCGAGACCGCGGAAGGCCAGGATCTTGGAGACGCGGCCGTTTTCGAGCAGCGAACCGTCATGATGCAGGACCTTGACGGCCTGGTTCGGCTTCAGCGTGCCGGAGTGGATACGGCCGGTGATGATGCGGCCGAGGAACGGGTTGGCCTCGAGGATGGTGCCGATCATGCGGAACGGGCCGGGGTTAACTGCCGGTGCCGGAACGTGCTTGAGCACGAGGTCGAACAGCGGCGCGAGGCCCTGGTCCTTCGGGCCTTCCGGATTCTCGGAAACCCAGCCATCGCGGCCCGAACCGTAGAGGATCGGGAAGTCGAGCTGTTCGTCGGTGGCGTCGAGCGCTGCGAACAGGTCGAACACCTCGTTGATGACTTCCTGGTGGCGCGCATCGGGACGGTCGATCTTGTTGATGACGACGATCGGCTTCAGGCCAACCTTCAGCGCCTTGCCGACCACGAACTTGGTCTGGGGCATCGGGCCTTCGGCCGCGTCGACCAGCACGATGGCGCTGTCGACCATCGACAGGATGCGCTCGACCTCACCGCCGAAATCGGCGTGGCCAGGGGTGTCGACGATGTTGATGCGGGTGTCCTTCCAGTCAACCGAAGTCGCCTTGGCCAGGATGGTGATGCCGCGTTCCTTTTCGAGATCGTTCGAATCCATCGCGCGCTCTGCGACACGCTGGTTTTCACGGAACGAGCCGGATTGCTTAAGGAGCGCGTCGACGAGCGTGGTTTTGCCATGGTCGACGTGCGCGATGATCGCGATATTGCGGAGGTTCATATATCTACTCGGGAGCGTTGCCGGCACTGCCTGTCGACGCGCCGCGTTTTCGGTTGGCGGGCTCATACAGGTTTTTTCGCAGATGCGAAAGGGGGGCGAGCAAATCCGCCGATTTTCCGCTCGCCGGCAAGGTTACAAAATGTCGCCCCAGTCGGCGCGGCGCGCGCGCTTGAACAGATCGCCGTCGCGTTTGGTCACGAGCTTCTCCTCAGCCGAACCGTCGGCGAGGCAGAGCTTGAGGCCGACCTTGCCTGAGCCGCCGTGGGCTGGGGCTAGCACCCGGGCGCCAAAGGCTTCCGCCGGCTGCCGGGATGCTGCGAGGAAAATATACTTCTCGTCCTCCCACGGCACATCGCCGCGCTTGGTCAGACGATGCAGGCGCGAACGGGCGACGCGGCGCGAGAAATGGCACCAGTCGGGCTCGACAAGCGGACATGGTTTCGAATGCGGGCATGGCGCAACCAAGTGGGCGCCCTGCGCGACCAGCTGTTCGCGCACGGCCATCACACGCTTCCATCCGGCGGGCGTGCCGGGCTCTACGATGACAAGCAGGCCCTCCGTCGCCGCCCAGAGCCGCCCGACCAGCGCTTGCCCTTCCGCCGGCGACAGCTCGTCCAGCACATAGGCAAGCGTCACCAGATCGGCCTTGCCCGCCTCGATGGCCTTGCTTGCGTCGGCGACCGTCCATTCGACGCTGTCCAGTCCGGAATGGGCTGCAAGCGCCTCGCCGACCTCGCGGATCGACGGACTGGCCTCGAGCATCCTGGCGGATGCCAGCGACGACCAGCAATCGGCCGCGGCCCAGAGTGCCGTGCCCGGCCCTGCTCCGACGTCGAACAGGGTCTTCGGCGCAAAATCCGGCATCAGCTCGGCAGCGCTTTCGAGGCTGGCCCTGACCGCTGCAAAGGTTGCCGGCAGCCGCGTCGCCAGATAGGCGCGGGCATACATCTCGTCCGACAGATGCAGCCGGCCGTCACGCACCTCGGCCCGGTAGCGGACGGACAGCGTGTCGGCAGCACGCTGCAACTCGGCCAGCGGCACGCCTTCCAGCGCCCGATCGACCGCCGCCCGCAATGCTGCCGGTAGTTCCATGTGCCTGCTCGTCCGCGACCTAAACCAGACCGCGCTTTTCCATCATCGCCTCGGGCGACGGCATCTTGCCGCGGAAGGCCTTGTAGAGTTCCTCAGGATCGGCAGAACCGCCTGCAGAATAGATGTGCTTGCGCAGCTTCTCGGCCATGTCGGCATTGAAAGCGTCACCGGTTTCCTCGAAGGCGGCGAATGCGTCGGCATCGAGCACTTCCGACCACATGTAGGAATAATAGCCGGCCGAATAGCCCTCGCCCGAGAACACATGCAGGAAATGCGGCGTGCGGTGGCGCATGACGATGGCCTCAGGCATGCCAAGATCACCAAGCGTCTTTGCCTCGAAGGCAACCGGGTCGGCCGGCGCATCGGGGCGCGCGTGGTAAGCCATGTCGACCAGCGCCGATGAGGTGAACTCGACGGTGGCAAAGCCCGCGCCGAAGGTCTTGGCCGCCAGCATCTTGTCGAGCAGCTCCTTCGGCATCGCCTTGCCGGTCTTGTAATGCAGCGCGTGCTTCTCCAGCACCGCCGGCACCGTCAGCCAGTGTTCATAGAGCTGCGACGGTAGTTCGACGAAGTCGCGGCTGACCGAAGTGCCCGATACCGACGGCCAGGTGACGTCGGTCAGCATGCCGTGCAGCGCGTGGCCGAACTCGTGGAACAGCGTCTTCGCCTCGTCGAGCGACAGAAGGGCCGGCTCGCCTGCGGACGGCTTGGCGAAGTTCATGATGTTGTAGATGATCGGCGTAGCGCCCTTGCCGAGCTTGTAGCCCGACTGCAGCGAGCTCATCCACGCACCCGAGCGCTTGGACGGACGGGCGAAATAGTCGGCCAGGAACAGCCCCCGCTTGCTGCCGTCGGCATTGAACACCTCGAACACCCTGGCATCGGGATGCCAGGCGGCAATGCCGGGCACTTCCTTGAAGGTGATGCCGAACAGCCGGGTGGCCACGTCGAAGCAGGCGTCGATGATGCGTTCGAGCTGGAGGTAGGGCTTCAGTTCGGCTTCGTCGAAGGCGTATTTCTCGGCGCGCAGCTTTTCCTGGTAGAAACGCCAGTCCCATGCCGCAAGCTTGTCGTTGCTGCCGGCGCGGGCTGCCAGGCGCTGCAGCTCGGCCTCGTCGGCGGCGGCCTTCTCGCGCGCCTTGTTCCACACCGGTTCGAGCAGCTCCATCACGGCCTTCGGCGTCTTCGCCATGGTGTCGTCGAGCTTCAGCGCCGCATAGCTGTCATAGCCGAGCAGCTTCGCCTTCTCGGCACGCAGCCTGAGCGTGTCGCGCACGACACCGGCATTGTCGGTGGTCCCGCCCGTCTCGCCACGGCCGGCAAAGGCCCTGAAAGCCTTTTCGCGCAGGTCGCGCCGCTCGGAGAAGGTGGTGAAGGGTTCATAGATCGAACGCGACAGGGTGACGGCGTATTTGCCCTTCTGTCCGCGCATCTCCGCCGCCTGGGCCATCGCACCGCGAACGAATTCCGGCAGGCCGGCAAGGTCGCTTTCGTCGAGGAACAGCGCCCATTCCTTCTCGTCGGCGAGCACGTTCTGGCCGAACTTCGCACCGAGCGAGGCTAGCTCCTCCTGGATCGCAGCGAGGCGCTTCTTGCCTTCGGGGTCGAGCTTGGCACCCGAACGGACGAAGCCCTTCCAGGTTTTTTCCAGCACCCTCAGTGCCTCGGCGTCGAGACCGAGCGAGGCGCGGCGGGAATAGAGGTCGTTTATGCGGGCAAACAGCTTCTCGTTCATCGAGATTTCCGAGAAGTGCCGAGCCATTTTCGGCGAAATCTCGCGTTCCATCGCCTGGATCGCATCATTGGTGTGGGCACCGGCGCGGCACCAGAAGATCGACGACACATGGTCGAGCGCCTCTCCTGCCAGCTCCAGCGCCTCGAGCGTATTGGCGATCGTCGCCGGCTCGGCATTGCTGGCGATCGCCTCGACCTCGGCGGAATGCGCGGAAAGCGCTGCGTCGAACACAGGCCCGAAATCGCCGTCTTCGATCCTGTTGAAGTCGGGCAGGCCAAGCGGCCCGGTCCAATGGGTCAGCGGATGGCGCGCGAGATCGATCGTGGCGGACATGAACAGCTTCCTTGATTGGCATTCGGTGCGGACCGTCACGATGTAGGGCCGCGCTCGATGCGGCGCAACCGCCTTGACTTGCGCCAGGCGCCAAACTAAGGAACCCATATAATAAGGTTTACTTACTAAAATGGTCAATTCCAGTGACACCGACACCTTCGGCTTCATCGTAAACGACATTGCCCGGCTCATCCGTGCCGAGATGGACCAGCGCTGCGCCGATGCCGGCCTCGGCCTGACCACTGGCGAAGGCCGCGTCCTGCTCAATGTCAGCCGCACCGGTCCGATCCGCCAGGCAGCGCTCGCCGAACGCCTGGGCATCGAGGCGATGACGCTGAGCGGCGCGCTCGACCGTCTGGAAACCAAGGGCTTCGTCGAGCGCCAGCCCGATCCGGCCGACCGCCGTGCCAAGCTGGTGACGCTGACGGATGCGGGCACGTCAGTGGTCGCGCAGATCGAGCCCATCGCCTCGGGCATCCGCAGCGATGCCGCCCGCGGCATCGACCCCGACGAGTGGCAGCGCCTGCTCCTGGCATTGCGCGCCGCCCGCGCGAACCTCGTTGCAGCGCGCGCCGAAACCCAGTCCAGTGAGAGCGCGGCGGCATGAACATGCGTACTGACATCGCCGCCGCAGATTCCGTAGCCGCGCCCGAACCGATCATGAGCGAGCGCCGGGTGTCGCTGATCGGCGGCCTGATGGTTGCCATCGGCCCGATCTCGCTCGCCCTGTTCACCCCGGCCATGCCGGAGATCGTCAACGCCTTCGGCACCACCGAAGCTGCTGTGAAGATGACGCTGTCGCTCTATTTCGGCGGTTTTGCCTTCGCCCAGCTCGTCTGCGGACCGCTGTCCGACGGTTTCGGCCGCCGTCCGATCACGCTCGTCTTCATGGCGATCTATCTCGCCGCCAGCGTGCTGGCGCTGCTCGCCCCCAACATCGAAACGCTGGTCGCCGCCCGCTTCCTGCAGGGTGTGGGTGCTGCGGTGGGCGTTTCGGTTTCCCGCGCGGTCGTCCGCGACGTCTTCACCCATGAGCGCTCCGCCCGCATCATGAACATGATCGGCATCCTGCTTGCCCTCGGACCTGCAATCGCGCCGACGCTGGGCGGCCTGACGATGGAGTTCTTCGGCTGGCATGCCATCTTCATCGTCATGGTGCTGCTGGGTGTCGTCGTTATGCTGGTGACGGTCTTCGCCCTGCGCGAAACGGTGCAGCGCGACCTGAGCCGCATTCGCCCCGGTGCTCTCTTCCGGTCCTACGGGTCGCTGCTGTCGAGCCCCTATTTCGTGCTCTGCAGTCTCGTCATCGCCGGCACCTCGGGCGCCATCTATACGCAAGCGACCGTGCTCGCCTTCATCCTGATGGAGCGTGTCGGCCTGACCGCAACGCAGTTCGGCCTGGGCATGCTGATGCAGACGGCCAACTTCATGCTCGGCGCGCTCATCACGCGCCGGCTGATGCCGCGCTTCGGCGCCCCGCGCCTTGTGCCTGTCGGTCTCGTCTTCGTCGCGCTTGGCTCGATCTCGATGGCCGTGGTGCTGCGCCTGTACGAGCCGACCTTCCTGCTCGTCATGGGTCCGATCGGCATTTACGCTTTCGGCATCGCCATGGTCCTGCCGGCAATGATGACGGCAGCCCTTGCGCCCTTCCCCAAGAATGCCGGCGCGGCATCGGCGATGATGGGCTTTTTCCAGATGGGCGCGGGCCTCGTCGGCGGTACGATCTCGGCGATGATCGGCGATCCGGTGACGGCGCTCGCCACCGTCATCCCGATCATGGGGCTGATGGCCATCGTCTCCTGGCTGACATGGAGCCGGTTACCCGAACCGTCCATCATGACTCGGCTGAAATAGCGATCTGGCGACGGCAGCTAGATGCCGTCGCAATCCTCGCCGATGGTCATCTGCGTGTTGGCGACGATCAGGCCATTCTTGGTGGTGAACGTCTCGCGCATGGTCATGTCGTTGTTGGGAAAATCGTAGCAGGCGAGCACGGCGACGGTGTCGCCCATCTCGCTCTCGACTCTGTGGCGGATCTTGGCGCCTTTGACCGCCGTCTGCCATTCGTCCATCGAGGCGATGAACTCCTCTTTGGTCTGGGTGACGCCGAGATCGTCGAGCCTGATGGTGGCGTCTCTGGCGAGAAGCTCGGACAATGCGGCCCTGTCGGCCACCAAAAGCGCGTCATACCAGCGGTCGACGACACTTTCCTGCGCCACAGCCTCCAGCGCCGCAAACATGGTAACCGCAGCCGCCATCGCCTGGATCGTCTTCATCGCCGCGCCTCCGCAATGAACCTTCCAGTAGACTTAAGCCCGGAGGGCCACTGGAATGCCATAGCTATCGCGCCCCGGTGGCGTCGGGAATGAACGGGTTTCGTTCCGGCGGTGCCGATCTGCAACAAGCATCATGGCGCAGGCATCGAGGAAATCGTCTTCGGCAGCACCGCGCGGCGGCACACGGTCGAGGAAGCCGCGTTCATGGCCGACGCGCGCCAGAAGCGCCTTGCGCTCTTCCATGCCATCAGGATTGACCCTCCCCTTGATCTTCTTGGGCAGGCTCATCGCCCGCTCGTCATTGAGCCGCCAGAAGGCCACCTCGGGATGCGACTCGATCACCCGCTCGCGCAACGCAGGCCTTTCGACCATGAGTGCGTCGATCTCACGGATCTTGGAGAAGATGCCAAAGGCCTGGATCGACACACCGCGCGGCGGCTCCGACGTCTTGAAGGCCACCTCGCTCGCACGGCGATGGGCGGCATACCAGGCGTCGAGGTCGGTGAATTCAGCGGTGTCGGCATAGACGGCGGCCCGCGACGGGATCGAAAATACGCTCGATTGCCTTTGGCCGAGCAACGGCCGCACCAGTGCTTCAGGCCCGCGCCCGCCGCGACCGGAAAAGTCAGGCAGGCCGATCGGCATGTCGACAGCAACAATCGCATCGTCTGGCAACGCCGCCAGCAGTTCGGAGAAGGCTGAGAACACCATCGCCTCAGGCATCATTCCCGCGTCACGCCGGATCACCGCGACCCAGCCGGCCTTGCAGCCATCGACGCCGGCAACCGTCACACCCTTGGTTCCGCGCCGGCTTTCCGGCTCCGCGACGGGTGGATGAGCGTCCGAAGTTCGACCTGCGCCATCGGATGCGACAGGCTCTGTGCATCGGTCTCGAGCTGCAGCTCGTCGCCACCACGCTTGGAGGTGCGTGCCAGAATCTCGTAGACCGCCGCCGTGGTCGACTGCAGTGCCTTGGCCATCGGCTGGCCGGCAAGCAGGCGGGCAAGGAACACGGCGGCACTGAGGTCGCCCAGGCCGTTGGGCGGCCGATCTACGGTACGGTGCTCTGCCAAAAGTGCCTGCGTCTGCGTGACAAGCAGGTTGCCGGTGCCACTGGCCATCATCGCCGGCGCCGACGTCACCAGCATTGTCGGCGGCGGCGCGGCGAGCGCTGCCGCCATCGTCGCGCGCATGTCGTCGAGCTTGGTATCGGTCAGCCATTCCAGCTCGTAGCGGTTCGGCGTGGCGATGTCGGCCAGCGGCAGCAGTTGATCGCGCATGCCCTGTGCCAACGCCTCGGCGACATACAGCCCGCCCTTGTCGCCGATGACGGGATCACAGACGTAAAGCGCTTTCTCGTTACGCGCCTTCACTGCCTTTACCAGCGACGCGACCGCCGCCACCTGGCCAGGCTCGCCGAGATAGCCCGACAGCACCGCGGTCACCTCGCCGAGCCACGGCGCCCGTTCGAGATCGGCCATCAGCGCTGCGAACTGTTCGGTCGGCGGCACGATGCGGGTGGCCCGGCCGTGCCCGGGATGCCAGGGCAAAACAACGGTCGGCACCGCCCACACCGGATGGCCCAGCGTCTCAAGCGCGAACACCGCCGCGCGGTTGCCCACCGATCCGCGCGCCACATGGCTCGACACGACGATGACCGCGCGTGGCGCAACAGACTGTTCAATGCTCATCAGGTTTTTACCACCGCTAAGTAAGACAATAGCCAGAAGAAAAGCGCGACGGCCAACACAGCGCCCAGCAGAATGTGCAGGCCGTTGGACGTCTCTCCCTTTTCCTCCGCAGCATATTTGTGGCGTGCGACAAAGCAGCGACCGCCATGGTCGCTCTCGCGTGACAGCCGTTCGAGGGCGCGGCGCGACTCCGCCTGCCCCTCGTCCTCACTGCCCGTTGCCATTATCCGCCTCGAACGAGAAAATTGATCAGCCACAGCAGCAGGCCAACCGTCAGCACAACGCCGAGAATGCGCCCGATGCGCGTGCCGATATGCTCGATGGCATCGGTCTTGTCGACATCGGCCGCATTGAGATGGTCACGGAACTGGCCGGTCTTGCGCGTCACATAGGACGTGCCGCCGCCCTCGCTCTCCCGCGCGATGCGATCGAGGATGCGGCGCGATTCCTTTTCGCCATCGCTGTCCCTGGGCGATGCCATAGTCAAACGTCTCCCGGCACCATCGCCTGAGCGCATACCGGTTTTCTCGGCGCGCGTTTGTGATAATGCTTTGGCATTCGCTGCTTTGTCGAGGACATTCACATGCAGATGCGCGCTTCGTCGGCACTTCCTTCCTTCCGTCTCCTCCCGGCATTCATCTTCATGATGCTTGCCGTGCCGCTGCTTTCGGCTTGCGGCTACAACACCATCCCGACGCAGGAAGAACAGGCGAAGGCAGCCTGGAGCGAAGTGCTGAATCAGTACCAGCGCCGCGCCGACCTGATCCCGAACCTTGTGGAGACGGTGAAGGGTTATGCCTCGCACGAAAAGGACACGCTCGAAGGCGTAGTCGAGGCCCGCGCCAAGGCAACCCAGGTGACGGTCACGCCCGAAACGCTCACCGACCCCAACGCCTTCAAGGCATTCCAGGACAACCAGGCCGGCCTGACCAGCGCCCTGTCGCGCTTGCTCGCCGTGGTCGAAAACTACCCCGACCTCAAGGCCAACCAGAACTTCCTCGCCTTGCAGGCCCAGCTCGAAGGCACCGAAAATCGCATTGCAGTCGCCCGCCGCGACTACATCGAGGCCGTGCGCGTCTACAACACCACGCTCAAGACCTTCCCGTCGATGATCTGGAACTCGCTGTGGTTCCGCAACCAGCCGTTCCAGAATTTCACCGTCGCCGAAGACAAACTCGAAGCGCCAAAGGTGAATTTCGGCACCAAGCAGGGCGGCTGATGTAGCGTTGCACCCCAAGTGAAGTGGCAGCAATGACCTTGAGAGCGGGCGCCTGGACACCCCCTTCTGGCCTGCCGGCGCTTCTGGCGTTCCTGCTTCTGCTGTTCGCCGCCCCGGTTTTCGCCGCCGAACTCCCCGCCCTCACCGGCCGTGTCGTTGACGACGCCAACATCATCGACGCCGCCACCAAGGCCCAACTCGTCCAGAAGCTCGAGGCCTTCCAGCAGAAATCCTCCGACCAGATCGTCGTCGCCACAATCCCGAGCCTCGATGGTGAGGAGATCGAACCCTACGCCAACCGCCTGTTCCGCACCTGGAAGCTCGGCCAGGCCGGCGAGGACAACGGCGTGCTGCTGATCGTCGCGCCCAATGACCGGCGCATGCGCATCGAGGTCGGCTACGGCCTCGAAGGTTCGCTCACCGACCTGCACACCAAGCTGATTATCGAAAACACAATGGTGCCCGCCTTCCGCGGCGGCGACTTTTCCGGCGGCATCTCCAAGGCCGTCGACGACATCATCATGGTCATCGAAGGCGACGGCGCTGAACTCGAGGCGCGCGCCAAGCGCAACGAACAGAGCCAGTTCTCGGGCCTCAGCGAAGATGACATCCTCATGTTCGTCTTCATAGCGCTTTGGGCGACGTTGTTCGTCGGCGGCATCGCCATGGCCATCCTGCCGCGTATTTATGGCCGCAAGCTCGGCCCCGGCCGCTACATCTGGCTGGGCATGACCTTCAACTACAACCAGCGCTCGGGCGGTGGTTCAGGCGGCTGGAGTTCCGGTGGCGGCGGCTTCTCGGGTGGAGGTGGTGGCTGGTCTTCGGGCGGCGGCGGCTTTTCCGGCGGGGGCGGCTCCTCCGGCGGCGGCGGCTCCTCGGGAAGCTGGTAGGGCGACATGAGCGAACCGACCTTGAACCCTGACGACCACGCGCGCATCGCCGCAGCGATACGTGCGGCGGAGGCCGAGACCTCGGGCGAAATCTATTGCGTGGTCGCCCGCCGCAGCGACGGCTATTTTTTCCCCGCCGCCTTTGCAACGACACTCGGCATCGTGCTCGTCAGCCTCGTGGCGGCCTTTGCACTTGAACACTGGTGGATCGCGGTGCGCCTGTCGCACTTCGTAGCCGTGCAACTGCTCGCCATCGCCGCCGCCTGCGCGCTGCTTTGGTGGCTGCCTGGCCTCAGGCTGTGGCTGGTGCCGCGCGGCCTCGCCTATCGCGCATCGCACGCCAATGCGCTCAGGCAGTTCTATGCCCGCAACGTCCACCTGACCACGGCGCGGACAGGCGTGCTCGTCTTCGTTTCGCTCGCCGAGCGCTACGCCGCTGTTATCGCCGATGCCGGCATCGATGCCAGGGTCGAGCAGGAAAAATGGGACGGCGTGGTGCGCGATCTCATCGATCACGCCCGCCGCGATCGCCTCGCCGACGGCTTCGTCGGCGCCATATCGAGTGTCGGCGCCCTGCTGTCGCAGCATTTCCCCGTCACGACCGACGACGTCAACGAACTCGACGACCATCTCGTCGAAATCTGACCCAGACCGGACGTCAGGGCATCGCCGCGTCCGGTGAGTCCATTTGGACACACCGCCTGCACAACTGTTCCCAATCGCGTGAAAGGGCTTCGGCCGCCGGCGCCCGACACTTTGCAACGCGCCATCAGCGGTTTATGGTTAAAAAACCATGAACACGCTGACAGTCGACATCAGGAAAGCCGAACCCCGCGACGCGGATGCCATCGCCGAGGTCCATCACGAAGCATGGCGCGGCGCCTATGCCGGCATCATCCCGCATCGCGCCCTGACCTCGATGATCAATCGCCGCGGCGGCGAATGGTGGGCCAATGCGATCCGTCGCGCTGCAACCGTGCTGGTGATCGAGATCGGCGGCAAGATTGCCGGCTATGCCACGCTTGGCCGCAACCGCGCCCGCGAACTCAAGCAGCAGGGCGAGATCTACGAGCTTTACCTGCGTCCGGAATGCCAGGGCATCGGCCTCGGCAGCCGCCTGTTCTCCGCCGCCCGCCAGCGCCTTTCCGACCACGGCCTCAAGGGCATGGTGGTGTGGGCGCTGGAGGAGAATGAGAACGCGCTCGCCTTTTATGCTGGTGCCGGCGGCCGCGACATAGCCGAAGGCGTCGAGGTCTTCGACCAGAAAGCCCTCAAGAAGGTCGCTTTCGTATGGGAGTGACGCCCCGGGCACGCCTTTCGTCGCAATAGCCCGATATCAATATTGCATTGCACGCGCGGCCCAAGGCGTTTATCGGGAGGCACCTTTAATTCTGGAGCCTCCCCATGCGCATCGATGCGATTTCGATCGGCAAGAATCCGCCTGAAGACGTCAACGTCATCGTCGAGGTGCCCGTCGGCGGGCAGCCCATCAAGTACGAGATGGACAAGGAAGCCGGCACGCTGGTCGTCGACCGCTTCCTCTACACCCCGATGACCTATCCGGGTAACTACGGTTTCGTTCCGCACACGCTCTCGGGTGACGGCGACCCGATCGACGTGCTGGTCTGCAACACCCGCCAGCTCATCCCCGGCTGCGTCATCAACGTGCGGCCGATCGGCGTTCTGGTCATGGAAGACAATGCAGGCGAAGACGAGAAGGTCATCGCCGTGCCGTCGCCCAAGCTGACCCGCCGCTACGAAAATGTCTTCAACCACACCGACCTGCCGGAGATCACCCTCCAGCAGATTGAGCACTTCTTTGCCCATTACAAGGATCTCGAGCCCGGCAAGTGGGTCAAGATCGGCGGCTGGCACGATGCCGCCTATGCCAAGAAGATGATCGTCGAGGCCATCGAACGCGCCAACGCCCTGAAGGCCTGAGGCCTCCGGCTTAACGCACGGCCAGGTAGATGTAAGGCGCGGTCGGCTCTGCCAGCCGCGCCTTAGTTTTGCGTCTTGCCTTCCGAATAGAACACCGGCATCGGCTCGCCGACCAGCACGCGCTCGTCGGCGCCGCAGGCGAAGTCCCGGGCCTGTTCGTCGGCGATCTTGCGGGCGGTATCGTTGGCGCCGGGCTTGCCCGATGCCAACACCAGGGCGACCACACAGCCTTCCGGCTTGCCGGGCTGGCCGACCTTCGACACCACCAGCACCTCGATATCCTTTTCCTTGCCCTCCAGATCGGCCTGGACATGCCAGCGCCGGATGGTGGCAAAGGGCGTCGATTTCCCCTCATGGGTTGAGACGCGCCACTCGGTCTTGTCCATGGCTCCGTTGAACGTTTCGAAGCTCTGCCAGGCTATGTCGACGAAGTCCGCCGGCGGAAAACCGTAAAAGATGTTTTCCCTGAGGTCGCTCTCGAACACCAGCACCGGATAGCCGCCATATCCCGGGCAGACCCGGTGGACGAAACCGCCGTCTTCGCTATCAGCCTGTTCGAAAATGACGCAATCGGCCTCGGCCCTGGTCTCGACATAGGCGCTCGAAATCTCTTCCGCCGCCACCTGATGCCACGGCATGGCAAGTGCCATCGCCAACAACAGCTTCCGCATTCCAGCCTCCCTCGCACCACGGGGGGAGGATAACCACGGCGCGAGCAACGCACAATATGCACGCAAAAGGCGAGCAACTGGATGAAGGCTTTAGCCTGAGATGCCTGCTCAGGCTTTTGCTAGGGCCGCCACCGACTTGGCCAACTCGGCCGGATCGCCGGAAACGCGCACGGTCTTGAGCCGCGACGTCCCGCCGGCGACCACTGAAACGGAGTTCCTGGGAATATCCAACGCCCTGGCGAGCAGCTTCTCCAGCGCCGCATTGGCAGCGCCCTTTTCGGGCACCGCCCTCACCCGCGCCGCCAGATGGCTGCGCCCGTCGGCGGTCGTCTCCACGCCTTCAACCGCATCCTTCGACGATTTCGGCGTCAGCCTGACGAACAGATCGACGCCATCGTCGCGGTCGCGGAAGAAACCGGACACAACAGCCCGGTCAGAGCACCATCGGCGCGATGGTGGTCGCGATGAACTGGCGGATGAAGAACAAGATGAGCAAAAGGATGATCGGCGAGATGTCGATACCGCCGAGATCGGGCATAAAACGGCGGATCGGCCGGAGCGCCGGCTCGGTCAGCTTGTAGAGCATGTTGCCGATGGTGCCGACGAACTGGTTGCGCGGATTGACCACGTTGAAGGCATAAAGCCACGAGAAGATCGCCGAGGCGATGATGATCCACCAGTAAAGGTCGAGAGCCAGGACAACAGTCTGAATGAGGGCGAGCATGCCGTTCTCCAATGAATTGCCGACATTTAGCCATTGCACGCTTTTGCGGCAAGACCCGGCGGTGCTGTGCCGACCGACAACCACTGCTCTCGAGCCGGGTATCGGCTCCTGGCTGGAGGAGGCGCAATGGGCAGGAGCAACAACAAAACGCAGCGGCAACTGCAATGCCGCTGCGGAAAACGCTTGCTTGACATCGGCCCTCGAGCGTCAATAAATGCGCCATCCGCTGGATGGGGCTGTAGCTCAGCTGGGAGAGCGCGTCGTTCGCAATGACGAGGTCAGGAGTTCGATCCTCCTCAGCTCCACCAGCGGAAATCACCAAAATACAGCCCTCATACCGGGCTTCCGTATTGTCGTTAATTTTCAGGCTTTTGGCTTGGAAGCAGCGACCTAGGTCAGCTGAAGAGACGCATTCATGGGCCGGTCTCGGCCTCTTGTCTCTCTAATGCATTTCCCGTGCTTAGTGTTGCTGCAGTCCTGTGATCATGGCGATGATCTCGTTCTTGTCGGTCTTGGCCGTCTCGCGGATACCGATCTGGCGGCCGCGGCGGAGGACGCAGATGCGATCCGACAGCTTGAACACCTGGTCGAGGCTGTGGCTGATGATCAGAACGCCGATGTTGCGCTGCTTGAGCGACTGGACGATCTCCTCGACCTTGGCCGTCTCGGCTACGCCGAGTGCCGCTGTCGGCTCGTCGAGCAGGATCAGCTTGCTCGCCCAGTGCGTGGCCCTGGCGATCGCCACGCCTTGGCGCTGGCCGCCCGAGAGGTCGCGGATGGTGGCGTGGGCAGAGGGGATACGGACGTCGAGCTCCTTCACCAGCTTCTCGGTTTCGGCGATCATCCTGCGGCGGTCGAGCAGTCCGAATCCGTTCACCGGCTCGCGGCCGAGGAACATGTTCATGTAGACCGACTGCTGGTCGGCCAGCGCCAGATCCTGATAGACCACCTCGATACCGTGGGCGCGAGCCATCGTCGCGTTCGCCATGGTCACCGTCTCGTCCTCTATGGTGATCGTACCCGAGGTCGGTGTGTAGACGCCCGAGATGATCTTGATAAGCGTCGACTTGCCGGCACCGTTGTCACCGACCAGCGCGACGATCTCGCCCGCACGCACCTCGAGCGAGAAACTCTCGATCGCGGTGATGCCGCCGAAGGTCTTGCGGATGTCTTTGAGCCTAAGGATGGGGGCTGCTTGCGTCGTGGTCATGTCACCCTCCTAGACCGGCCACGCGGCGGTTTCGCCGAAGCCGGTCTCGATCGTTTCCACCTTGGGCGCGCCCTTCGAGATGCCGGATACGCCGACCACATAGGCGCGGGTGACGAAGGCCTGGCCGCGGAAGCCGAAGACGGCGGTGTCGCCTGGCTTCGGCGCGCCGGGACCGGTCGCGTCGATCATGCCGTAATAGTCGATGGCCGAGGGCGGCGGCACCTCCACGCTGCGCAACGCTGCTGACGCCGTCGTCGGCTCCGAACCGACAATCGCCTTGACGTCGTAGTCGGGGAAGATCGGGTCGATGTAGAAGCCACCGCCGAAGCAATAGGCCTTGCCGCCCGACAGGTGCGAAACCTCGGTCAAATAGAGCACCGCCGGCAATTCCGGCAGATCTTCCATCACATGCAACGCGGTGGTGCCATGCAGGCCGTTGCCCGGCTCGCATTGCGTAGCACCTGCTTCGGCAAGTGCGGCGAGCATGACGGATGATGTCGTGCCCGGCGCGTTCACCTCGATATCCCTGCGCCCTGCC
This sequence comes from Aminobacter sp. MET-1, assembly GCF_026521175.1. Classification (NCBI taxonomy): domain Bacteria; kingdom Pseudomonadati; phylum Pseudomonadota; class Alphaproteobacteria; order Hyphomicrobiales; family Phyllobacteriaceae; genus Aminobacter; species Aminobacter sp. MET-1. The sequence continues at coordinate 307,618 of NZ_JAMSHL010000004.1, read as the reverse complement.
TTGGCCAGCGCTGCGGCGGTCTTGGTCAGCGTCGCGAGATTGTGGGTCGGTACCACCTTGCGACTGGCGTGGTCGAAAAGCAGCGCCGGGAAGGTGGTGATGCCAGCGAAGCGGCCGCCCTCCAGCGCGTCGAAGCGGTCGGCGACCGCAGTCACGTCGGCTGCGGCGAAACCGCCCTCATGCCCGCGATAGAAGGTGTCGCCCTCGGCGTGGATGCGGGCCAGAAGGTCCTGCGTGCGGCCAGCAGCCCATGCGCCTGAGGCCGCTTCTTCGGCCTTGCTGTCGTTGAACACTGTCCAGTAGTCGGGCTTGAAGGTTGCGGCCGCGGCTGTGGCCTCGTGGCGGGCCACCTGCTGCAGGTGGCCGAGATGCGCGACCTTAAGCCCCGCCTTGTGGGTGGCGCGGGCGCAGGCCATGTCGACGGCTACCGCGCTGTCGATGCCGCCGCGCTTGACCGCCTGGCAGAACGAACTGGAACGACCGACCTGCTTGGTCATGGCGAATATCTTGAGGCCGAGACGGCGGGCTTCGGCGCCGAGAACGCCGGCGTTGCGCTCGACCGCATCGAGATCGAGCACATAGGCATTGGCCGGAATCTTGCCCTGCTGGTGCAGGGTCATCGCCGCTTCGATGAAGGCCGGGTTGCGGCGGCGCAGTACGTTGAGAAACATGTGTGCTTCCTTCAGCGGGACTTTTCGCGCAGCGACACGGCGACTGCGGCAAGAATGATGAGACCGCGAACGATCATCTGGTCGGAGACGGAAAGGCCCATCAGGATCAGGCCATTGTTGAGCATGCCCATCATCAGCGAGCCGACGAGCGCGCCGATGACCGACCCCTTGCCGCCGTTGAGCAGCGTGCCGCCGACGATGACGGCGGCTATCACCGTCATCAGGTCTGTTTCACCGAGCGTGTATTTCGCCGCCTGCAGGCGGCCGGCGTAAAGCAACCCGGCAAGACCTGCGAGGCCGCCGCTGATGGCAAGGACTGCGAGGCGGATGCGCGGCACGCTGATGCCCGACACGCTGGCCGCGCGCGCATTGTCGCCGGTCGCCAGCACATGGGCGCCGAAGCGCGTCTCGCGGTAGATGATGTGACCGAACGCGACCGCGATCGCCGTCCACCAGATCAGCGACGGGATGCCGAGGAACACGCCCGAACCGAAGAAGCCGGTAAAGGTGCTGTCTGTGACCGGGATGGAGCGCAGGTTGGTCATTGACCGCGCCACGCCGGCAAACAATCCCATTGTAGCCAGCGTCACAAGGAACGACGGCAGCCGGACATAAGCGACCAGCGCACCGTTGAGCAGACCGATCAGCAGGCCAGCGCCCAGGCCGGCAAGAACGCCTGCGACCAGCCCGTATTCGTTGATCGTCACTGCTGCGGCAAGGGCCGCGACGGCCACCGTCGATCCGATGGAGAGGTCGATCTCACCGGCCGACATGACAAACACCAGACCGATGGCCATTACAGTGACGGGCGCGGTCTGCAGCACGATGTTGGAGAGATTGCGGACCGTCAGGAAGCCGCTGTCCTTCAGCACGATGGCGAAGAACAGGAAGATCGCCAGGAAGCCAAGATAGACGACATATTGCTGCAAGTTGATGCGACTGGCCGGACCGGCCTGCTGGCCGGTGAGGCTGGTGTTGGCTGGGGGCATCTTTCTTCCTCCTGGTGGCAGGGGGTGCCAGCCCCCTGCCCTGACAACTACTTCGCGGCCTCGGCGACGCTCGCCGGCACATCTTTGTTGAGCGACGTCTTCCAGCCTTCGGCCACGGTCGGCTTGGTCACGGCGAGCGAGTCGACGACGAGGAACGGCTTCTGGTCGACCCCTACAAGCGCGCCCGCGGCCGACCGCGCTGCCGTCACGCCGATATTGTACGCCTCGTCGGCAACCAGTGCTGCGATGTTGCCGCCCTTGACCATGTCGAGCGCCGCAGGCTCGTTGAGGTCAAGCGTGACGATCCTGGTGTGGCTGTTGCCAGCATTGCGCAGTGCCGACAGCACGCTCAGCGCCGGCTCGGCCCAGGTCACGTAGATGCCATCGAGATCGGGGTGCTGGGTCACCATCGCCTGAGCGATTTCCTCGCTGCGGGCGGGGTCGGCCATGCCTGCCTCGGCAACGATCTTCATCTCCGGATAATCCTGCTCGATGGTCGCCTTGAAGGCGCTGTCGCGCTGGTTGGTGACGTAGAAATCGGCGTCGTGGAAAATGTAGCCGAGCTTGCCCTTCTTGCCGAGCGCGTCGGCCATGGCGACGGCCGCCTTGTTGCCCATCTGGAACAGGTCGTCGGAGACGATGGTCACATAGTCCTTGCCGTGCACGTAGCCAGCCGGCGAATTGTCGACGAATGCGAGCTTGACGCCGGCGCTGCGCGCCGGATCGTAGACGACGGCGGCGGTCGCCGGGTCGACCGGCAACGAGACGATGATCGACGGCTTCTTCGCCATCACCGTCTCGACGTCGGCCTTCTGGCGCGCAGCATCAAAGCCGGCGTCAGTCTGGGCAATCACCTCGATGCCCAAGCGCTTGAACTCGTCATGCGCGCCGGAATTCACAGCATTGGTGTATTCGCTCATCTCGTGCCAGACGAGCGCTGCGGTAAACTTGCCGTCCTTGATCTTCTGTTCCTGGTCCGGCGTCAGCACCACGCTCTTTGCCGGCGTCGGCTGTTCGCCATTCGGACCCTTGGTGGTGCCGTCAGCGGCAAGGGCCGCGGTCACCGATAGCATTGCTGCGGAAAGGGCGAGTGCCCTCAATGTCATGCGCATGACTGTTCCTCCCTGGCAGATGGTGCCCCGGCGGCGCCTTGGCCACCGGGACGGATGGCCTACTTGGCTGCGTCGAGCACCGACTTCGGCGCGTCGCGGTTCAGAGATTCCTTCCAGCCATCGGCAACATTGTCCTTGGTCACTGTCAGCGCCGGAGCGACGACGAAGGCCGGCGTCTGCTGGCCAAGCAGCGACTTGAGGCCGGCGGCGGCCATAGCGCGGCCGAGTTCGTAGGCTTTGTCGGCGACAAGCGCGGTCACGTTGCCACCCTTGACCATGTCGAGCGCCACAGGCTCGGCGAGGTCGAGCGTCACCACCTTGGTCTTGGCGTTGCCGCTGGAGCGCAGGGCCGAGAGCACGCCGTCGGCGGGCTCCGCCCAGGTCACGTAGATGCCGTCGAGATCAGGGTTCTGCAGCAGCATGGCACTGGCCAGTTCCTCGGCCCGCGCCGGATCGGAGATGCCCTGCTCGGCGACGATCTTGATGTCGGGGTAGCTCTTTTCGATCGTCGTCTTGAACGCCTGGTCGCGCTGGTTGGTGACGTAATAGGTGGCGTCATGGAAGATGTAGCCGACCTTGCCCTTACCGCCGATGGACTTGGCAAGTGCGTCGGCCGCCTGCTTGCCCATCTGGAACAGGTCGTCGGTGACGATCGCGGCATAATCGGAGCCGTGCTTGTAGCCGCTCGGCAGGTTGGACAAGAACACCAGCTTGGTGCCGTCCTTGACCGCCTGGCGGAAGGCTTCGGCCGAGGTTACCGGGTCGAGCGGCAGGGCCAGGATGACATTGGGCTTGGCCGCGAGCGCGGTCTCGATGTCGCTGCGCTGGCGCGCCGCGTCGAAGCCTGCATCGGTGGTCACCGCGACCTCTACTCCGGCGCGGGCGAACTCGTCCTTGGCGCCGGCCGACACCGCATTGGTGAAGTCCGACGAGGTGTGCCACAGCAGGGCTGCCTTGTAGCCCTTGTCCTTCAGGGTACCGATGTCGGCATCCGACAGGGCGACGTCGGCGCTCGGCGTCGCCGCCTCGCCCGAGGGGCCGACCGTCTGGGCGATGGCCGATCCGGCAGCCAGCATAAGACTGCCTGCGAGGGCAGCGGCAAGCATCTTCTTGATGATCATGTTTTCCTCCCGATCATATCTAGCAAAGTAGGCAGTTCACTCGATGACCCCGCAGTAGCGGGCCATGAAGGCAGCGAAGGCAACGACGCCGGCGAGATATTCCTCGACCTCGACGTGCTCCTCGTAGGTGTGGCAGTTGCGGATATCGCCCGGCGCGCAATAGACGGCGGGAATGCCCAGCCGATTGACGAAGAACGGCGATTCCGACCAGAACGGCGCGCCTTCGATCGTGCCGCGCCCTGGCAGAGCCTGGCCGAGCGCATCGGACAGCATGGCAACCTCCGAGGCGTTGGCATCGATCTCGGCAGCGGTTCCGCCCAGCACATGGTCGCGTCCCGCCGGATAGGCAAACTCGACCTTGATCTCGGGATCGGAGATCGCGCCGCGCACGGTCGCCTCGATCTCGGCGGCAGCAGTATCCAGGGACTCGCCCGGCAGCAGCTTGCGGATCAGGGACACCGTGCAGCGCTCGGGCACCGCGATGTAGCCGCCGCCGGAAAGCCCGGTGATGAGCAGGAAACCGCGCCCGACCAGCGAGTGCTCTGCCCGCGCTGCGATCTCATCGGAATGCTGCCACAGCGCGCTCATCGCTGCGTGGCTCGCCTTGAGCGCATCCTTGCCCAGTTCCGGTACGCCGAAATAGGCAGACTTGCCGGTGATGGTAATGTCCGTGATGAAAAAGCCGATCTGTGCCGGATAGACGGCAAGCCGGGTCGGCTCGACATAGACGGTGAAATCGGGACGCCGCACCTCGCCGCTCTCGATACGGACGGCAAGATCCTTGATGCCGGCGGAAACGCCTGTGCCCGGCTGGCCGCTCTCCTCGTCGCCGACGAAGGCATACGCCACGTCGCCGGCGAGGCGAATGCCGGCTCTGTCGAGCAGCGCGAGCGCGGCGAGCGACGCCGAGATGCCGGCCTTGAGGTCGCCCGAGCCACGCCCCCAGACAGCGCCGTCAATGATCGGAGCTGCGAACGGGTCCTCGCGCTCGGTGCCGGCCCAATGCTCGCGCCAGCCGTCGACATGTACGGTGTCGGTATGTCCGATGAACAGCAGTCGCTTGCCGCTACCCTTACCCTGGCGCTCACCCCAGATGTTGGGTCGCCCGGGCAGGAACTCCGCGGTGCGCAGACCGGAAAGCCCGAGTGCTTCCATCTGCTCCCCGAGATAGGCGACGAAGTTCGCCTCGTTGCCGGTGATGCTGTCACAGCCGATGGCGCCGCGGAACAGGGCGAGTGCCGCGTCGCGGTCGAGCGCGGCCTCGAGGCGCCTGGTCAGTTGGTCCGTCATCACACAGCCTCCCTCAGCGCACGCAGTTCGACCTTCGGCAGCGAGATGCGGCCTTCCGGGGCATCGACTCCGAACAGCGTGTTGTGCAACTGCCCGAGCCCGATCGCCGCGGCACCGATGATCGCTGCACGCGAGCCGAGTTCGCCGGTCTCTACATTGACAGGATAGGGGAAGCACTGCGGCAGGAAGACCTTGACGCGAGACAGCACCTCCGGCCGCAGGCCGATCGAGCCGCCTAGGATGACCTTCTCCGGATTGGCGATGGCGGCGATAGCGCCGATGCCGCGGGCCAGGTGTCTTGCAATCTCGTCGAGCACCGCCAGCGCCGACTGGTCGCCCTCATCGGCGGCCTCGAAGATTTCCGGCACCGACCGCCGACGGCCGGCAAGTGCCGCGTAGCGGTCCATGATACCGTGTGACGCCACCGCGCGTTCGAAGGCGCCTGTACGCAGCGACTCAGCCTCGAACGGATCGGCCCCCAGCGGCAGGAAGCCCATTTCGCCGGCGGCATTGATGGCGCCGCGCACGAGGTGGCCGCCGACCATGAGGCCGCTGCCGACGCCGGTGCCGAGTGCCACATAGGCGAGATTGTCGATGCCCTGACCCTGCCCCAGCCAGTTCTCGCCGAGCACGGCAAGGTTGACGTCGTTCTCCAGCATCGCGCCGAAACCGAAGGCGTCGGAGAACGCACCGACCACGTCCATCTTGTCGAAATTGGCAATGTTGGGTGCAAGCAGCACGCGACCGGTGACAGTATCGGGCGCGCCGGGCACGCCGATCACCGCCAGCTTGATCTTGTCGCGTGCTATGCCCTGCCTGGCCGCCGCCTGGAAGGCCAGCGCGACGATCTGGTCGACGATGTACTGGCCGCCACGCGGATCTGTCGACGCAGTGTCCTCAGCAAAGATCTGGCAGGCCAGATCGGTGATCGCGACGCGCACCTTGGTGCCACCGAGGTCGACGGCCACGATGTAGGCGGCGTCGTAGACGAGTTCGTAGGTCACGGCCGTGCGGCCGACATGGCCGCTGGTGCGACCCGTCTCCTGCACCCAACCTTCCTGTTCCAAGACGCGGACGATCTCGGAGATGGTTTGCTTGGAGAGGCCGGTCTGCTTGGAGATCGACGCCCGCGAAATGGGACCGCCCTGCACGATCGCTTCCATGACGGAGCGCTGCGAGAACTTCCGGGAAATGCGCAGGCTGTCGTTCACGCCGACCTCATTTAATTCGTTCTATAACCGAACTTATTAGCGAGGATATCAGCTTGTCAATCGGTATTGTTCGGCCATGCGGTGCAGCACGAAACTGCCTTTGCCGAGAACCCTTTGACCGGAGCGGATGCGACAACCGCACTCCGCCGTCGCCAGGGGAGAAGCCGGCGGGTGACGGCCGGACCAAAGACGCCAAATCGACTGGCCAAATCGAGTGGGAGGAGACGATGACAACTGACGCAGAGACAGCCAAGACCGGCCACAACAGTGGCGATCAGCCTGGGGAGGTTGTCTGGGAACGGTGGACCAAGAAACGCACCTTCGTCCGCGCCCTCGAAGGCACATATGGCGAGCTTATGTCCGAGCTTTTCTCGCAGCCGCGGGTCTACCACACCCGTGACCTCAAGTGGAAAGGCGGCCCCCAGAACTTCGGTAAGAAGGTGATCAATCCGCAGGCAGTCAAGGTCGCGCAGTCGATCGAAACGCATATCGACGTTTTCGCGCCAGGCGGCTACGGCCAGAAGCATGGCCACATGAACAGCGCCGTGTTCTTCGTCCTCAAGGGCAAGGGCCACGACATCCATGACGGCAAGCGCCTCGACTGGGAAACCGGCGATGCGCTGATCGTCGAGAACGGCTGCGTCCACCAGCACATCTCCGACAATCCCGACGACGAGACGATCGTGCTGATCATGAAAGCCAAGCCGCTGTTCCTGTTCATGCACCTGATCTTCCAGAAGGTGGTCGAATACCCGCCCAAGGAACCGGTTGCGGGCCAGGAGCACTACGCACCGCCGGCAGAGCTTTGATCGGATTTCAGGGAGACGTCACATATGTCCGCAATTCCTTCCTTCCTCGACCTGACTGAACGCCAGCGCGCACGATCGGGCGACACCTAGGTCAACTTCTATGCCGATACCCTCGAAGCCTCGAAGGAGTTCCGCCGCGAATACGAAGACCGCACCGGCGTGGTAAAGTGGCACGACATGCCGATGGAGCGGTCTGCCGATGGCCTGATCAAGCACATCATCAACGAGCGCATGAACACCAAGGAATGCGCCCTCGACATCTACATGCAATTTATCCCGCCTGCAGGCGCAACCGGCGCCAGCCGCCACCTCACCGAGGAAGTCGCCTATGTGATCGAAGGCACCGGCTACGACCTGCACCATGATGTGCGCTTCGACTGCAAGGACGCGTTCATCTGGGAGTGGGACAAGACGCTGAAGAAGTTCGAATGGGGTCCGGGCGACTTCATCTACATCCCGCCCTACTGCGCCCACAAGCGCTTCAACACCGCCGACACCGAGGCGCGCGTCGTGGTCGTCAACAGCCGCATCATGAAGGCGATCGGCTTCGACTGGTTCGACCAGCTCGAACCCGCCAAGGGCTTCGAAGACCTCTGGGTCCCCCCTGCCGACTGAAACAGCCTATCGCTGCATTCCCTGGAACACCCACATTGCCGGCAGCAGCTCGCCTGCTGCCGGCCTTTTGCCCCTGCCAGCGGGTCGGACACAGAAAGTCACTCGAAAAATCCGACTGACGTTGGCCTCCGATCTCGTCCACATGTGACAAGAGTCTCATGATCCTGTTGTGACAGCTTGCTCACGCAGCAGCGCCAGTCGCCTCCACACGGCTCATCACCCGGCTTTCACAGATTTCTGTCGCCCTCGGTGCGGAAGTTGCCGAACATCAATGGGCAAGATTGTCGGTGAGAAACGAGAGCAGAGGCTGCACAATCCGCGCTTCGCTCTTCTCTTCGCCGATAACCACGATCTCGGTCATCGGAAGGGCGGGCCACTGATCGGAGGGGCGGATGACCTGCATTCCATCCTGGACAAACGATCTGCCCAACACGGTTACGCCGAACCCTCCGGCAACCGCTGCCCGCGCGCCGGCCAGGCTATTTGTCGTGCAGGCCACATACCAATCGCGCCGAACCGAATCGAGCGCCTTGATGGCAACGCCGCGATAGGTGCAAGGGGCGGGCAGCAGAACCAGCGGCACCGGCTCGCCTGGATCGCGATCATATTGCTTTGAGGAAATCCACATCAGGGGTTCGCGCCAGATGACCCTGCCGCGCTGAGCGCGCCCATCCTTTTTGGCAATGACGATGTCGAGGCGGTCCTCATCATAGGCTGCCAGGAGGTTGCAGCTGAGGCCGGTCATCAATTCCAGCCTTACTGCCGGACACAAGCTGGCAAATTTCGACAACAAGGCAGGCAGATGGTGCGGCACGAAATCTTCCGAAATGCCGATACGCAGCCGTTCGAGGTCAGCAGAATCGACGAGCGTGCGAACTGCCAGGTCGTTGAACTCGAGCATGCGCCTTGCCGCCGAGAGAAGCCGCTCGCCTTCGCCGGTGAGAACAAGGGAACGGCTGGTTCGCCTGAACAGCGGCCGACCCAGAAGGTCCTCCAGTCGGATGATCTTTTGGCTGACCGCGGACTGCGAACGCCCGACGACGTCAGCTGCAGCTGTGAAGCTGCCTGTTTCGGCGACCGTCGTGAATGCCCGGAGCAGATCGATTTCTAGATCGGGATATCTCATTGCGGCCCCTGTCAGTCACCAAGCGCCACCATAAGCTAGAAGCGTTCCAGATCGATAGCATTAGATTTATGCGTTTCCTCTGATACGGCGCTGACGGCACACTCCCGAAAGACGATAACGTGTTGGGAATTGTGGATGCGTGCAATGGTCTTGAGGGCTTACGGGGGCCCGGAGAACTTCAGCCTTGGCAAGCTTGAGGCACCTCGGCCTGGCTCGGGAGAGGTGCTGGTGCGCGTGGAGGCCGCCTCGATCAACCCGGTCGATGTCCGCATCCGAAACGGTCTGCCCATCGGACCTGCTCTGCCTGCCGTGCTGGGCGCCGATCTGGCAGGAACCGTGCAAGCCGTTGGCGAAGGCGTGGCCGGTCTGGTGCCGGGAGACGAGGTCTATGGCTGCGCAGGTGGTGTGAAGGACCTTGGCGGGACGTTCGCCGAATACATTGCCGCCGATGCCCGCCTGCTTGCACCAAAGCCTGGAAACCTCTCGATGACGGAGGCCGCGGCACTGCCCCTGGTGTCGATCACCGCATGGAACTGCATGACGCGCGCAGCCATTTCCGCATCCGACCATGTCCTGGTTCATGGTGGCAGCGGCGGAGTTGGCCATATCGCCATCCAGCTGGCAAAAGCACGCGGCGCGCGCGTGACAGCGACCGTCTCGTCAGCCGAAAAGGCAGCACTTGTTCGTGAACTGGGGGCGGATGACACGATCCTCTATCCACGCGAAACGGTGCAGGAGTACGTCGACAGGCTGACAGGGGGACATGGCTTCGATGTCGTCGTCGATACGGTTGGCGGCGCCAACCTGGACCATTCGTTGCAGGCGGCCGCGCCGCAGGGACGCGTCGTTGCGACCGCTGCGCGAAGCACCCACGACCTGTCGCCGATGCATGCCAAGGCGTTGTCTCTGCACGTCGTGTTCATGCTTATCCCCATGCTTTCGGGCATTGGCAGGAAGGAGCATGGCCGGATCCTCCGTCAACTGGCGACCCTCGTCGAAGACGGGAAGGTTCGCCCCCTGATCGATCCCGAACGCTTTCCTCTGGACAGGCTGCCCGATGCCTTTCGCCATCTTGAAAGTGGCCGGGCGCTCGGCAAAGTCGTTGTTGAAATAGCTGGACATTTCGATGCTTGAAACACCCGTACCCTTGCAACGCCTCGATATGCACAAGGCGGCAGAAGCAATCCTGAATGCTGAACGCAATGCCAAAAGCATGCCGCCGCTCAGCGGCGAACGTCCAAATCTCACACTCGATGAAGCATATGGCATCCAGAACCTGCTGAACGGCATGCGCCTGAAGCAGGGGCTTCGTTTCGCTGGCCACAAGATCGGTTTGACTTGGCGCTCAACCCAGATCGCGTGCGGTCTGACCGAGCCGATCCGAGGAAGGATCTTCGGCAATTTCGTCTTCGACAGCGGTGCAAGGATTCCAGCCGCGCGGTTGGTGAAGCCGCACATCGAAATGGAACTTGCCTTCATCATCGGGCGTGACCTCGATCGGCCAGGCGCAACGATCGATGAGGTGTTGCAGGCTACCGATTACGTCGTCCCGGCCCTGGAGCTTGTCGATCATCGAATGGCTCCGCCGCGAATTGTCGCTGACACGGTTGCCGACAATTCGGCCTTCGCCGCCGTCGTTCTTTCTGAACGGCGCTTCCGGCCAGAGAAAGTCGACATCAGTTGGGTCGGCGCCACCCTGTCGCGCAACGGCATCGTGGAAGAAACAGGTGTTTCAGCAATCGGCATGGGCCATCCGGCCGCCTGTGTCGCGTGGCTGGCAAACGCGCTTGTCGAGGCCGGAGAGTGCCTTCGCAAAGGCGACATCGTCATGTCCGGAGCCTTCGCAAGAGCGGTAGCCATAGCCAGCGGTGATCAGATCGAGGCGGATTTTGGTCCATATGGAAGCGTCAAGGCATCGTTCTGAAGCAAACCGCAGCTTTCGGTTCAAGCAGCCCAATCAATAGCCACCACTGTCGCCAGCCACCACGATTTCCTGGTGCCGACATTCCTCGGGAGTAGCATGTTAATGAGCAACCGCAATCGCGATGAAAAGCCGATACCTGCGGCGGTCGTGCAGATGGCGCGAATGGCCAAGGCTGGCCGAATGGACCGACGTGAGTTTCTGACCATCGCAAGCACGATGGGGCTGAGCGCCGCAACCGCCTATGCACTTGCGGGCGTGGCGATGCCCGTCACCGCGCTGGCGGCGACACCGCAAAAAGGCGGCGTGCTCCGGATTGCGATGCCCGTCAAGGAACTGAAGGACCCGCGTACGTTCGACTGGGGCGAGATGGGCAATCTTGGCAGGCGATTTCTCGAGCCCTTCGTCAAATATACCGCCAACTACACGTTCGAGCCCATGCTTCTTGAGAGCTGGGACGTCAACGACGATGCAACCGAGTACGTTCTGCATCTGCGCAAGGGCGTGAAATGGAACAACGGAGATGATTTCACGGCTAACGATGCGATGTTCAACATCAACCGCTGGTGCGACAAGAAAACGCCGGGCAACTCCATGGCCGGCCGCATGGCCGCACTGGTCGACCCTGCAACCGGCAAGGCGCGTGACGGCGCCATCGCGAAGCTCGACGATCATACGGTCAAGCTGTCATTGTCGAAATCGGACATCTCGCTGATTGCAAATTTCGCCGATTTCCCCGCACTCATCGTCCACCGGAGTTACGAGGAAACAGGTTCCGATCTGGTACAGCATCCTATCGGGACCGGGCCGTTCGAGCTCGTTTCCTTTGATACATCCGTGCGCGCCGTCTACAAACGCCGGGACGGCTGGTGGGGCGGCGAAACCTACCTCGATGGCGTCGAGTTCATTGACTATGGCACTGATCCCAATGCACTCGCCAGTGCATTCGAGGCAGGCGAAGTCGACGCCAATTTCGAAACCACCGGCGATCAGATTCAGGTGCTGGATTCGATGGGGCTCGCACGCAGCGAAGCGCAGACCGCGGCAACCGCAGTTGCCAGGTTCAATGTGACAAACAAACCGTACGACGATCAGCGCGTGCGCAACGCCATGCAACTTGCCGTCGACAACGCTGCGGTCCTCGAACTTGGCTACAGCGGCCGCGGAAATGTCGCTGAAAACCACCATGTCTGCCCAATCCACCCCGAGTACTTCCCATTGCCGAAGCTCGAACGGAATCTCGAAAAGGCGGCGGCCCTCATGAAGGAAGCCGGCATGATGGATTTTGAACATGAACTGATCAGCAGCGACGACGACTGGCACCGAGGGACGGCCGACGCGATCGCGGGTCAACTGCGGGAAGCGGGCTTCAAGGTCAAGCGTACCGTGCTGCCTAGCTCCACGTTCTGGAACGACTGGACGAAGTATCCGTTTTCGCTGACCGGCTGGACGATGCGTCCGCTGGGTGTCCAGATATTAGCACTCGCCTATCGGAGCGGCGAAGCCTGGAACGAAACCGGATTTGCCAGCGACGAGTTCGATATGAAGCTCAACGAGGCGCTCTCGATCGCCGACGTCGAGAAACGCCGCAGCGCCATGGAGGACATCGAGAAGATCCTGCAGGGGTCGGGTGTCATCATCCAGCCATACTGGCGCAAGGTCTTTGCCCACTTTGTTCCAAAGGTCAAAGATCATCACGCCCATCCGCTTCTCCAGATCCAGCTCGAGAAGGTCTGGCTCGAGTCCTGAAGTCGCGACTGCAACAACGAGGTCGGCGCGAGAACGCCTGCTGCGACCCTTGTGACGAAGTCACAAAATGCGGTCGGATCGCCCCATTAATCGGGCCATTCAGAGAGGTGGCAGGCCGCCCGGGAGATCGAACCGGGCGGCCTGAACAAGCTTCCTACACGATAAAGCGAATGGCGCGCTGGATTTCGAAGAAGTCGTTGGCGCGGAAGCGCAGCGTGCGCGCCGCTACATGCTCGACGCCGGGATACCAGCTCGCGCGGTAGGCCTCGTGCGGGTTGGTGTATTCGACGACCAGCTCGAAGCTGTCGGCCAGTTTCGGCATGCAGGCCTTAAGGTCGCGTGACAGCGCTTCCTCGACGCCGGCGCGGATGGCGGCAACCGCAGCTTTCGGCGTCAGCGATTTGGTGGCCGGGCCAAAGCCCTCGCTGGTCGCCACAGTGCCAATGCGCGGCACCAGAAGCTTGGCCTCCGCGCACATGCCGGCGTCGCCTGACAGAAACACCGACGGGACGCCGTAGCGCGCCGCGCACAGCGCATTGAGCGTGTATTCGGACGCCACCTCGCCATTGATCAAAAGGCGCGACACCGTGCCCGTCAGCGTATGCGCCAGCGGGTTGGTGTCGGTGCCGGCCTTGTTGTGGTAGCCGGTATAGAGGGCGGCCGAGTAGCTTTTGTCGATGCCGAACATCATCATGTCGGGGTGGCCGCTCCAGTCGCGCACGATGGTGACATAGTCCGGCAGCTTCGACAGGATCAGGTTGCGCCCGGTGGAATGCGCGTCCTTGACCAGCACTTCCTTGGCGCCGGCCGCCTTGGCGCCTTCGCAGGCCGCCACCAGCTCGTCGGTCATGTATTCGCGGAATTCTTCATAGGCCGCGTGCCCCTTCCGGGCTTCGTCCCACATGGTGATACCGGCGGTGCCTTCGATGTCGGCACTGATGAACACCTTCATGATCGTAATCCTCGGTTAGAGTAGCTCGGCCATCGACCGCAGCAAACGGTCGATCTGGTCGGGAGAATGCTCGGAAAACACCGCCAGCCGCATGCTGGGCACGTCAGATGCGTCGGAATAGCCACCCGGCTGCTGGACCCTGACGATGATGTCGCGTTCGGCGAGACGGTCGCGCAGAAGCTCAAGGTCAGTGACGCCCTTGACGGTGACGATCGGCACCGGCGTGTCGGCGACCTCGAAGCCGAGGTCACGCAGGCCGTTGCGCATCTGGCTCACATTGCGGGCCAGCCTGGCGCGCCTGTCCGTCGTCTGCAGGATCCGCAACGAGGCGGCTGCGGCAGCAGCAAGGCCGGGCGGGGCCGGCGAGGCGCCGCGCATGATCATCGCGTTGCGCTTGATCTTCTCGGCCAATGCGGCGTCGCCGGGAACGACCCCGCCAAGCGCACCGAACGCCTTGCTCATCGTGCCGGCGAGGAAGTTGCCATCGCCTTCGAGCCCGAAATGCTGCAGCGAACCGCGTCCGCTCTCGCCGAGCACGCCGACGCCATGGGAATCGTCGATGCACAGGAGCCCGCCGTCATAGGGCGCCATCGCCTGCCTGAAGTCGTTGAGCGGTGCCAACCGGCCGGAGGATGGAAACACCCCATCGGTCAGCACCGCCGGCCGCTGCCCGGCGCCAACATGCAGGGCCAGCTGTTCTGCCAGGTCATTGGCATCGCCATGACGGAACTCATGCACCGGCTTGCCCAGCGTCGGGATCGCGTCACGCGTGCTGTAATGCGTGGCGGCGTCGATGAAGATGAGGTCAAAATCCTCGCGCAGGCCCTGCAGCAGCACCATCGGACTGGTGTAGCCGGAGATCATGTAGACGACCTCGTCGGTGCCGAACCACTGGCGCAATCGGTCCTCCAGGTCAGCATAGACCTGCATGTGCGCCAGTGTGCCCGGCCCCATGCCGTATTGTCTGGTGGCGGCGCAGGCCGCCTCGATTACCTCGGGGTGGCCGTGCAGGCAGAAATAGGAGGTGCCGCAATAATAATCGACCTCACGCCCGCCGATGACCATGCGGGCGCCGATTGGCGATTCCATCTTGAAGGGTACGATCATGCTGCTGCTCAGGCCGCCTCTGCCTGGGACAAGGGACGCCGCTCAAGGAACATCGGGCCGACACGGATACCGCGCCTGCCATGGTCGTCGACAGCGTCGAGCTCCAGGATTTCATCCTCGTAGAGCTTGCCATGCATGCGGAAGCGCCCCTCGCCCACCGGCTCGCAGTTGTGGGTACAGAAATATTCGATCAGGCATTTAAGCCCGCCATGGCTGTAGCTCAGATAGGTGATGTTGAAGTCAGGGCCGTACTCGCCGAGATGCGGCTCGATCGCCTCCGGCACCGCCTCGTCGGCAGGCGCCTCGATGCGGCTCCAGCTGGCATCCTTCCACGCCAGCTTGCCCGGCTCGGGGAAGGACAGGTTCATGTGCGCATAGCCGGCACCGCGGCCGTAGATGCGGCCGTCGATGACGAAATCCTTGCCTGATACTGGCCGGATCTGCAGCGGCACGCCATCGCCCATCAGATACAGCTTGCCGTCCTTGGCCTTGACCTCGACGACCTCCTTGGTGGCGTCGTCGCGGTAGTAGCCGGGCAAGGTCCTGAACTGCTCGTCGGCGATGACAGGCGGTCGCTGCATGCGCTGCAACGGCTTGCCCATGTTGCGTTCGGACAGCGCGATGCGCAGCCCGTCAATGCCAAGCCGCGAGGCTATCTGGTTGGCGAAGTCGAGCGTCGCGAACACCAGCACGCCGATACCTGCGCCAGGCAGGATCAGCATGTGCGAGGCATAGCCATAGACGGCGCCGCCATGGCCCACCGACTCCCAGCCGTCGACCTCGCCCGCCCCGAAACACAAGCCATAGCCGGCCATCGACTTGTCCAGACTGTCAGGCCGCTTGCCGAACGGCGTCCACATCTCGCGCAGCGAAGCCGGCGAAACGATCGAGTTGCCCGCGGCGTCGAAGCCGCCGCGCAGCAGGCACTGGACGTAGCGCGACATGTCGTCGGTGGTGGAGAAGATGTTGCCCGCAGGCGACCCGCCAAGGCTGAACACCGGCGCCGGCGTGTCGCCATCCAGCGTCCACATGTCGGCGGGCGCAAGCCGCTCGCGGATGCCAGGCGCCATGCCGCATGACGAGTTGTTCATGCCGAGCGGCTTCAGGATACTTTCAGCGACGTAGTCGGAATAGCTCTGGCCGGTCACAACCTCGATGACCCGGCCTGCAACCGCAATGCCGGCATTGGAATAATGCATGATACCAATGCTCGGATCCTGCTTGAGGGTCGAGCTGGCCAGTTCGTTGACCGTATCCTCGAGGGGCGGGCGGGTCGCGTCGAGATAGTGGCCGCTTTTCGGCTCACGCACCAGGCCGGCGGTATGCGTCAGCAGCTTGCGCAGGCTGATGTGAGAACCGTTGGGCCCGCCCTCGGCGCCGGCAAACGGGTTGATCGGGTGAAAGCCGGGCAGGTAGGTCGAGACGTCGACATCAAGGTCGACCAGCCCCTTTTCCACCAGTTGCATCAGCGCCAGCGAGGTGAAGGTCTTGGTGATCGAGCCGATGCGGAAGCAGGTGTCTTCGCGCATGTCGAAATGACGGTCGTGGCGCTGGATATGGCCTTGGGCCAGCACACCGTCCCGGTCGACAAGCGCGTAGGAGATCGACGGGATCGCCTTGTCCTCGACCTCGTAGCGGATCAGGTCTTCGAACAGCTCGATCGATGCGGCGGAGAGCGAAGGCATGGCAAATGCTCCTTGGGGTATCTCAATGGGAATGGCGGGGGTCGAGCATGTCGCGCAGCGCATCGCCGACAAGGTTCCAGGACAGCACGAACAGGAAGACGGCAGCGCCGGGGAAAGCCAGCGTGTACCAGAACTGGAACGGGTTGCCGGGCTGGCCAACGATCCAGTTGCGCGAATAGGCGATGAACTGGCCCCAATCGGCGTAGCCCTCTTCGGTGCCGACGCCGAGGAAGCTGAGTGCGGACGCCGACAGCACCATAGAGCCGGTGGCCATGGTCGCCAGCACCAATACCGGGAACATCGCGTTGGGCAGGATGTGCAGGACGATCAGTCTGAGATCGCTGGCGCCGTAGCTCCTGGCGGCGTGGATGTAATCCATCTCGCGTATTCGCAGGATTTCACTGCGCACGATGCGGGCGTAACTCATCCAGCCGAACGTCGTCAGGGCAATCGTGATCGGCCAGATGCCCTTGCCGAGAAGTGCGGTCAGCACCATCGCCGCGATCAGGAACGGCACCGCCATGAACACGTCGACGATGCGCATCAAGATCTCTTCAGCGAGCCCGCCATAATAGGCAGCGACCGCACCGACCACGGTGCCGATCAGCACCGAGATGGCAACGACGCCGAGGCCGATCTTGAAGGCCGTGCGCGTGCCCCACACGACACCGTAGAAGATGTCGTACTGGCCTTGGGTGGTGCCGAAAATCGCATCGCGCGACGGCGGCTGAGGCGTCGCCAGGAAGCCGGCGCGCGGCGTGTCGTAAGGCGAAAGCTGAAAGCTCTGCGGCGGCGCCAGCAAGGGTGCGAAGATGGCGATCAGCACAAAGGCCAAGAGGATGGCGACACCCAGCAGCGACACCGGATTGCGCCCGAGGTAGCGAAGAAACTTCATTGCGTCTTCACCCTCGGATCGAGCAGCGGATAGATGAGGTCGACGAGCAGGTTCATCAGCACGAGAACGACCGCGAAATAGAGGCCGAAACCAAGGACCGCCGGGAAGTCGAGATTGGCCGCCGTCTTGGCAGCAAACTGGCCGAGGCCGGCATAGTCGAAGATGGTTTCGGTGATGACGACGCCACCCATCATGACGGCAAGCTCCATGCCGGCGATGGTCGCCACCGGCAGCAGCGCGTTGCGCCGCGCATGCTTGAGCTCCACCACCCGACGCGGCAGGCCCTTGGCGCGGGCCGTGCGCACATAATCCTGGCGCAGCGTCTCCAGCATCGAGGTGCGCATCACCCGCGTCATGGAGGCGACGTTGACATAGGTCAGCGTGATGACAGGGGCGGCGAGGTGGCGAAGCGAGTCACCAAAGATCGCCCAATTGCCATTCAGGAGCGCATCGACCGTGTTGGCGCCCGTGTAACGCACGAATTCGTCCGAACTTACGATCGTCTGAGCCCACTGGCTGAGCCGGCCGGGCGGAAACCAGTCGAGTGCCGAGTAAAAGATCAGCAGCATCAACAGGCCGAAGACGTAAACCGGGAACGACCAGCCGAGGATGGTGAAGATGCGGATGATGTGATCGGGCCAGCGGTTGAGATAGATGCCGGCTCGCGAGCCGAGGAACACGGCGAGCAGCAGGCATGGAATGAACGCCAGCACGACCAGCTCCAGCGTCGCTGGAAACAACGACGTCAGCGCGGTCGAGACCGGCTGGCGTGCCGTTTCCGACCAGCCGAGATTGCCGCTCAGCACACCGCCGATCCATCGGGCATACTGGACGTAGAAGGGATCGTTGAGCCCGTACTGCTCGATCATTCTGCGGATGCTCTCCTGACCGCCCTTGAGGTAGTCAGGTGACGGCGCATAAGCCGCCAGGCGCTGCGTCGGCGAAAGCGACATCTGCAGCGCAAAGATCATCAGCGACAGAGCGAACAGGACGACGGGCAACATCATCAGTCGTCTGAGTGCGTAGTTCAGCACGGGCCACACGTTCCGATTTCAGGGGATGTAACAGCGGCATGCCGGGCGACCGCAGCCGCCCGGCATGCCCTGCCAATCAGTTGTTGGCCTTGGTCACCGGGTAGAAGTCCCAGGCGCCGTAGAGGATCATGTTGTCGACATAGCCGTCGATATTGCTGCGCGTGACGACGAAGCCGAAGTCCTCCCAGAGGAACTGGGTGGTGGCGTAGTCGTACGACATCTCCTGGAGCTTGGCGTAGATAGGCTCGCGCACGGCAGGATCGTTCGAGGCCCAGGCCTCATCCAGCAACGGCTTGAACTTCTCCGCCATCAGGTCGCGATAGCCCTGGCCGACCATGCCGCCGACCAGACCGGTGGGCGAGAGGTAGTAGGATGCCGCGCCCAGCGGGCCGCCCGGATCGGAATAATCAGGGCCCCAGCCCATCACCGTCAGCGGTGCTGCCGGCTTCTCGCGATTGTTGAGCTTGTCGGAAACGGACGCCCATGGCAGCGCCTGGATCTGCATCTTGAACTTCGGATTGATACGCGACAGGCCCATCTGCAGCGCTGACAGCGCTGCCGTCAGCTGCGGGTTACCCTCGGTCACGTAGGCGGTGAAGGTGAAGCCCACGTCCCAGAGCTTGCCGTCGAACGCCTTCTTGAAATGTTCCTCGGCCTTGGCGGGGTCGTAGCTGTAGACAGGCGAATCCGCGCGATAGCCCATGATGCCGCGCACCGTCGGACCACGCGACTGCACGGTCTTGCCGAGCAGCACCTGATTGATCAGGGCGTCGTAGTTCTGCGCGTAGTTGAAGCCCTTGCGGACGTCGATGTCGGCGAAGAAGTCCGGTGGGATGCCCTTGCCGTCCAGCTTGCCGCTGCCGATGGCCGGGTTGTCGTTGTCGTCGAGCGGCCAGGCAAAGAAGATGCCGCGCGAGAACACTTTCTGCAGCCCGTCGATGACCTTGACGCCTTCGGTCTTGCTCAGCTCGTCGATAAACTCGACCGGCGCCGCAACGAAGTCGGCATCACCTGACAGGAGCTGCAGGCGCCGCGTCGTCCACTCAGGCACGGTGCGCATGACGACGCGCTCGAGCTTGGCTGGGCCCATGAAGTAGTTGTCGAAGCGCTTCAACGTGATGCGGCGGTCGGTGCGATCCCACTCCTCGAGCATGAATGGACCGGTGCCGTTTTCCTCGGCGAACAGCGGGTTTGCGCCGAGTTCCGGACGATAGTGAGCCTTCCAGGTGTCGCCGGAACCGTCCCAGCCGCCAACCGAAGCGACCCACTCCTTGTCGACGATCGAGGTGCCGAAAGGCAGGGCGATGACGCCGAGCGTTGCCGGGAACGACTTGGGCAGCTTGAGCGTGACATTGTCGCCGTCGACGACGATCTGCGACGCAAGCTGGTCATAGACGGCGCGCAGCGTCTCGGGCGAGGCGTCGTTGACGGATTTGACCTTGCCTTCCGTCTCGACCCACTTGGCTATGTCAGTGTATTTGCCGGCGGTGATCACCTCGGTGATCGCGTTCGACATCCAAGACTGGCCTTGCAGGATGGCGCGCAGCAGCGAGTAGCGCACGTCATCAGGCGTGATCTGCCCATAACCCGGCTCGATGGCCGCTTTCTGAGCGTCGGTCAGCTTGTCGTAATATTCCCAGGTGATCTTGCCGTCGGCGCCCTTGACGCCGACCTTGTGGGCAAAGACGCCCTTGCGGATCGGAAAGGTGTAGCTCACCGAGCCGTCGTCGCCTTGCTTGATCAGGCCGTTTTCCAGAGACGGCACCTCGGTCGACAGCGACGGCACGAATTCGGAAATCTTCGAACCATTGAAGTTCAGGAGCCGGCTGTAGATGTTCAGCGAGCCATAGGAGCTCGGCGTGTTGGCGATGTAGGCTGGATCGAACGACTGGATGTCGTCGGTCCACATGAAGACGAATGTTCCGGGATTCTTGGTCTCGGCCATAACAGGTGCAGCCGTCATGGCAAGCCCCAGGCCCATAGCCAACGCTAAGGCTAGTTTCATCATCGTTCCCTTCTGGTGGCGGAGGAAGTTTTCTTCTTCTCGTTACGGGAAGGCTAGAAGAGCGCTTGCCGTCCTGTCCAATGTGTAGATAGGATCGGTTATGCAAAAGACGCATGAGGTGAGGCATGGAGCTGCAATGGCTCGAAGATTTCCTGGAAATCGCTGCTACGCGGAACTTCTCTACCGCCGCTGCCGCACGAAACATTTCCCAGCCGGCCTTCAGTCGCCGCATCAAGTCTCTGGAGAACTGGATCGGCACTGACCTCATCGATCGCAGCACCTATCCCGTGCAGCTGACCAGGGCAGGCAACATGTTCCTGCAAGGCTGCCAACGGCTGGTCCGTGATGCCTACCGCCTGCGCACCGACTGCCGCAACGTTGCCGGCGCCAGCTCGCAATTGCTGACCTTCACGTCGCTGCACACGCTGGCGATGTATTTTTTCCCGCGCTGGATCAGTTCGCCGCTGATCTCGCGCATGCCGCTTCGCACGAGCATGCATGCTGCCGACTTCCTCGAATGCGTCGACCACCTGTGCTCGGGCCAATGCGATTTCGCCATCACCTATGACCACCCCGATGGGCCGCCAGTGCTTGAAAATGGGCCTTTCGAGTCCCTGCTCATCGGCAAGGACCGGCTGATGCTGGTTTCAGGAACAGACGAAAGCGGCCGTGCGCTCTATGACATCGACGTGCCCGAAAGCGCCGAAATTCCCTATCTCGCCTACTCCTGGAGTGACGGTTACATCGGCAAGCTGACGTCGCTGATCCAGTCGCGCTGGCGCCGGCCGCTCAACCTCAGCACCGTCTATCAGTCGGGCCTGGCGGATGGGCTGAAGCACATGGCGGTGGCCGGCCGCGGCGTGGCCTGGCTACCCCAGATTTGCGCCGGCGAAGCCATCAAGCAAGGGCAGCTTATCCAGATCGGCGGCCCTCAGATGTCGCTCGAAATGGAGGTCAGGATATTCAGGCGCACCGGGTCCGGCAGCCATGATGGCGAGGCGCTGTGGCAGCATCTCAAGCAATGCGCCGAGCTTCCCCAGTATCGGAACAGCCTGGAGCCGGCTTCTGACGCAGCCTGAAGCAGCTGCCACGTCGCCGAAGTCGATATGCGAAGACAGACGATGCAATGCGTGACACGCATAGTTTGCGCGCAATATGCCCTGACGCTTTGATTTCCCTCGCTTTTAGGTCGAACTCAGAAAGTCGACAGATCCCCACCCGGCGGCCGTCGACCTTTCCGGCACCTGCCGGCCTATTGACAGCAACAGGCCCCGTTGCCTTCGATGGCGGCATCCACGACCCACCAATCGCAGATGC
This sequence comes from Aminobacter sp. MET-1, assembly GCF_026521175.1. Taxonomy (NCBI): domain Bacteria; kingdom Pseudomonadati; phylum Pseudomonadota; class Alphaproteobacteria; order Hyphomicrobiales; family Phyllobacteriaceae; genus Aminobacter; species Aminobacter sp. MET-1. The sequence continues at coordinate 286,009 of NZ_JAMSHL010000004.1, read as the reverse complement.
GGGTATATGTGCCGATGACATCCACCGAAGCCAACCGATTGCCGCCAGATGTGATCCTGTCGGTAGAGAATCTCGAGGTCTGCTTCGCCGCCAGAGCAAGAAACAGCGTCCGTGCGGTACGCGGGGTGTCGTTCTCGATCGCCCGGGGTGAAACCTTGGCGCTGGTCGGAGAATCGGGATCGGGCAAATCCGTGACCGCCATGACCATCATGCGGCTGACGGAACATGATGGCGCATCGATCACCGGCGGCCGGATCATGATGCGCTTCAAGGACGGCAACGTCGCCGATCTCGTCAAGCTTTCCGAAAAGCGCGTCGAATCCCTTCGCGGGTCCGAGATTTCGATCGTCTTCCAGGACCCTATGTCGAGCTTGAATCCGGTGTTCACCATCGGCGACCAGATTGCCGAGGCTGTTACCCACCACCAGGACAAGACGCCGGATCAGGCCCGCCAGATCGCGCTCAATACGCTCAAGCTGGTGCGCGTTCCCGATGCCGAACGCCGCCTCGACCAGTACCCTCACCAGCTCTCCGGCGGCATGCGCCAGCGCGTCATGATTGCCATGGCGCTGGCCTGTCGCCCGTCGCTGATGGTCCTCGACGAGCCGACGACAGCGCTCGACGTCACCATCCAGGCACAGATCCTCGATCTGGTGCGCGCCTTGCAGCAGGAGATCGGCATGTCGGTGCTGTTCATCACCCATGACATGGGCGTGGTCGCCGAAATCGCCGACCGGGTCTGCGTCATGCTGAAAGGCGAGATCGTTGAGACGGGTTCGGTCTACGACATCTTTGCAGCGCCGAAGCATGCCTACACCCGCGCACTCATCTCGGCGGTGCCCCGTCTTGGCAGCATGAAGGACAAGGACGCGCCGGAGAAATTTCCGCTGGTCGTCTACCAGCCCGAGCCCCTGGCTGTGGAGGCCGCACAATGACAGCCCCCTCGCGCGTTGCCGGCGACCGCCGCCCGCTCGTCGAAGTCCGCAATCTGGTTACGCGTTTCGATCTCAAGGCAGGTCTGTTCGGCCATGTCTCGGGTCGCGTCCATGCGGTGGAGAATGTCTCCTTCGACATTTTTCCTGGCGAAACGCTCGCTCTTGTTGGCGAATCCGGTTGCGGAAAGTCGACGGTCGCCCGCAGCATCATGCAACTCGACAAGCCACGCTCCGGCTCCATCCGTTTCGACGGCGTCGAGCTTGTTGGCGCCCCAAGACCGGTGCTGACGCGCTTCCGGCGTGAAGCGCAGATGATCTTCCAGGATCCGTTTTCGTCGCTCAACCCGCGCATGACCATCGCCCAGTCGCTGATGGATCCGATGCGGGTCCACAAGCTGGGCTCGGCGGAGGCATTGCGTGCCCGTGCTGCCGAGTTGCTTGCCAAGGTCGAGCTCTCGGCGGAGCATCTGGAGCGCTATCCGCACGCGTTTTCCGGCGGCCAGCGCCAGCGCATCTGCATTGCCCGTGCCCTGGCGCTCAACCCGCGCCTCATCGTTGCCGATGAGGCGGTCGCTTCGCTTGATGTGACCATCCAGGCGCAGGTCATCAACCTTCTGATGGACCTGCAGCGCGACATGCAGATCGCGCTTCTGTTCATCAGCCACGACATGGCCGTGGTCGAGCGAATCGCACACAGGGTCGCGGTAATGTATCTCGGCGAAATCGTCGAGATCGGCGATCGCCGCTCGGTCTTCAACAACCCGCAGCATCCTTACACCCGCAAACTCCTGTCGACGGTTCCGGTCGCCGATCCCAAGTTGAGGCCGGAGCTGCGACAGCCGATGTCGGACGAAATACCGAGTGCCTTGCGGGCACCGGATTTTGTCCCGGTCGAGCTTCCGATGCTGCAGATTTCCTCGACCCATTTTGCAAGACAGGCTGCCGCGACCTGACGGCCGGGCCGCCAGACCAACCTCCAGATCGAGAATTCCGAAAATGGCCACTTCCGAAGTATCGCGGCCGCCGGCGGCGGCCGGCGCGGCAACACGCGTTCACGACAAGCCTGCAACGAACGGACTCAGGCGCTCCCTTCCCGCCGACCTCCCCACGCCCTACGTCGAAGTCGACGCGTTGCGGCTCGAGCGCAACATGCGCGTCATGCAGGACCGCGCCAATGCGGCAGACGTGGCCCTGTTTCCGCACATCAAGACCCACAAGAGCGTACACATCGCCAAGCAGCAGCTCCAGCTCGGCGCGAGGGGCATCACCGCATCCAAGCCGAGCGAGGCTCTGGTATTTGTCGAGGCCGGCATCCCCTCGATCATCGTCGCCTACCCGATCGTCAGTGCCGGTTCGCTCGATCGCCTGCTGCCGGCGGTAAAGGCGCATGGCACCGAGCTGCGCACGATCGCGGCAAGCGAAACAGGCGTTGACGCGCTGTCAGCCGCTGCCATGCGCCATGGCGTCGAAATCGGCGTATTCCTCAAGGTCGATGTCGGCCTCGGCCGCGTCGGCGTGAAGCCGCACGACCCATTGGCAGTGGCGCTGTGCCAGCGCATCGTTGCTGCAAAAGGCCTGCACTTTGCCGGCTTGCTTTCACATGCCGGCCACGCCTATGCAGCTGCCAACCGCGCGCAGTTGGCATCGATCGCCAACGACGAAGCGGCCTCGCTATCGGCACTCGCCGAACAACTGCGAAGCACGGGAATCGCCGTCCCCTGCATATCAGTCGGGGCCACGCCGACCTGCCTTGCCGCCCCGCTCCCGGCCGGCGCTCAATGCATCCGCCCCGGCAACTACGTGTTTCTGGATGGCACGGCACTCAGGCTGGGCATCTGCTCGGAAGACGATCTGGCGCTGTCGGTCGTTGCCCGCGTCGTGGCCGCCAACGAGCATCACTTCATTGTCGATGCCGGCTCGAAGAGCATGAGTTCGGATCGTGGCGCTCATGGCCTGGGCGGCCCCGGCTACGGCATGGTGGTGGCCGTGGACGACAATACCGACGGGCAAGTCTGGACGCTCGAGCGTCTTTCCGAAGAGCACGGCTTTGTATCTGTCGCCGGCCGCCCGCTGCCTCTTGGCAGCCGGGTCCGCATCTTTCCCAACCACTCCTGCGCCACGATCGCCAATTTCGATCGATTTACCCTGCGCCGTGCCGACGGCGAAGCCGTCACTCTCCCTGTCGACGCCCGCTCCGGCCAGACCTGAGCTACCGGCGTTGGAAGCACTTTCCTGATCACTGCAGGATTTAGCGTTTACGAAAATTATTGACGTATAGAAAAATACGACTTACCGATTAGGCAACAAGAAACCGGGAACTGGAAATCGAGAGGAAGCGTGGGGTTGCTCCTGCGCCGAGGGATGTCGTGCGCGCTGCGCCGGCCGGGAGGCAAATTCATGCACAGCGAACACCACAGGCACCTTCCGGCGCGCATATTCGGCGCGGTCCTCTGCCTGTTTTCCGCCACCGACCTTGCCAACCGCCGGGCGGGAAGCGCCTCCACCAGCATCATCACCGAGGAATGACGACCATGACCAGGGCACCCGCCGATTTTGCCAAGCGCATCGACGCATTGTTCAGCGAGTTCACCGGCCCTGAGATGCCAGGCGCAGTCGTTGCGGTCACCGAGAACGGCCGCGAGATCTTCGCCAATGCCTATGGTCTCGCCAACATCAACAACGATGTACCGATGGGACGAAAGACCATCATCCGCATCGGCTCGCAGACCAAGCAGTTCACCGTCCTGCTGATCCTGATGCTGGAAGCCGAGGGCAAGCTCAGCCTGTCGGATGAAGTGCAGAAGCACCTGCCTTACGTGCCGCGGCTCGAGCGGCCGGTCACGCTGGCGCATCTCGCGTCGAACACGTCGGGCTTCCGCGACCATCTCGAAGCCATGATCTTCGCCGGCATGTCGATCTTCACCCCGTCCGACCGGCAGACCGGCCGTGATGTTATCGCCCGCCAGGACGCGCTGAATTTCAAGCCCGGCAGCGCCATGACCTACTGCAATGCCGGCTTCTTCATGCTGTCGGAGATCATCGAGCAGATCGAGGGCGCCACCTTCAACGAGGTGCTGCGCAAGCGCATCACCGGTCCGCTCGGCATGGACGACACATCGCTTCTGATCCGCGACGGCGCGGCGATGAAGCGGCTTGCAGCGCATTACACCAAGCGTACGGAAGGCTGGGCCAACCTCAACTGGGGCCTCGATCTCGGTGGCGAGGGCGGCATGATCTCGACCCTCGATGACATGATCGTCTGGCAGCAGAACCTGTTCGATCCCAAGGTCGGCACTATCGAGATGTACGAACGCATGGCCACGCCTTGCGTCTTCGACAATGGCGCCACCGGCTTCTATGGCCTCGGCCTTGTCACCGACGTCTATCGCGGACGCCGTGCAATTGGCCATGGCGGCACGGTCGCCGGCGGCAAATCGGAATCGACCCGCTTCGTCGATGATGGCTTCGGCGTCGTCATCATCGCCAACAACGACCAGGTCGCCTCCTTCGCGCTTGGCCGGCGCATCGCCGACATCTATTTCGGCGACAAGTCGCCTGCACCCATCGCACTTGCTCCCGGTCGCTATCGCCAGGAAGGCGGCCCCGACGTCTTCGAGATCGTCGCCAAGGACGGCGTGCCGACCTTCCTCAACTCCGGCGGTGTCGGCGGTTTCGACTTCGGTCATGAAGGCGGCGCCAAACCCGAACGCGCCATCACCGATCTGGTGCTGAGCCCGCGCGCCGACGGCAAGGTCGACGGCATGTTCTGCGGCACGCCGCGCCTTTATACACCGCTTCCGGCAAACGCCACCGCCGCCCGCCCGCTGGCCGGGCACTACACCAACAAGGCCCAGGACCTTGAGGTCGAGATTTCAGGCGATGCCCAGCAGGGCGAATTCCGCCTGCGCTCGGGTCTGGGCGCGATGTCAGCCCCCATCGTCGCGGCCGACAGCGATCTCTGGTTCCTGCTCCAGCCCGGCACCGACATGCGCCCGGGCCTGCCCTGGAACGCAACGCTGAGCGTAACTGCCGACGGGTTCGAAATGAACTCGGACCGGATCAAGAAACTGCGCTTCACGCGCGCCTGACCAATAATCATCACGGCGAGGTCCACCATGTCTCTGAAGAGCCTTTCTCCCAAGGAATTCGACGCATTGGCGCGCGACTACCTGCGCCAGGCGACCCTGTCGCGGCGCAGCTTCCTGGCGGGTGCCGCGGCCTTTGCCGCCGCGACCGCCATTGGCCTGCCCGGCGATGCTTTGGCGCAGCAGACCGGCGGCACGCTGCGCGTCGGCCGTTCCGAAGAGCCCGATACGCTCGATCCGCACAAGACCACGCTGTCGGTCTCGTCGACCACGATGGACCTGATCTACGAGCCGCTGGCGCGCATGAGCCTTGAGGGCGAAGTCGTGCCTGGCCTCGCCGAAAGCTGGGAATTCTCCAACGACAACAAGACGCTGACCTTCAAGCTGAAACCCGGCATCACCTTCCATGACGGCACGCCATGCGATGCCGAGGCAGTGGCCTGGACGGTTGCGCGTCACCTCGCGCCGGAAGCCGCCTCCCCGAGCGCCTTCTTCCTCGGACCGCTCGAAAGCGCCGAGGCCGTCGATCCGCTCACCGTTGCCTATCATTTCAAGGAACCGTTCGTGCCGGTCTGGGTCGGGCTCACGCTGGGCTATTCCGCGCCTGTCTCGCGCAAGGCGGTCGAAGCGTCCGGCGACCAGTACGGCCGCAATCCTGTTGGCGCAGGCCCCTTCCGCTTCGTCTCGTGGTCAACCGATCGCGGCATGCGGCTGGAGCGTTACAATGATTACAAGGCAACCACGCCGGCGCGCATCGATGCTGTCGAGTTCTTCCATTACCCCGAGGATTCGACGCGCCTCGCCGCGTTTGAAACCGGCGAGATCAATGCCATCTATGGCGGCTCGTCCGTTCCTCTGGACAGCGTCCGTCGCCTGCGCGGTAACCCGGATGCGGTGCTGCTCGAACGTCCTGCCCAGATGATGCGCGCGCTCGTCTTCAACCAGAAGCATGCACCCTTCGACAATCCCAAGGTACGTCAGGCCTTTGCCCATGCCATCGACCAGAAGCGCCTGATCGCATTTGCGCTCGACGGCCTTGCCGTGCCGGCAACGTCACCGGTGGCCAGCGCCATTCCCGGCTATTCCGCCAAGACTGCCGAACTCAGCTACGGCTACGATCCCGAAAAGGCCAAGGCCCTGCTGGCCGAGGCCGGTGTCGGCAGCGGCCTGAAGGCCACGCTGGTCGCCAATGACACACCGGTCATCCGCCGTACCGCCGAAGTCGTGCAGGCACAACTGCGCGAGATCGGCGTCGAGATCGCCATCGAGACGCTGCCGATCGCACAATGGGCGGCACTCACCGCCAAGGGCGGGCAGGACATGGTGATCAGCACCTATTCCTACACCGACGCCGACATCCTCTATCCGGTGCTCCACACCAAGGGCGCGCTGAACCGCGCCTTCCACGAGAACCCGGAGCTAGACGGCATGATCGCCGAGCAGCGCGTCACCTCGGATCCGGCGGCGCGGCAGGCACTGCTCGACAAGATCCAGGCCAAGGTGGTGACCGAAGCCTACTGGAAGCCGCTGTTCGAGCCGCTCAACTTCGCGGTCGTCTCCAAGGACGTTGTTGACGGGCAGATCAATGCCGGCGGCGAGCTGCGCATCGACCTGCTCGGCATGTCGTCATAGTCCGCGCCACAGAATGCTGAGGCTGATCGTCTCCAGGCTGCTCTATGCCTGCGTCATCCTGCTCGGGGTCATCCTTGTGGTGGCCTCGCTGGTCAAGCTCGTGCCCGGCGACCCCGTCGACGTGATTGCGGCGGGCAATCCCGGCATGAGTGTCCAGGACATGGACGGCCTGCGCGAGAAGATGGGGCTGACGCGTTCGGTGCCGGAGCAGTTCGTCACCTATCTCGGCCATGCCATCCAGGGCGACCTCGGCATGTCGATCCGCCAGGGCGTGCCGGTCAGCACGCTGATCGCCGAGCGTCTGCCGGCGACGGCCGAACTGGCCTTCTGGACCTTGCTCGTCGCCTTCGCGATTGCCCTCCCATTGGGCATCGCCACGGCGCTGAAGCGCGACAGCTGGCTCGACTACACCGGCACCTTCATTGCCGTGCTCGGCGTGTCGATGCCCGGCTTCCTGCTGGCGGTGCTGATGATCCTGTGGTTCTCGATCGAGCTGCGCTGGCTGCCCGCATCGGGCTATCGCGGCTCGGCACTTGCCGCCCTCGGGCGCGCCGTGGTCGAGCGCGATGCCTCGATCTTCTGGAACGCCTTCCGCTACTTTATCTTGCCGTCGATCTCGCTCGCCTTCGTGCTGGTCGCCGTCAATGCGCGGCTGATCCGCTCGGCCATGCTCGAAGTGCTGCAGCAGGACTACATCACCTTCGCCACGGCCAAGGGTGTGCCGAGGCGAACCATCATCCTGCGCCATGCCTTGCGCAATGCGCTGCTGCCGATCGTCACGCTTGCCGGCCTCCAGATGGGTGCCTTGCTGTCGGGAACCGTGGTCATCGAAACCGTGTTCGCCTGGCCGGGCATCGGCCGCCTCGCGGTCGATTCCATCCACGTGCGCGACTATCCGATCATCCAGGCAGTGGTGCTGATCTCGGCGATCCTGTTCATCTCGCTCAACCTGATCGTCGACATCCTTTACCGCTTCATCGATCCGAGGGTGCGTGATGAGTGAGGCCGCTGTCATACCTGCCGCCAAGGGCGAGCGCCGTTTCCTCCGCAGCCTCGGCCGCAGCGTCAAGGGAACGACCGGACTGGCACTGATCGGCATCATCGTGTTCTGCGCCATCTTTGCCCCCGTTATTGCCCCGCATGACCATGCCCAGCAGGTCATCGAATGGCGCTATGTGCCGACGGCCTGGCAGGACGGCGGCAGCCTGACCAACCTCTTCGGCGGCGACAATATGGGCCGCGACATCTTCAGCCGGACTGTCATGGGCGCGCGCGTCTCCGTTCAGGTCGCGCTGATCGTCGTGTCGATCGCACTGGTCGTCGGATCGCTCCTCGGCGCGCTGGCCGGCTATTTCGGCGGACTGATCGACACCATCATCATGCGGCTGGTCGACTTCCAGCTCGCGTTCCCGTTCCTGTTGCTCGCGCTGATCTTCATGGCGGTGCTCGGCCCCGGCTTTGCCACGCTGGTCATGGCCCTGGCCTTCGCCCTGTGGATCAACTTCGCCCGCATCGTCCGCAGCGAAACCATGCGCATCCGCACCCTTGATTATGTCGACGCGGCCACCACCATGGGCGTGTCGCAGCTCCGCATCATCTTCACCCACGTCCTGCCCAACGTGCTGCCGGCGGTGCTGGTGGTGGCCACGCTCGACATCGCTTTGGTCATCATCTCCGAGGCAGCCCTGTCGTTCCTCGGCCTCGGCGTGCAACCGCCCACCGCATCCTGGGGCGTCATGATCTCGGAAGGCCGCGACTTCCTCTACGAGCAGCCTTGGATCGTGATTGCACCCGGCATAGCCGTGCTGATCTCGTCTGTCGGCATCAACCTGTTCGGCGATTTCCTGCGCGACTATTTCGATCCGCGACTGGAGAGGATGTGACGATGACAGCCTCGTCCTTGTTGTCTGTCCGCGACCTGACCGTCGACTACCCCAGCCGCAGCGGTCCGGTGCGCGCCGTCAATGGCGTCAGCTTCTCCGTCGCGCCGGGCTCCGTGCTCGGCGTAGTCGGCGAAAGCGGTTCCGGCAAATCCTCCATCGGCTATGCGCTGATGGGGTTGACCGATGCCTCGAAAGCAACGCTGGGCGGCCGTGTCAGCTTCGAAGGCCGCGACCTGCTCGCCCTGTCGCGCAAGGAATGGCGCCAGCTGCGTGGCAACCGCATTGCCATGGTGTTCCAGGACGCGATGGCGACGCTGAACCCGGTCATGCCTGTCGGCGACCAGATCGGCGAGGTGTTCCGTTGGCACCGCCCCGACATGTCGCGCAAGGCGATCCGCACCGCCAGCCTGGAGCTGCTCGAACGCGTCGGCATCCAGGAGGCGTCGCGCCGCATCGATGCCTACCCGCACCAGCTCTCCGGCGGCATGCGCCAGCGCGTGGTGATCGCTGCAGCCATCGCGCTCAAGCCGGCGCTGCTGATCGCCGACGAGCCCACCACGGCACTCGATGTCACTGTCCAGGCGCAGATCCTGAAACTGATGAACGACCTCAGCCGCGAACAAGGCACCGCCATGATCCTGATCAGCCACGACCTCGATGTCGTCGGCGACGTCTGCCAGGACGTGGCCGTGATGAAGGACGGCGTGATCGTCGAGACGGGTCGTGTCGATGATGTGCTCGGCCGTCCGCGGCATGCCTACACGCGCGAGCTCCTTTCGGCGCGGCCGAGCTTCGGCGCCGGCCATATGGCGGAGGCCGTCCATGTCTGACGACGTGCTGCTTGAAGTCAGCGGCCTTGTCCGCACCTTCACCTTGTCCGGCCGGCTGTTCGAGAAGCCACGTACCCTGACTGCCGTCAACGACGTCAGCTTCTCGATCCGGCGCGGCGAAGCCTTCGGACTGGTCGGCGAAAGCGGGTCCGGAAAGTCGACCATCGGCCGGATCGTTGCCCGCCTGACCGAACCCACCGCCGGATCAGTCACTTTCGACGGCATGGATTGGCTGGCATTGCGCGGCCGGGCCCTGCGCGACAAGCGCCGTGACGTGCAGATGGTGTTCCAGAGCCCCTATGCCTCGCTTGATCCACGCTGGCGGGTGCGCGACATCCTCGCCGAACCGCTCAAAGCCTACACCGATCTCACGGGCGCGGCGCTGACGCATCGAGCCGCCGAACTGCTCGATCAGGTCGGTCTCAACCCCGACTGGCTCGACCGCTTCCCGCATCAGTTTTCCGGCGGCCAGCGCCAGCGCATCGCTATTGCTCGTGCGCTTGCCTCCAACCCGCGCCTGCTGATCGCGGACGAGCCGGTATCGGCGCTCGATGTCTCCAGTCAGGCACAAGTGCTCAAGCTGCTGCGCCGTATCTGCCAGGAGCATGGCTTGGCGATGCTGTTCATCTCACATGACTTGTCTGTCGTCGATCATCTCTGCCAGCGTGTCGGCGTGCTCAATCACGGCGTCCTGGAGGAGATGGGGCCGACATCGGAAATCTTCCGCTCGCCCCGGACCGACTACACCCGGCGGCTGATCGATGCCGTCCCCGGCAGGAAGCGCCGCACCGTCGAGGAGACCGCCCATGCATGATTTGCTGATCAAGGGCGGCCGCGTCATCGACCCTGAGACCGGTCGCGACGAGATGGCAGATGTCGCCATTTCAGGCGGCCGCATCAGCGCCATCGGCACCGATCTTGGCCCGGCGCGCAAGGTGATCGATGCGACCGGCCTCGTCGTCGCGCCCGGCTTCATCGATCTGCACGCCCATGGTCAGTCGGTGCCCGCCGACCGCATGCAGGCTTTCGACGGCGTGACGACGGCGCTGGAGCTAGAGGTCGGCGCCTTGCCGGTCGGCGGCTGGTATGAGGCGCAGGCCAAGACTGCGCGCCTGCTGAATTACGGCACCGCATCCGCATGGATCTTTGCCCGCAAGGCCGTGATGATCGGACTGGAGCTCAAGGCCGGCGAAGCGCCGATCACCGTCATGGGGCGCGGCTTTGACGATCCGCGTTGGTCGACCGATGCCGCCACCGAATTGCAGGCCGCCGAGATCGTTGCGCTGACCCGAAAGGGCATCGACGAGGGCGGGCTGGGCATCGGCATTCCCGCAGGCTATGCGCCGGGCGCAGGCGCCAAGGAAATGAGCCTAGTCTGCGATCTCGCCGCCGAGACCGACACGCCGACCTATACCCACATCGCCCAGATGTCGAACATCGACCCCAAGAGTTCCATCGAGGCCTATGTCACGCTGATCGGGCTGGCCGGAGCGACCGGCGCGCATATGCACATCTGCCACCTCAACTCGACCAGCCTGCAGGATGTCGAGCGTGCCGCGGCCGTCATCGCCAGGGCGCAGGCGCAAGGGCTGAAGATCACCACCGAGGCCTATCCCTATGGCACCGGCTCGACCGTGGTCAGCGCCGGCTTCTTTGTCGACCCGGCTTTTTCGGCGCGCACCGGCACCGGCTACAACGCCATCGAGCTGGTCGCCAGCCATCGACGCCTCGAAGGCGTGGACGACCTGAAGGCTGTCCGGCAGGCCGATCCCTCCGCGCTGGTTTTGTGGCACTTCCTCGACACCGAAGACAATCCGCGCCACCGCGCCCTGCTCGACGTCTCGGTCATGTATCCCGGCGGCGCCATCGCCTCCGATGCCATGCCGTGGAGCCAGGCCGACGGCACGCCCTATGAGGGCGACGAGTGGCCGCTCGGTCCCGACAAGACGGCGCATCCGCGCTCGTCGGGCACCTTCACGCGCTTCCTGCGCCAATGGGTTCGCGAGCGAGACGCGATCCCGCTTGTCGAGGCGATCGCCAAATGCACTGTGATCCCGGCCAGGATCGTCGAGAGCTGCGCCCCGCTGTTCCGCCGCAAGGGCCGCCTGCAACCTGGCTGCGATGCCGACATCGTCGTCTTCGACCTCGCCAGCATCGCCGACCGCGCGACGTTCGCCGAAATGAACCTGCCAGCCGAGGGCATGCGCCATGTCATCGTCAACGGTCAGTCGGTCGTCGCCGACGGCGTTCTCGACGTCTCCGCTGCGCCGGGCCGGCCCATCCGGCGAGGCGACGCATGACCGTCCCGGTGCTGGTGGTCAGCGGCTTCCTGGGCGCCGGCAAGACCACCTTCATCAACCGCCTTCTGGCCCGCTCCGAAGGCCGGCGCATCAGCGCCATCGTCAATGATTTCGGCGCCATAAATATCGATGCCGAACTGATCGCTGATGCCGCCGACACGGTGGTCGGTCTCAAGAACGGCTGCATCTGCTGTTCGCTGCAAGGCGATCTGCTGCGCACGCTGAAGCTGGTGCTATCGCAGCCGGTGAAACCCGACCACATCATCGTCGAGGCCTCGGGGGTCGCCGACCCCCGAGGCATCGTCGACGCGCTGATGGACCCAATCCTGTGGGACGCGACCCGGCTGGACGCCGTGCTATCCGTCGTCGATGCCGACGACATCGCCGCCACGCCGGGGCGCCGGCAAGACGAACTCTGGCACGCCCAGCTTGCCGCGGCCGATTTCGTCGCCCTGTCCAAGACCCGGCTTTCACCTGAGGCCGATGAGACCGCAAATCTGTTGCGGTCGGAGCTTGCAGCCAAAGCGCTGGTCTTCGATGCCGACGACGACCTGCCCATCGAGGCCCTGTTCGTCGCTGGCCGTTCGCAGCCGACGCAGGACGCTTCTTCCGTCGTTGCATCGCGTTTCACTTCGGTTGAATGGCAATCGACCGGGGCCGTGCATCTCGACCGCTTCCAGGCGGCCATGGGCGAACTCGCCACCCAACTGATCCGCGCCAAGGGCATCGTCAATTTTGTCGAGCAGCCGGGCAGGAGCTTTCTTTTGCAGATGGTCGGCCGTCGCGCCTCGCTGCAGCCCTTTTCGAGATGTGAGCCGGAGTGCCGCCTGGTGCTGATCGGCGAAGCCACGATCTTCAATTCCGAAGCGGCCTATACCCTGCTGTCGGACATGTTTGAAGCGGCGCAGTAGCCGCAAACGGAGTTTGGAAATGCGCGTGTTCAGTGCCGTCCTGGCGACCGAGACCAACACATTCTCGCCCATCCCCACCGGGTTGACGGCCTTCATCGATGGCGGCGACTACTATCCGGCGGGCCAGCACCCCGATCACATGACGCTCTATGGCGGCCAGCTGTGGGCGGCGCGCGAGCGCGGCAAGCGCGAGGGCTGGACCCTGTTCGAAGGCTTGAGCGCCTCGGCCGAACCCGGCGGCACAACCACCCGCCATGCCTACGAGACCTTGCGTGACCAGCTGCTCGACGACCTGCGCGCCGTCCTGCCGGTCGACATGGTGCTGATGTCGATGCACGGCGCCATGGTCGCCGACGGTTACGACGATTGCGAAGGCGACACCCTGGCTCGCATTCGCGAGATCGTTGGGCCCGATGTCGTGGTTGGCTGCGAACTCGATCCGCATTGCCACATGACTCCTCTGATGATCGACAGCGTCGACGTGCTTTTGACCTACAAGGAATATCCCCATACCGACGTTTATGAATGCGGGGGCCAGCTGGTCGACCTCTGCGCGCGCATCGCGGCCGGCGGCGCCAAGCCCGTTGCGGCGCTGGCCGACACCGGCATGATCACCCTGATCCGCACCACCACCGAGCCGGGCCTCTCCATCGTCCGCCGCATGCATGAGCTCGAAAAGCAGGACAAGGTGCTGTCGGTTTCCATCGCGCAGGGCTTCCCTTGGGCCGACGTGCCGGAGATGGGTACCCGCGTGGTGGTCTACACCGATGGCGACCAGGCGCTGGCGCAAACGCTCGCCAAGGACCTGGCGCGGGACCTCTACGACAACCGCCACCAGATCGCGCCGGCCATGCCGTCGATCGACGAGGCCCTCGACGAGGCGCTGGCTTCATCGGCCGGCACGGTGGTCGTTGCCGATACGTCGGACAATGCCGGAGGTGGCGCGGCCAGCGACTCGACCTTCTTCCTGCGGCGCATGATTGAGCGCAAGATGACCGATGCGATCGTCGGGCCGCTGTGGGATCCCGGCGCGGTGCGCATGGCTTTCGAGGCGGGCGCAGGCGCGGTTCTGCCCTTGCGCATAGGCGGCAAGGTCGGCCCATCCTCTGGCGATCCGGTCGATGCCAACTGCCGCGTGCTCGGCCTCAAGCGCGGCCTTGTCATGACCGGCCTCGGCGGCGTGCCCCAGCCGATGGGCGACTGCGCCTGGCTCGATTGTGGCGGCGTCGAGGTGCTGATTTCCTCCGAGCGGTCGCAAGCAATCGACACCGACCTGTTCACGGGCATTGGCTGCGATCTCGGCAAGAAGCGGATCGTGGTGGTTAAATCGACCCAGCACTTCCGCGCCTCCTACGAGCGCGTCGCCAGCGCCGTCATCTACGCGGCCTCGCCCGGCACGCTCACAAGCAACCTCTCCAGCCTCCCCTACACCCGCATCAAGCTGCCGAAATGGCCGATTGAGCGCGCTTGACGTCGCGGGGAGCTATTGATGCACCGGTTGTGGCACTGCACCCGTTGGCGTGACGGGTGCAGCATTTGCTGCCAATCCTGACTACTGCAGGTCCGAGAACGCGGCCTTCAGGCGCGCTATCGCGTCATCGACCATTGCCCGGCGACAGGCGAAGTTGAAGCGCAGGAAACCGTCGCCGCCCATGCCGAACGTGTGGCCATGGTTTGACGCGATGCGGGCTTCCTTTTCGACGCGCGCGATGAACTCTTCGCTGCTCAGACCTGCGCCTGAACCGTCCACCCAGGCCAGGTAGGTCGCTTCCAGCGGCATGGACCGCAGGCCCGGGATGGCGGCAATGCCCGCGTCGAAGGCCTTCCGGTTGCCGTCCAGGTACCGGACCAGATCGTCGAGCCACGCCGCCCCATCAGGCGAATAGGCCGCCGTGACCATGTGCATGCCAAAGGAGTTGGGCGAGATCCCAAGCGCTGAGTGACGCCCCGCAAAGGCCTTCCTGAGTTTTTCATCGGCGATGATGACATTGCCGATATGGGCGCCTGCGATGTTGAACGTCTTGGTCGAGGCGGTCATCATGACCAGGCGCTCGGCCGCCTCGGGCGCCGCGATGGTCATGGGGATGTGCCGCTGGCCAGGGAACACCAGATCCTGATGGATCTCATCGGACACCAGAATGAGGTTGTGACGCGCGGCAAAATCGGCCACCCCGCGCAGTTCCTCCAGCGTCCAGACGCGTCCGCCGGGATTGTGAGGCGAGCACAGGATCAGCATCTTCTCCCGACCGGTCATGCGCCCGTGCCAATTGTCGAAGTCCATCCGATAACGGCCATCCTGCTGGACCAACGGAAGCTCGCGCACTTCACGCCCTGCCGCACGCACAACGCGGGCGAATGCATGGTAAACCGGCGTCATCAGAACCACTGCGTCGCCCGGCTGGGTCCAGGTGTCGACACAAAGGGCCGTGCCATTGACGAGGCCGTGGGTCGTGAAGATCGTGGCTGGGTCCAGCTGCCAGCCATGACGGTTCGCCATCCACCAGCAGATTGCCTCCCGATAGGCGGTTTCGTCGCCGAAATAGCCATAGACCCCATGGCGAAGCATCCGCTCCAGGGCCTGCTGCACCGCCGCCGGAGGGCGGAAATCCATGTCGGCAACCCACATCGGCAACGCATCGTCGGGCGACAGGCCGTAGAGCGGCTCCATCATGTCCCATTTCGAACAGTTGGTTCCGCGACGATCTATTTGCTCGTCAAAAATCATGGGTTTCTCCGGGATGCACAGAATTCTGGAATGGCGATCGTCTTCAGTGAAGGTAAGCCTTAGATCGCGTGTTGCCTGAGCCCGCAACCCCGTCCGTGACAACGGCAGGGCGAAAACGACAGACAGACTGCCGCCGAAGCAGGCTCACGGCAAACCGTCCCCGCACAGCGTTTGCCGTCACGCGGGTGCGAGGTGCCCGCGCTGGCTTCGGTCATGCAGGAAAGGTCGGCAGCAAGAACACGGCCCATCAGGGCGCGTGGCATACGGCATCGCGCGCGCTGGCGAGGCCGCATGGCGCAACTCCCGGGCTGCTCCCAAAAAAATGTTATCTGGGGAGGATCGTTGCGCGGATGTCGGAGGGTGTGGCGTCGAAGCGACGGCGAAACGCCCTGTTGAAAGCCGAGATATCCGAAAACCCGGCGTCGAAGGCTATCTCGGTGATGGTGGAGGCCGCGAGGTCGCGCGTTTGCAGCAGCTTGGATGCAAGGTCCAACCTTTGCTCGCGGACAAAATCCGAGAATGTCGTGCCCTCGCGTTCGAAGTGCCGCTGGACGTAGCGCGCCGTGACGCCTTGGCGCCGGGCGACAGCGTCGATGTGCAGGTCCTGGTCGGAAAGGCGCTCGAGAATATCCCTCCGGATCATCTTTAACCGTGCTGTGGCGATGCTGCGCTCGTTGCGCTCGGCCCCGCCGCGAACGACCTTATCGAGAACCATTGCGGTGAGGTCGTAGAGATGGCGGGAGGCGAGTTCGCGCGCTTTCTCCGAACCCGGTGGATTGGCGCGGAGCACGCCGACATAGCTCGTCAGGAGCCGCATGTCGGCCCCGGAAGCCGGAAGGATGTAGAGCGCCTCCATGTCGACGCGCGGCGCCAGCTTGGCAAGCAGCCGCCGGTCGAGCGCGACGACATCGACCGCCATCGGC
The DNA here is from genome assembly GCF_026521175.1 of Aminobacter sp. MET-1. Taxonomy (NCBI): domain Bacteria; kingdom Pseudomonadati; phylum Pseudomonadota; class Alphaproteobacteria; order Hyphomicrobiales; family Phyllobacteriaceae; genus Aminobacter; species Aminobacter sp. MET-1. The sequence goes on along the minus strand of NZ_JAMSHL010000004.1, from coordinate 269,785 downwards.
TGACCGAACCAGAACTCCGAGCACACGCCCTCGTCGACCAGCGTAACGTCGCCGGCGGTCACCTTGATCGGCGCCTTGCCGTCGGCGGAGATCTCGTAATCCTCATAGTGAATGGACATGAGGAAATGCTGGCGCCCGTCCTGGAGCAGGTCGCGGGTGCGCGCGCCATGCACAGGTGCGAACCGGCCCTGCCCGACCGTCAGCCCGCCCGGCAGGAACATGGCCTCCAGGTCGATGCGGATGTTGTCGCGGTCGAGCGGCCGAAAATCCAACCCGCCAATGTGACGACCGACGAAATCGTGCACGAACGCCATCCGCTCGCGACGGGGAACATCCTCGGTGGTCAGGCGCTGCATCGCAAATTCATATGCGGTCAACGCGTGTGCTCCTGCAATCCAAGACTAGCTCAGGTGAGGGCAGTCACCATCGACGATGCGCGCCACTCTTAATTGCCGAAACACCAAATTGCAACCATGAATAGCACATGATCGCGCCGCTCTACCGCGCCCGCCATTCGGCCGTCGCTCAGCTTAGAACAACTCGTAGTCGCCGAAGGACGCATCATCCTGCGCCAGGGGCCTCCTGCCGGCCAGGCGCGTGGCGAGCTCCGAAAGGTTCACGGCAACCAGGGCAGCCTCCGGGTCGAGCTGCCAGCCAGGCGCCGCCGCATCGCCAAGGTCAGCAAGAAAACCGGCCAGGCAACGCAACTTCTGTTCGATGTGATCGAAGCTTTGCAGCGCCTGCACCAGTTGCGGTTCGCTGGAAGCCTGTCCGCCCTGGGCAGAAACCAGCGGATGCAGCCGCTCCACCTGGGCGGCAAGGTCTTGCAGCTCGGAACTTACCCGTCCGAGCATCTCGGCAACGGGCGTAAGCGTCGGCTGGGGTAACATGCTGGCTCGCAAAGGCATGGCGGGATGACCTGTTCAGGAGATCAGAAGAGTTCGAGAGAGCCGCTCGACGGCGCAACAAGCGGCTGCTTGGGCTGAGCCGGGGCGACGAAGCCCTTGTCGCCGGAGAGCAGAACCTGGCGGGCGCGACCGGACTGAGGCCAATATTCGACACGGCGGCCGCGATCCCCCCCAAGATCGCCACCGACGATGCTGATCCCTTCGTTGCGCAGGAAGGTTTCGGCGAACTCGGCATTCATCGCGCCAATGTCGGACAGGCCTTCGATGGTGCGCGCACCGCCGAACAGCTTGGCCTCCAGCCGGTGGCGATGAGCGCCGCGCTGCAGCAGGCCGTTGACGAGCAGTTCCATCAGGTGAACGCCATAGCTTTGGGCATCGAGCGAGGCGCGACCATTGTTTCCGGGCAAGAGGAAGTGGTTCATGCCGCCGGTCTGGGCGAAGGGGTCGCGGATGCAGGCAGCAACACACGACCCCAGGATGGTCGTCAGCACGACGTCCCCTTCATCGACCACATGATACTCGCCGCGCATGACGGTGACGCGGTGGCTTTTGCCGGCAAGCGTCACTTAAGCACTCCGACGATGGCCTCGATGGCCTTCTTCAGCTGCTCAACGGTGAACGGCTTGGTCAGGAAGTTGTTGACGCCAAGCGCAACCGCGGCTTCCAGCAGCTTGCGGTCGCCCTTGCCAGTCAAAAGGATGAACGGCGTCGCGCGGGTCGGACCATAGGAACGGATTGCCTTGAGCAGCTGCAGTCCGTCGAGCTTCGGCATGTTGAAGTCGGAGATCACCATATGCGCGGGCTGTTCCATCATCGCGCGCAGCGCCTGCTCGCCATCCTTAGCGATTGCGATCTTGCGGATGCCCATTTCCTGCAGCGCGTCGGTGATCAGAATGCGGCTGGTCGTCGTGTCGTCGACGACGAGAACCTTAAAGTGTTCGAGGAAGGACATTTTTAGCTCCATTGGAATTCGAGCGCGTCAGCGCGAGGATGTGGGAGGCGATCTTCTCCAGCGGCGCCTGCCGCTCGACCGCGCCGATTTCGAAGGCGACCCGGGGCATGCCGTAGACGAGGCTGGTGGCTTCGTCCTGGCCGAGCGTGTGAGCACCGGCTTGCCGCATCTGCAGCATGCCGGCGGCACCGTCGCGACCCATGCCGGTCAGGATCGCGCCGACGGACTTGGAGCCCGTTGCCTTGGCGACCGAGGCAAACAGTACGTCGACCGAGGGCCGGTGGCCGTTGACCGGATCGGTGGCACGCAGCCGGCAGCGCAGCTGCCCTGGCCCCGATATCTCGAGATGCGTGGCGCCGCCCGGAGCGAGGTAGACCTGTCCGGTGGTCAGCGGAGCGCCATCCACGGCCTCGCTGACGCGTGGCTTCGACATGCGGTTGAGGCGGTCGGCGAAACTCTTGGTGAACGCGGCCGGCATATGCTGGGTAATCACGGTCGGCGGGCAATTCTCCGGGAACTGCGACAGAACAGTGATCAGAGCCTCGACGCCGCCGGTGGACGAGCCAATGGCAACCACGCTGCCGTTGGGCACATAGTCGGCATTCGCAGCGGGCTGCTCGCGCACGGCACTCGGCTGGCTCGTTGCCAGCGGTCGGATCTGCGCACGTGCCGCCGCCTTCACCGTCGCCTGCAATGCGCCGAAGGCCCGGTCATCGCTGAACGACGCCTTGGAGATGCAGTCGAAAGCGCCGATCTCGAGCGCAGTGATCGTGGCCGTGGCATCCCTCGATGTCAGGCTGGACACCATGATGACGGGCATCGGCCTCAGGCGCATGATCTTCTCGAGGAACTCTAGACCGTTCATGTTCGGCATCTCGACGTCGAGGGTGATTACGTCGGGATTGAGCTCCTTGATCTTGGCGCGTGCCTCCAGCGGGTCAGCGGCATGGCCGACCACCTCGATGGCCGGGTCGAGACGCAGCACCGCCGAAAGCAAGGTGCGCATCGTGGCGGAATCGTCGACGATAAGAACGCGAACCGGCTTCATGCGGCGCCCTCGCGCAGCTTGTAGGTCGTGATGCCTTCCGGCTGGAAGTCGTCGGAGGCGGGTCCCGAGACGCGTTCGGAGTGGCCGATATAGAGGGTACCCCCCGCTGTCAGCAGAGGCACGAAACGGCTCCAGATGCGCGACTGGGTCGCCTCTTCGAAATAGATCACCACGTTGCGGCAGAAGATCGCCTGGAACCGGCCCTTCATTGGCCAAGCGCCGATGAGGTTGAGTTCGCGGAAGGCCACGATCGTACGCATTTCCTCGCTTGCGCCGAACGAGTTGCCGTCGCCCGAACGCACCGGAGCGAACCAGCGCCGGCGCAGATCCGGAGGCACCGGGCGCAACGCTGCCTCGCTGTAGACGCCCTCTCGGCCCATCGCGACCATGTTGGGGTCGATGTCGGTCGCCAAAACCCTGATGTCGTAGTTGGCGGCTTCAGGCATCAGCGACAGGATGGTGAGCGCGATCGAATAGGGTTCGGCGCCGTTGGAGCAGGCCGCCGACCAGATCCTGACGCGTCCGCCGCGCCGCGCCGCATCGAGCAGCGGCGGCAGGACCTGCTTGGCCAGATGCTCGAAATGATGCGGCTCGCGGTAGAAATTGGTGACGTTGGTGGTCAGCGCCGCCAGCATTTTCTGGCGCTCGTCGAGACCTTCGCGGGAAGCGATGAGCGCGCAGTAATCGCGGAAGCTTTCAAGTCCAAGCGCACGCAAGCGCTTGGACAGTCGCGAATAGACCAGGGCCGCCTTGGCCTCTGTCAGATGGATGCCGGCATCGGCATGCAGCATCGCCGCGATCTGCCGCATGTCCTCGCCGGTGAGCACGAACTCACCGGCCACCAGACTCTGGCGCTGGTTGCGCGGTTTGTCGACGTTCTGCAGACTCGTCATGCCGCGATCGGCTCAAGCGTCGGCAGGACGTTGTCGAGCGCGATCAGGCTGATCATGCGGCCTTCGATGGCAAGCACGCCGCGCACGAAGGTCTTGGCCATGTCGGAGGCGACGTCGGGCGTCGGCTTGATGGCGTCGTCGGTCACCGACAGGATGTCGGAAACCGCATCAACCAGGAGGCCAACCACCTGCGTGCCGACCTGGGCCACCATGATGACATGGCGCACGGTCGGCTCCGGCGGCTGGAAGCCGAGACGCGCTGCGAGGTCGACGATCGGCAGGATCGCGCCGCGCAGGTTGATGACGCCGCGGACATAGGCCGGCGACTTCGGCAGCACGGTGGCCGGCGCCCAGCCCCTGATCTCGCGCACCGACATGATGTCGACGCAGAATTCCTGCTCGCCGATACGAAACGCGATGAGTTCGCGGCTGCTGTTGTCGTGTTTGGTGGTCTCGGTCATGGCCTCACCCTGCTGCTGCAAGAACGGGTTCAAGAATGGTCGCGTCGGACTGCGAGTTGGCGATCACTGCGTCGACATCGATGATCAGGGCGACGCGGCCATCGCCGAGGATGGTGGCGGCGGCGATGCCCGGCACGTGCCTGTAGTTCGATTCAAGGCTCTTGATCACGACCTGGCGCTGCCCCTGGATCGTGTCGACGAGCAGGGCGCTGCGGCGGCCGCCTTCGGTTTCCACGAGGATGGCGACCGACGCCAGCGGATCGGTTGCCTGGCTGCGGAAGCTGAGCTCGCGGCCGACGTCGACCAGCGGCGTGAAGGCATCGCGAATGGCAATGACACGGGCGCTGCCGCCAAGGCCGTGCACATCGGGAGCCTTGGGCTGCAACGTCTCGATGATGGCGGTGAGCGGAACGACCAATGTCTGGTCTGCCACCGTCACCACCATGCCGTCGAGCACCGCAAGCGTCAGCGGCAGGCTCATGGTGAAGGTCGAGCCCTTGCCCGGCCGCGAGGTGATCGACAGGCGGCCGCCCAGTGACTGGATCGAGCGCTTGACCACATCCATGCCGACACCACGGCCCGAGATGTTCGAAACTTCCGACGCCGTGGAGAAGCCCGGCAGGAAGATCAGATTGTCGATCTCCTCGTCGGAGAGCACCGCATCGGCTGCGATCAGGCCCTTCTCGGCGGCGATCGCCTTGACCCGCGCGCGGTTGATGCCGGCGCCGTCATCGGCGACCTCGATGACGATGCGGCCCGAGCGATGCATCGCCGAAAGGCGCACGACGCCCTCCGCCGGCTTGCCGTTGGCAATGCGCACTTCGGGCTTTTCCAGGCCATGGTCGATGGCATTGCGGATCATGTGGGTCAGCGGGTCGTTAAGGCGGTCGATCACCGTCTTGTCGACTTCGGTGCCCTCGCCCTCGGTGATCAGGCGAACCTGCTTGCCGGTCATGCCGGCGACTTCGCGCACCAGGCGCGGAATGCGCTGGAACACCGACTTCACCGCCTGGGCGCGGATCGCCATGACGCAATCCTGGATCTCGCGCGTCAGGTGCTCGAGTTCGTCGAGACCCAGAGCCACGGCAGACCCGGGAACGTGCCCGGCTTCCATGACACGCTGCGACAGCATCGCCTGGTTGATGACCAGCTCGCCGACGAGATCGATCAGACGGTCGACACGTTCGAGATCGGCGCGGATTGTCTGGGGGGCGGCAGCGCCGGCATTGGCACCGCCTTCGTTGTTGCGTGCAGCTGCTGCCTTGGCCGGCTGCGCCTCGGGCTCGGCCACGGCTTCCGGCTCCTCGGCCAGCGGCAGCGAAATGACGTTTGCAGGTTCAGCCGAAACGACCTCCGCATCCGCCTGGATCGACCGCATCAAGGCGGCGAACGCGTCCTCGGTCGAACCGACCTCGGCGCCGTCGGCCTGGATGGTCAGGCTGCTGTCCCACTCGACGAACTCGAAGACTTCGCGGATCGCGTCCTCGCCCTTTTCCGTGGTGAGCCTGATCGTCCATTCGAGATAGGCGCCTTCCGGATCGAGTTCGGCGAGCGACGGCAGGCCGCTTGCGTCGCAGGTGATGTCCAGCTCGCCAAGGCGTTCCAGCTCGCGCAGCACCAACGACGTCTCGTTGCCCTTGGCATAAAGTTCCGGCCTGGGCTTGAAGGTGATGGTGTAGCTGCGCCCTGCATCGGGCACGGCATCGGAAAAGTCGAACGACACGCCGACGGGCGTGAAGGAGAAGTCGCTCATGTCGTCTTCTTCTTCGGCCGCATCGGCGGAGCCGCCCGGGCAGAGCGCGTTGAGCTCGGCAACCAGCACGGCGCTGCGCTCGCCATCGACCGAAAGGCCGTCGCGAGCCGCCACAACCAGGTCGGCGAGAAGATCGGCGGCGCGCAGCATGACGGCCATCACGTCGGCCGTGGGCTCCAGACCGCCATTGCGGACATGGTCGAGGGTGGTTTCGAAGACATGGGCGAACTGCACCAGATCTTCGAGGCTGAAGGCGCCTGCGCCGCCCTTGATCGAATGCACCGCGCGGAAGACCGCATTCACGGTGTCGGATTCGGCTTCCCCGCGCTCCATAGCGAGGAGGCCAGCTTCCAGTTCGGCGAGTTGCTCCTCGCACTCCTGGAAGAAGGTCTGCTTGACCGCTGCCATTGCGTCCACGGACATGTTCCCCAGTTCGTTCGTTCAGGCCGACACGCGGCGGATGGCGTCGATCAGTTTGGCAGGGTCGAAGGGCTTGATGATCCAGCCGGTCGCCCCGGCTCGCCGGGCGCGATCCTTCTTTTCGGCATCGCTCTCGGTCGTCAGGACCAGGATCGGAATGCCGCGATAGGCCTCGTCGGCGCGGACATGCTCGATGAAGCCGAAGCCATCCATCCTGGGCATGTTGATATCGGTGACGATCACCTGCGGGGTCTCGCCCTTCAGCACCTCGAGGCCATGGACGCCGTCCTCGGCCTGGACGACCCGGTAGCCGGCTTGCGTCAGCGCGAGCTTGAGCATTTCGCGCATGGTGCGAGAATCATCGACGGTCAAAATGGTCGCGCTCATTCCGACATTGCCTCCCTAGTGAGATCCGCTTCGGCTATTCCCAGCAGCCTCAGGCTTTCGACGAAGCCGGGCGTCAGGTTGGTGAAGGAGAGCGCGGTTTCATCCGCGCTCCAGGTTTGTTTTGCCGACAGAAGAACCTGAAGGCATTGGCCGCCGATCCGCTCCACACGCGAGGTATCGATGGTCAGCGCGGTTCCGCGCATTGCCAGCAGGCTTTCTGTCAGGGGCGCTGCCGCCCTGAAGTCCAGCACTGCGGCAAGCTCGAGTATCCGTGGCGATGGATCGGAAACGGTCGTCATGGCCGGCTCAGAACTCCTGCCAGTCGTCGGCGGCCGGGGCGATCGCCCGGGCGGCATTGGAGCCGTAGCTGGCAACCGCAACCTTCAGCTCAGGCCGCGGCGCGCGCACCGGTGCCTTTGCACTGGCCGGACGGCTCGTCTCGACGACCGAGAGCTTGCCGAGCCGGAAGGTGCTGATCTGGCGCGACAGCTCTTCGGTCTCCTGCGACAGCGAGTGGCTGGCGGCAGTCGATTCCTCGACCATCGCAGCGTTCTGCTGGGTAACCTGGTCCATCTGGTTGACCGCCGAGTTGACCTGGTCGAGGCCAGTCGATTGCTCATGCGCGCTGGCCGCGATGTTGGTGACCACCGAGTTGATTTCGGCCACCTGCTGCACGATGCGTTCCAGTGCCTTGCCTGTTTCGGCGACAAGCTTGACGCCTTCGCCAACCTGGGTCGTCGACGCCGAGATCAGGCTCTTGATCTCGCGAGCGGCTTCGGCCGAACGCTGAGCCAGTGCACGCACTTCCGAGGCAACCACGGCAAAGCCGCGTCCCGCATCGCCGGCACGTGCCGCTTCGACGCCGGCGTTGAGCGCCAGCAGGTTCGTCTGGAAAGCGATCTCGTCGATCACGCCGATGATGCGGCTGATCTGCTCGGACGACTTCTCGATCGTGCCCATGGCATCGATTGCCTTGCGCACCACAACGCCGCTGGTCTCGGCATCGGTCTTGGCCGTGGAGACGACGTCACGGGCATGCACCGCGCCTTCGGCCGTCTTCTTGACGGTCGCGGTGATCTCGTCGAGCGCGGCTGCGGTCTCTTCGAGGCTGGCTGCCTGCTGTTCGGTGCGGCGCGACAGGTCGTCGGCTGCGGTGTAGATCTCGCCGGTGCCGGCGTGGATCGCCTTCACGGAAGACGTGATGCTGAGCATGGTCTGCTGCAGCTTCTCGACCGATTCATTGAAGTCCGAACGCAGTTTGACCAGCTTGTCGGGGAACGGTGCGTCGATGCGGTGCATCAGGTCGCCCTTCGACAGGGCATCGAGACCATTGCCGAGCGCAACGATGGCGACGTGATCCTGGCGGTCTTCCTCGGCCTTCTGTGCAGCACGGGCTGCATTGTCTTCCTCGACGCGGCGACGCGTGTCGGCGGCTTCAGCCTCGAGGCGCACCTTTTCGATCGCTGCTTCCTTGAAGGTCTGCACGGCGGCCGCCATCTGGCCGACCTCGTCCTGGCGACCGATCGCCGGAACGGCAACCTTGTGATCGCCGGCAGCCAGGCTGCGCATGGCCTGGGTCATGCGGTTGACGGGCGTTGCGATCTGGCTCGACAGCCACATGGCGATGACAATGAGAATGGCGATGGTCACGCCGGCGCCGCCAAGCTGCAGATACTTCGCCGTTGCGATGGCTTCGTCCTTGACCGAAGCGATCTGCTGTTCCCAGCGGGAGATCTCGGTCTGCATGTCCGCGACTGCCTTGCGGACAGTGTTCTGCACCTCTGATGCACGCGTCGAGGCTGCAAGCTCGCGTCCGCGCTCATAGGTTTCCGGCTTGCCGGCGAGCTGCACGATCGGGTCGCCGATCTCGATGCGCCAGTTGTTGGCAACGGTCTCGAAATTGTCGATCGCCGTGATCACGTCCTTGTCCGTGATCGGCTGGTTCCTTGCATCGGCGATCGTCTTGTCGACGGCCAGCGACGTGTCGTGATAGCGCTTGGCAACGTCCTCGCGCAGGCTCAGCACGTAGGTACGGGCGATGTTGGCGCGATCGAGATGAAGCGCTTCCGCCTTGCCGATGGTGGTAAGCACGCGGCTCGCCACCTGCAGTTCGGCGCTGGCGGCATCGAGCTGGTTGAGCGCCCGCATCAGCAGCAGCGCGACGACGATGCTGACGAGCACGATCGCCGAGAAGCTCATCACCAGCTTGCGCGTGATGCTGAGATTGGTGGGTGAGAAACCCCGTCTCTGCGGCGGTGCGCCATAGTGGGCTGTTGATTGGTCGAAGGTGATACTCATGTGGCGTTTCCTTGCCGTAGAGATAGCGAATTGGCCTGGCTGCACACCTTGTTTGCCGGCAAATCTCGGCCGTCCGGGGAAAAGCTTTTTTGCTTCGCACCGGCTGAGGACATGCAGAATGTGATTGGAAAGGCGACGCCGGCGGCGGCGCCAGCGTGTGGATTTTCTTCGAAAAGGGAGATCTAAAAGAAGGTTTTCAAACGTGGCTTGTCAAAAGCTGCTCATGCTTTGCCTGCGTATCCGTTCCCCCGAGAGCGCCGACAGGAACCCCTCCCTGTACTTAAAAATTTAGCAATCCCGATGCCTCGGCGTAGTCACAAGAAATTACCCAATTGTAAATTAGCGACAACACCGCGAAGGCTTCGAGTCTTCGGTACTTGTACGGCAAGCAATTTTAGCAATCTCGAAGAAACGACAAGAAGATAAACTTCCGGTATCCGCAATGAATGCCTCAAGAAAATCCAATACACTGATAAGGTCATTCATCAATTGAATCGCGTTGAATCGCAGTCGCCGACGATTCATTCATTCCGAAAGCGATAGTCGAGGCTTTCGCCTTGCATACATCGTCGGACGGATGCTGACGGATGACTCCACGTAAAGGCAAGGCGACATCAGCAGCGATCTTGATGAATACGGATGTCAACTTGATTGTATCCACACTGCCAGAGCGACAAAGATTCCGCCGGCCGGGCCAGATTTTTTTCGTCGTCAGCCCTCGTCGGTGACGTTGAGTCAGCCGCACCAGGAGCCCCCTGCGCGCCGGGGTTGTAAGCCGGCTCGGGGGACTCTCCATTGCGTGGAATCAAGGCTTTTGCCTTCCGCTGCCGCCGGTTGAATCCATCAAGAACGAACCCACCAAACGGTTGTGCCGCAAAGGGTTTTTACCGTCGGCGACACAGGCAGCGGATATCTCGACGGCAACCTATACATGTCGATAAATCGCCTCCTACTCGTCGAGCTTGCGGATCTCGCGCTCGATATTCCTGGCGGCATGGCGATTGGCGAGCACGACACCAGCCATCAGCACCAGTGTCAGGCCGCCAGCGATGGCAACAAAGAGCGGCTTGCCCGGATCGATCATCCACGCGCCGAGATAGATCAGCACGAAACCAGGCACCATCGGGCCGACATACCACAGCCAGGCGCTGGCAAGCAGCCGGTGTTCCCGTTCCAGCCGGGCGCGCAGATGCGCCCGGCCGCTGACGGCGAGGTCGCCAGCAACAGGACCGCTGCTGCGGAACAGATGCCAGCCTGCCAGCAGCAGCCCCACCGTGAGCGCGAGGAAGCCGGCTGCCATGACAAAGTCGGCAGGCGCCTCGCCGCGCACGAAAGCAAGCACGCCCATCACAGCCAAGAAGGCCGCTGCAACGCCGCCGGCGACATACTCCCTGGTGTTGCGACGGCGCGTGATCAGGCCGAGTTCCGCCTCGCGCTGCCTGAGATCATCAAGCGAGGGGCTGATCGTGGTCATCTCCTGATCCTTCCAATGGTCCTGAAGTTTCTTCATAAGCCTGCCTCCGTGCCGAAGGTGCCCGCCAAACGGCGCTTGAGACGATGGATTCGGGTTGCGACCGCGCCGGCCGATAGACCGGTGACCTCGGCGATGGTCGCGGCACTTTCATCTTCCAGGTAGAGAAGCATCACCTGCTGGTCGATTGGCGCCATCTGGTGCAGGAGGTCATGAATCTGCTCCAAAGCGAGGCGATCGGAGACCACAGCCTCATGCGACTCCACCCGCCCCTCTACGCCGGCCCCGTCGGGATCCCCGAGGCTGATCGTGCCACCCTGCCGCCGCTGTATGGCGACATGATCCGCGGCGACATTGTGGGCGACACGGTAAACCCACGTTCTCAGCGAGCAGCGGCCGTCGAAGGACGCCATGCTACGCCAGACCTGCAGATGGATGTTCTGCAACAGATCCTGCCGGTCCGCCGCATTCGCCTCATACCCTGCCGCCAGGCGAGCCAGCGCAGTGCCGAGCAGGTCGATGGCAAGACGATAACGCCCGTCTGCATCCCCAGGGATGCCGCTGATGTCCTTCAGATCTGCCGGCGCTGTCGTCATGAATAGGTAGTCGCCTTCGGACAGGATTTCTTACGGGATTTCTTCTTATTGAATTGCCACCCACCCCAACAATCGAAGTGGAGGCGCCTTTAACTTGGGTACCCCGCCGCTTTGCTGAAACAGGCCCGGCCGCAACTCCTTTACGAAAACAAGAAAGGGCGGGAATGCCCCGCCCTTTCTCTGTATGGCTCGATGTATGGCGCTCTACCGGGCGCCCCAGGTGTCGGTCAGGCGATAGCCCTCCGGCCATGGGTCCGACGGGTCAAGCATGTGCTGGTGCGTGCCGGTGATCCAGGCGCGGCCGGAGATTTCCGGCAGCACGGCCGGGCGGCCGCCGACTTCAGTGGTACCAACGATACGGCCAGTGAAGGTTGAGCCGATCACCGAAACCGCCGTCAGGCTGTCTTCCAGCCCCATCTGGCCGCGGGCATGCAGCACCGCCATGCGGGCAGAAAGCGCCGTACCCGTCGGCGAGCGGTCGACCTTGCCGGGCTGGATCGCGACTGCCGCCCCTGCACGCAGGCCTTCGGCCGTGCGCTCGACCGGGCCAGCGAACAAGCAGAAGGAAAAATGCTTCCAGTCTGGATTCTCAGGGTGATGGAAGCCGAGTGACGCATTGGCAGCATTGGTGATCTTCACGCCAAGCCTGGCAATGTCGTGAGCCTCGTCCGCCTTCAGGCTGAAGCCCAGGGCAGCAGCGTCGACGATGACGAAGCTGTCGCCGCCATAAGCGGTGTCGACAGTGAGCGTGCCAAGGCCCTCAACTTCGAGCTTGGCATCCAGTCGATCAGCGAAGCTCGGCAGGTTGCGCACGAAGATGCGTTCGGCCTTGCCATTGCGGCACTCGGCCCGGACGCGGACGAGGCCGCCGGGCGCTTCGAGCGTCATTTCCGTGATTGGCTCCTGCATCGGCACGATGCCGCTGTCGAGCAGCACCGTCGACACGCAGATCGAGTTCGAGCCAGACATGGGCGGGGTATCTTCCGGCTCCATGATGATGAAGGCCGCGTCTGCTTCCGGATGCTTCGGCGGCACCAGCAGGTTGACATGGCGGAACACGCCGCCACGCGGCTCGTTCAGCACGAAATTGCGCAAGGTGTTGTCGCGGGCGATCCAGCGGCTCTGCTCCCAGATCGTATCGCCTGGCGGCGGCGTCACGCCGCCGACGATGACGTCGCCGACCTCGCCCTCGGCATGGGCCGAAATCACATGGATGGTCTTTGTACTGCGCATGTTACCTCCTCGGGGCAATTCCTGATCGGAGCGGTTCCCGGACAGAACTGCGTAAGACGAACTAGGAAAGCCAGGCCGGCAAACGCTCGGGCACATGCCCGGTTAGGGCTGCGGTGACGCAATCGGCGAGGTTGCCGAAACGTACAGCGCGCCCGGAAAGGCCAGGGCCGTAATGGGCGTATTTGCCGGAATTGGTCATCAGCGCCCGCGTCCGCGTCGGAAACACCGGCTCCGAGATCGAGCACCAGCACAGGTCGGGGAGCACCTGCACGCCGCTCGCCTCAAGCTGCGCCAGCGTGCCGTCGGCACGGGCATCCGAAATCACCTGGTTGCCGGCAGTAACGATCACTGACACATCGGGCCTGCGTTTGCGGCCGTCGAGCGCTGCAGCAAGCGAGCGGCATTCGTCGAGTGAAGCGTGAGGGCTGCCGATGGCCACCAGCTCAACCTCTGCCGGTCCGGCGTTCAACACCTTCCATGCGGCAGTCATGTCGGCTCGCGTAATCGCCACGCGCTCCGCCTCCCTGTCAGCAGCACCTTCTGCCTCCGGCGTCACACCATCAATGTGCAGCATGGGGGCCGCCGATGTCGTGCCGAAGGCCGCGCAGAGTGCCTTGAGGTCGTCACGCGACGGGCTTCCGGCGGCGAGCCCACGCAATAGCGGGATGCGATCGGGCGCCGCCTTGCCGGCGAGATAGCCGACCAGCGGCCAGAACGCGTCATCCACGGCTTCGGGCAATTCGACGTCGATGACGCGCATAGCCTTGCGGTGGATGTCGAGATAGACGCCCGATAGCGGCGCACGGCCCGTCAGCGCGATGCAGAGGTCGAGGAAATCAGGGTGCTTCGCCGTGCGAGCGCCAAGTACGGTGTTGGCAAAGATCACCGCGTTGGATTCCGCCCAGGCGATCGTCTCGCCCCGTCCGGGCGCGCTGTCGAGCAGATAGGGCGAACAGGTGAAGGTCGGCCGGCAGCCCATGCGGACATAGGCATCGGCCAGCCTTGCGGCCGGATCGCCAAAGTCGTCGGGCACGCCCTGCACCTGCCAGTTGGCGCGGTCGACAGAGATGGCGTTCATCGTCGAGGGAACACGGACGCGCGCGCCCATGTCGGCCATCTTTTCGGCAAAGGTCAGGTTCGCCGGGCTGGCATAGATGCAGCCGTCGATATGGACTTGGGTCACATCAACCAGTCGGCGCGCCCCCTGTTGCGCTGCCATGGCCGAGATGATGCGCATCGCCTGTTGCACGGCCACGCCCTCGTCGCCGTCGAGCATGGCGCGGTCGGTCTCGGTAAGTTCGAGTTCGGATGTGGCAGGCGGACTGACCGGCAGCACGAGGCCGTCGGCCTCGATGGCCGCGTCGGTGATGCTCGCCGACTTGGCCCGCGACAGAGCCTCATAAGCCTCGGGCGCCAGGCGAAGCACCGGCAGCGGCTTGCCGAACAGCTCGGAAGCGATCAGCGCGCCAAGCGTCAGCACATCCTCGGCTTCGGAAAACACAAGCGCCGCCGGCGCGCGGCCAGTCAGGACGAGGTCCAGAAGCACGCCCGAGCCTGTGCACGAGCCCCGGCTCGACGGCATCATCAGGATGCTGCCGGTCAGGCACGTACCGTGCAGCGGATGGTGAACGTCGATGACGCTTCCGGTGGCGGGATTAACCCCGCCCCAGAAACTCAACGCTTCGCGGGAGGCGATGACCGGCCCGCTGGCCGCGCCGCCCAGGATGCTGCGAGCGGGTGCTTCCTGGCTCATTTCACCACGAAGCCGTGTGCGAATGGATCGCGGTCATCGATGAAGATGGTGTTGATGCCGGTCTGCCGGGCCCAGCCGGCTATGGACGGGATGATCGCGTCGCGGTCGGCCACCTTGGTCGCCGCTTCGACCCGGCCCTTGAAGATCGAGCCGATGATCGATTCATGCCAGAACTCGTCGCCGACCTTCAGCTTGCCCTTGGCCGCGAGCTGGGCCATGCGCGCCGACGTGCCGGTGCCACAGGGCGAGCGGTCGATGGCTTTCTCGCCGTAGAAAACGGCGTTGCGCGCATGCGCGCCTTCGACCGTCGGCTTGCCGGTCCACTGGATGTGGCTGAGTCCCTGGATCTCCGGGTGCTCGGGGTGGACGAACTCGTATTTGGCGTTGAGCGCTGCGCGCAGCTTCGGGCTCCAGCCCACCATTTCACCGGCCGTGTGGTCGGCCATATCTCGGAAATTCTTCTGCGGCTCGACGATGGCGTAGAAATTGCCGCCATAGGCGACGTCGACGACGATCTCGCCCAGGCCCTCGACCTCAGCGGTCAGGCCCTCTGCATAGAGGAAGCCGGGAACGTTGGTCAGGCGCACTTCCTCGACGAAACGGCCTTCCTGGCGGTAGGTAATGTCGACCTTGCCGGCCGGCGCGTCGATCGACAGCTTGCCGGGCTCGCGCGGGGTGATCAGGCCGTTCTCGATGGCCATGGTGATGGTGCCGATGGTGCCGTGTCCGCACATAGGCAGGCAGCCCGAAGTCTCGATGAACAGCACGGCAACGTCGCAGTCCGGGCGCGTCGGCGGATAGAGGATCGAGCCCGACATCATGTCGTGGCCGCGCGGCTCATACATCAGCCCGGTGCGGATCCAGTCGAACTCGCGCAGGAAATGCGCGCGCTTTTCCAGCATGTTGGCGCCCTCGAGGCGCGGGCCGCCGCCCGAAACGAGACGGACGGGATTGCCGCATGTGTGTCCGTCGAGGCACGAGAAAGTATGATTGGCCATAGTTTAGACCCCTGTCAGAATCTTTGAGGCGAGAAGGATGCGATGTCGATGGCGGGCGTCTTGCCGGTCAGAAGATCGGCGACGATCCGAGCAGTGCCTGCCGATTGGGTCAGGCCGAGATGGCCATGGCCGAATGCATAGATGACGCGGTCGGTGGCGCGCGCAGCACCGATGGCTGGCAGGCTGTCGGGCAGCGACGGGCGGAAACCCATCCATTGCACGCCGCCGCCCGGCTTGAGGCCCGGCAGGAAGGCCTGCGCCTTCTTCAGCATGGCTTCGGAGCGGCGGAAGTTCGGCGCGAGCTTCAGGCCACCGAGTTCGACCGCACCGCCGACGCGGATGCCCGTCGAAAGCCTGGTGACGACGAAGCCGTGGCCACCGAAGGTCACCTGCGTGCGCAGGTCGAAGGCATCGGAAGGCAGCGTGGTGTTGTAGCCGCGCTCGGTCTCCAGCGGGATGCTCTCGCCAAGGGTCTTGGCGATCCGGTGCGAGAAGGCTCCAGCAGACAGCACGACCTTGCCGGCACGGCGGACACTGCCGTCTGCCGTGGCGAGTTCGACCCCGCCCTCGACCGGCCGCAATGCCGTCACCTCGGCGCGTTCGATGGAACCGCCCGACGTCAGGAAATACTCGGCAAGCGCCAGCACATAGAGCCTGGGATCGGAAATCGAAAACCAGCCCGGCGTGAACGTGCCATGGGTAAAGCGTTTGGCGAGACCCGGCTGAATCTCCGCCATGTCGGCCGCGTTGAGGTGATGGAACTCGATCCCATGCACTTCACGCGCCTGCCAGCCCGGCAGCGATGCCTTGAGTTCGGCCTCGCCTTCATAGACCTGGAGATTGCCTTCCTTGCGCAGCATCGGCGCCGTGCCGGTCTGGTGCAGGAAGGGCTCGAGCTCGGCCTTGGACAGGTCCATCATCGCCGTCTGGGCGGTGGTAGAATGCACCACGCGCTTCGCCGAGCAGGCCCGCCAGAAACGGAACATCCAAGGCGCGATCTGGAAGGCATAGGCTGGCGGCACCGACAGCGGGCCGAGCGGATCGAGCAGCCATTTCGGCGCTTTCTTCAGAATACCTGGAGAGGCCAATGGGAGGATATCGGTGAAGGCAAAGGCCCCGGCGTTGCCGGCCGAGGCACCGGCTGCCGGCCCCTCGCGGTCCAGCACCGTAACCTTCAGCCCGCGCGCCTGCGCGGCGATCGCCGCCGAGAGCCCGACAACTCCCGCTCCGATGACGATGACGTCGGCCTGCTCGTTCATCATGCCCTCAATGCGTTGCCGCAAGGAACTTCTTGGTCTCGGCGTGCTGGGGCGCGTCGAACAGCTGCTCCGGCGGCGCGATCTCGGCCATGATGCCCTGGTGGAAGAAGGCGACGCGGTCGGAAACCTCGCGCGCAAACTTCATCTCATGCGTCACACAGATCATTGTCATGCCCTCGGAAGCGAGCATGCGCAGCGTGTCGAGCACTTCGCCCACAAGCATCGGATCGAGCGCCGAGGTCACCTCGTCGAACAGCATGTAGGTGGGCGACATGGCGAGCGCACGGGCAATGGCCATGCGCTGCTGCTGGCCGCCTGACATGCGGTTCGGGTAGACCGAAAGCTTCTCGGCAAGACCAACATGGGTCAACTGCTTCACCGCCATTTCCTCAGCCTTTTCCTTGGAGAGGCCAAGCACCTTGCGGGGGGCAAGCATGACGTTTTCCAGCACCGTCAGATGCGGGAAGGCGTTCCACTGCTGGAACACGATGCCGACCTTCTGGCGCAGCTTGTTGAGGTCTGTGCCCTTGGCATGCACGTCGGTGCCGTCGATCACCACACGGCCCGCGGCGATCGACTCCAAACCGTTGATGCAGGTCAGAAGCGTCGACTTGCCCGAGCCCGAACCGCCGATGATGGTGACGACCTCACCCTTCTGGACGGTGAGGTTGATGCCCTTGAGGACCTCCAGCTGGCCGAAGGATTTGCGGACGTTTTCGATCTCAATCATTGGGGGACCACCGTTTCTCGAGATACCCGCCAAGTCGGGCGATGGGAAGGCTGATGATGAAATAGATGGCGCCGCAGATCAGCAGGATAAACAGCGGCTCCTGCAGGCGGGTGACGAGGATCTGCGAGGCGCGCAACAACTCGATCAGCCCGAGCCACAGCACCAGTGCGGAGTCCTTCATCACGCCCAGCGTCAATCCGATCCACGAAGGCAGTGAAACGCGGATGGCGAGCGGCGCCACAATGTAACGCATGTCCTGCCACCAGGTCATGCCGAGCGAGCGTGCGGCACGGCGCGTGTTCGTCGGTACGGAATCGATGCCGCCGCGCACGATCTCTGTACAATAAGCGGCCGTGTAGAGCGACAGCACCACGCAGGAGGTGGTGAACGGCGCCCACCCCAGCTTCATGATGGCCTGCAGCGCATTGCCCAGGACCAGTTGGATGAGCAGTGGGACCGAACGAAAGACGTCGAGGATGAAGGTCAGCGGGGCGGCCCAGTAAGGGCCGATCTGGAAACGGATGATACCGAACAGGATGCCGAGCACGGTACCGGCGGCGACGGACACGGCGGTGACGGCAAGCGTCATCCCCGCGCCTTGCGCAAGGAAGGCCAGGTCACTCCACGAGAGGGCAGTGTTGAACATCTCTCACCTCTCTCAGTAGCGGAACATGCGCGCGGCGAAGACGCGGGCAGCCAGCGTCACCGCCTTGGCGATGAGGTAGTAGATGACTGCTGCGATGGCGAAGAACTCGAAGGTGCGGAACGAGCGCGCATTCAGCTCCTGCGTGACGCCGGCGAGGTCGGTGTTCATGCCGACGGTGACGCCAAGCGAGGTCATCAGGATCGCCCAGACCATCTGGTTGGTGGCCGGCAGGAATGCGACGCGCAACATCTGCGGCATCACGATCAGTCGAAAAGCCTGCAGCGATGTCATACCAAGCGAGCGGCCGGCGCGTGTCTGCGTCTCCGGGATCGCCTTGAGCGCGCCACGGAAATTCTCAGCCAGATAACCTGCATTGTTGAAGGCGATGCCGACCAGGAGCGCGATGAATGGGCTCAGGTGGATGCCGAAATTGCCGAGGCCGAAATGGGCCATGTAGATCTGGAACAGCGCAGGCGTGTTGCGCGCGATTTCGACCCAGGCGGTGGCGAAACCGCCAAGAAGGCGATTGCCGGACAACCGGAAGAAGGTCAGCGCGATGGCGATCGCCATCCCGATGATCATCGACAGCAGCGCGATCTGCAGGGTGACCAGCGCGCCATCAAGCATCTGCGGCAGGGCCTTGAGGGCCTGATTCCAATGGAAGGTGTAGTTGAACATTGCCGTCTCACCTTTCGAAAAGGATCAACGGCGCGAGGCTTAGCCTCGCGCCGCCATAGAAACGGTCAGATCAGCGGTAAACGCCGTTCACCGCAAGAGACGGCAGCTCGCCGCCGACCCACTTTTCGTAAAGTTCCTTGTAACGGCCGGTGCGGACCTGCTGGTTGATGAACAGGTTCAGGTAGTTGATGAGGCCGTATTCCTCACGGTTGGTGAACAGCGCGACATAGTCGATGTCGAATGGCGCGTTGCCGACCACGGAGATGCCGGGGAACTTGCCGGTCTTGACGTTGGCCTGGGCAACCGTCGAGGTCGACACGGTGGCGTCGAGCTGACCCTGGCTCAGAGCCAGGAACACGTCGGCCTGGGTCTGGTAAGGACGGAACTCGCCCACGCCCCATTCCTTGACCTGCTTTTCGAGAGCGATGGCTTCATAGGTGCCGGCGGTGGCGCCCACGACTTTGCCCTTCATGTCCTCGAATGACTTGATGCCGGTCTTGTCGTTGGAGGTGACGGCCATCTGGAATGCGAAGTAGGGAACCGTCATGCCGACGGTCTTGGCGCGCTCCAGAGTATCCGAGGTCGAGGCGACGCCGACATCGACGCGGCCCGACATCAGCGCGGGAATGCGCTCGGGGAACGGCGTCTCGACGATCTCGGCGGTGACGCCGAGCGCCTTGGCCAGATCGTTGCAGTAGTCGACGTCGAAGCCGATCGGGTTGTTGCTCGCGTCGCGCGAACCCATCGGCGGGAAGTCGAGCACGACGGCGCAGCGCAGCGTGCCCGAAGCGATGATGTCGTCCAGCTTGTCGGCGTGAGCCTGGCCGGTCAGTGCGGTGGCGGCCATGAGGCCGAAGGCGAGAACCGAAGTCTTCATTGTCACACTCTCTCCCTGAGTAGGTCTGTCTGTCGGTTGACGGCGGCGCACTATTCCGCGTCGGAGAGCGTAAATCAAATTAAAAATACAAGTCGTATACAAAAAGTATCCGAAATGTCGGCTTACGACGCCACCGGCGCCGGGCCTCCCGCAAGGGGAGGTCCGGACTTAGCCGGCAAATCGAGAGATCAGCCGAGGAAGTCTTCGGGCAGCAGGCCTTCCGGCATGTTCTGGTAGGAAACCGGGCGCAGGAAGCGGCGGATCGACATGGTGCCGACACTGGTTGCGCCGAAATTGGTCGAGGCCGGATAGGGCCCGCCATGCACCATCGAATCGGCCACCTCGACACCGGTCGGGAAGCCGTTGACCAGCACACGGCCAGCCTTGCGCTCGAGCACCGGGCGCAGGCGACGGGCCGCTTCGAGGTCGGCGGCGTCCATATGGATTGTCGCGGTCAGCTGACCTTCGAAGCCGCGCGCGATCTGCTCCATCTCGTCGAGCGAGCCGACACGAACGACCATGCCAAGCGGCCCGAAGACCTCTTCGCCGAGCAGATGGTCGGACACGAACTGCGCGCCCGTCGTCTCGAACAAGTTCGGCGTCGCGCTGCGACCCGACGATTCGGTCGTCAGCAGCGGCTTGACCGTGTTGCGCGTGGCAAAGCGTGCTGCACCCTCATGATAGGCCTTGGCGATGCCGTCGGTCAGCATGGTCTGCGGCCCGACCTTGGCAAGCGCTTCGGTGGCGGCAGCCACGAAGCGGTCGGCATCGGCGCCGTCGATCACCACGGCGATGCCGGGATTGGTGCAGAACTGGCCAGCCCCCATGGTCAGCGACCCGGCCCAGCCCTGCCCCAGGGCTTCGCCACGCGCCTTCATCGCTTCCGGCAGCATCATCATCGGGTTGACCGAACCGAGCTCGCCGAAGAACGGGATCGGCTCCGGACGCTGCGCGCAGAGATCAAACAGGGCACGGCCGCCGGCGAGCGAGCCGGTGAAGCCCACGGCCTTGATCAGCGGATGCTTGACCAGCGCATGGCCGACGTCGCGGCTGCCGCCTTGGATCAGCGAGAACACGCCCGGATGAACGCCCGTGCTGGCAATCGCCGCGGCAATCGCCTGGGCGACGATCTCACCGGTGCCGGGATGGGCCGAGTGGCCCTTGACCACGACCGGGCAGCCGGCTGCGAGTGCCGCCGCCGTGTCGCCGCCGGCAGTCGAAAACGCGAGCGGGAAGTTCGAGGCGCCGAACACTGCGACAGGACCCACCGGGCGCTGGATCAGCCTTATCTCCGGGCGCGGCAGCGGCTGGCGGTCGGGCAATGCGGCATCCAGGCGACGGTCGAGATAGTCACCCTTCTCGATATGGTCGGCGAACAGGCGAAGCTGACCGGTCGTGCGGCCACGCTCGCCTTGCAGGCGGGCCTCCGGCAGGCCGGTTTCCTGGCTGCCGATCTCGGTGATCTCGGCGGCGCGTGCCTCAATCTCGTCGGCAATTGCGCGCAGGAAGGCGGCGCGTTCCTGTCGCGACGAATTGGCGTAGCTCCAGAAGGCATCCTCGGCTGCTTCGCACGCGCGGTTAACCAGATCGACGGTGCCCGCGGCAAACTGGTGCACGGGGCCATGCGCAGGCGCGCTGGCGAAGGTGCCGGCTCCGTCGAGCCATTCGCCCGCAACGAGGTGTTTTCCCTTGGGAGTGAAAGCCATGCGACGTTCCTTTCTGGATGACCGGCGCGTCCTTTGGTGACGATCGACGCGCAGTCGAATTGCACTTGTCGAGTATTTGTATACTCTATGTATGCAAAACTTCAACCGCCGTGCCCGCCTGTCAGGCCCAGCCATGCATGAGAGAGACGAGATGAGTGAGACCACTGCCCTGCCCATCAGCGCGCTGCACGAGCGCGTCGAGGCGATCTTCCGCAAGGCAGGGCTGAATGCCGTCCAGTCAGGCGCGCTGGCCCGGGTGATCGTTGCCGGCGAGCGCGACGCCTGCAAATCGCACGGCATCTACCGCATCGAAGGCACGCTACGCACGGTCAAGGCCGGCAAGGTAAAGCCCGACGCCGAGCCGGAATTGCTGCCGCAGGAAGGCTCGGCCATCGTCAGGGTCAATGCCAGGAGCGGTTTCGCCAATCCGGCCTTCGAGCTCGGCTTGCCGGCGTTGGTCGAACGCGCCCGCTCCTTTGGCCTTGCGGCGCTTGTCATCAACGACTGCACCCATTTTTCCGCCCTCTGGCCGGAGGTCGAGGCGATCACCGATCAGGGTCTGGCCGGCCTGGTAATGTGCCCGAGCTACGCCTCGGTGGCGCCCGCAGGCGGCAACAAGCCGCTGCTCGGCACCAACCCCTTCGCCTTTGGCTGGCCGCGCCCGGACAAGTCGCCCTACGTCTTCGATTTCGCCACCTCGGTCGCCGCGCGCGGCGAGATCGAACTGCATCGCCGTGCCGGCAAGCCACTGCCTGAGGGCTGGGCCATCGACGCAGACGGCAAGCCGACCACAGATCCGACGGCGGCACTTGCCGGCGCCATGCTGCCCTTCGGCGGCCACAAGGGCTCGGCCATCGGCACGATGATCGAGCTGCTCGCCGGCATCATGATCGGCGATCTGACCAGCCCGGAAGTGCTGGAATATCTGGGCACCACGACGCTGGCCCCGCCGCATGGCGAGCTTATCCTCGCCTTCTCGCCCAAGGCCTTCGCCGCCGGCCGTCCCGGCGATCCCTTCGCCCGCGCCGAGACGCTGTTCGAAGCCATCGCCGGCCAGGGCGCCCGCCTGCCCTCCCAGCGCCGCTACGTCGCCCGCACCAAATCGGAGGCGGAAGGCATCGTGCTCAACGCAGCCGAGATGGAGCTGCTCGACCGCCTGCTGGCGCAGGGGCTCGACGCGGTCTCGTAACGGGCCCGACCACCTTCCGGAAAATCGCCTCCGACCCCGGCTTGCTGCGCAAACACCTCCCCCCGATCGACTGCGGGGAGGTGCCTCGCAAAAGCAACGCGGAGCGGGGCGCTACCAGTCACACACGAGCTCAAAAAAGACCGACCCTCAACCCAAACAAAAAAGGCCCTCCCGATCACTCGGGAGGGCCTTTCTTTTTCATTCGCCTCGGGACCAGATCAACCCTTGTACTTCTCGACCGCGCCGGGAAGCTTGCTCCATGCGCCGTACCAGGCGTTGAACAGTTTGAACTGTGCCTCGCAATAGCCGCGCTGGCTGTCAGTCAGGGCGTCGGTCTCGTTGAAGTGGAGCGTGTACTCCTTGTCGCCCTTCATCACCATCATGTGCTTGAAGTAGAGGACGAGGTCGGGGCCTTCGTCGAAGGACGACAGCACGGCCAACGCCTGCTCCAGCTCCAGCGCGCGCTGGCGGGCATCGACGTCGCCGGCAGCCGCAGCCTGCGACAGGTTGCAGAGGTGGATCACTTCCTTCGGCAGCACGTTGCCGATGCCGGTAATGGCGCCGGTTGCGCCACAATTGACGAAGCCGTGGAAGACAGCCGTGTCGACGCCGATCATCAGCGAAACGCCGTCATCGCGGCTGGTGATGTTCTCGGCCGCATAGCGCATGTCGGCGTTGCCGCCGAATTCCTTGAAACCGACGAGGTTCTTGTGCTCGGCACGGAGCGCGAAGAACAGGTCGGCACGAGTGGCAAAGCCGTAGTACGGGCTGTTGTAGATGACCGCGGGCAGATCGGGAGCCGCCGACAGGATCGCCTTGAAATGCGCCTTCTGGGCGGTGAGCGACGGGCCACGCGACAAAACGCGGGGGATGACCATCAGGCCATGCGCGCCAACTTTCTGGGCGTGCGCGGCATGAGCCACGGCCGAGGCGCTGTTGATGCCGCCGGTGCCGACGATGACAGGCACGCCGGCCTTCACTAGGCGCTCGACGCCTTCCATGCGCTGCTCGTCGGTGAGCAGCGGCCAATCACCCATGGAGCCGCAATAAACAACGGCAGACATGCCCTGCGCGATCAGCTCCTTGCCCTTGCGGACGAGCGCGTCGAAATCGGGGGTGCGATCCTCCTTGCAGGGGGTCATCAGTGCGGGGATTACGCCAGTGAAAATCTTCGCCTTCATCTCAAACTCCTCTGGGCCTGTCATATCGGCACGACCGCCACGTCAAAACGACGCCGTTTCCGTGCCCTCGCCGTCGATTATACGCTTTGCATTTTATTTGTCGACAAGAAATCGACAGAAACTTACAACGCCACTTCAAGCCTGTCATTGCGGGTAAAGAGCTTCTGGATCTGGTGCACGATCTGCTCGGCATGCGCCTTGGCCAGCTGGTCAGCGGCGTCGACGTCGCGAGCCGCAATCACCGCGATCATGTCCTCGTGTTCGTCGACGAAACGCTGCGGCAGCCGGTCTTCGTAGGACTGGTAGTAGAGCCTAAGGATGCGCCGCCCCTCGTCGAGCAGCCGGTTGAACAGGCTGGTGAAATAAGGATTGCGCCCGGCCTCCGAGATCGCCTGGTGCAGGGCCGCGTTGGTGGCGATCATGGCGAGTGCGTCCTGCGCCTGCACGGCGGCGGCGAATTCGGCCTGGTGGGCGCGGATCACCTTGAGGTCCTCGGGGCGGTGATATTGGGCCGCCAGCCTTGTGGTCACGCGGTACATTAGCACCAGCGCGTCGAAATAGGTGTGCATGTTGAGGAAGTCGATATTCGACACCATGGTCGAGCGGTTGGGCAGCGTATCTATCAGGCCCTCGCCCGCCAGCCGCACCAGCGCCTCGCGGATCGGCGTGCGCGACATCTTGAAACGCTCGGCAAGCTGCACCTCGTCGATCGGGCTGCCCGGCAGCAGGACGAGATCGAGAATCTCGTCGCGCAGAAGGTCATAGACCATCTTCACGCCAGAGCCGCGCTTGCGTTCAGGGATGGTGTTCGTATCGGCTTCGGTCATCTGGCAATCCTTTTGTCGACAAGAGAAATACTTCTCGTTCCCTTCATGATCAACCTTTTCCCGAGCCTGTGTGACCGGATCGCAGAAATCTCCAGCGGAAAACCAGCTAACTCGCTCCCCCGTTGGCGAGTTCGCCAGATGCGGCCCTGGCAAGGGTCCTGCCCCTCGCCATAGCTGCACTGAATCCAGAACCAGGCATGTGTCTCTGCTTGAAATCCATAATTTTCCCTATAAGAATTTTATATTCTTTAAGGGAAAGAGTTGAAAAATGGCGGGGAACAAGACGAAGCGCGGGCGACCGCCCAGCGGCGGCAGCGTGGCAGTGCATTTGAGATTCTCGGACGCGGTCGCATTCGCCATCGACAACTATAGGCGACAATATTTGCCCGACGCCAACCGCCAGGATGCGGTTCGCGACCTCATACGACAGCAACTCGCGTCGCAAGGCATGCTTACGACGCCTGACGAGCCCTAAGGAAGCCCTCTACGGCTTCAGCGGTGACAACGGCTCGAACCTGTCTGCGGCCACAACCTGAAGGTTGAGGCGCGACGGCCTGGCTGCATCGCAGAACACCGTGTTGCGGGCGACGCGACTTGTGCGGCCACGCCCTTCGGGCGCACCTGTGTTCGGATTGACGTCGTATTTCGGGAAGTTTGACGACGAGATATCGAGCCGCAGCCTGTGACCCTTCTTGAACAGATTGGCGGTCGCGAAAGGCTCGATGGTGATCTTCATCATCTCGTCAGGCACGCAAGGCTGCGGTGCTGCGAAGCCGTTGCGATAGCGACAGCGGAAGATGCCGTCCGTGACGATCATCGCAAATCCGGTCGGAAACTCTTCGCTCGGCGGGTAGACATCGACCAGCTTGGCGGTGAAGTCGGTGTCGAGGCCATCGGTCGCGGCGAAAAGCTCGATCTCGACGGGTCCCACCACCGCCATGTCCTCGCCAAGCGGCTCGGTCTCGAATGACAGCACGTCGAGCCTTGCTGCGAGCGGCATGTTTGTATCGCCGCAGCCAAAGAACCGGCTGCTTTCGCGCTGGTCGAAACCGCCGCCCTCAAACACCGGCTGGCCGCTGGTCAGCGCCCCACCGATCGTAGGCACCGGGTTCTTCGGATCGAAGTCGTAGACGAAGGGGGCAGCGTCCACGCTGGGAAGCGTCTCCGACAAGCTGCCATTTGGATGCAGGTTCAGCGCGAGCCTGCTGCCTGCCGGCAATGGCCAATCGGGCGCGGCGATCCAGCGACCGCCATGGTCGATGCGGCCTTCGGCGGTGCGCCGTCCCGAACCGCCGCCCATCAGGAACAGGCGGACGCGCGGATCGGCTTCGACTGCATTGTCGACGTTCTTCAGCCAGCGGTCGAACCAGCGGCGGCGGAACTCCAGCCAGCTTTCGGCGACATTGCCGCCAAGCGGCGCAGCGCTGCCGAAATCGACATCCCCGGCAAAGGTGGCATTGCGGTTGCCGTGCAGGTTGGGGCCCATCACCACCGACAGCGGTCGGTTCGGATCTCGCGACAGGCCCTCGTAGTTCTCGAAGGTCGTCCGCACATAGGCGTCGTACCAACTCGACACCAGCGCCACGGCCACATTGGGGAAGGTGTCGTAGCTGTCCAGGGCATAGATCCCTGGCTGCTTCCAGTAATCGTCGAATGTGCCCCGGCGCCATTGCTCGAGCAGATAGCCCTCATATTCGGGAACCCAGCGCACCGGCGAACGCCCCTCCGACCAGGGCATGGCTTTGAACCACTCCCTGACGTCCTCTGCCTCAAGCGCCCTAAGCAGATCAGGATTGTCCTTTGCAGCCCCTGCCTCGCGCGCGTGATTGTAGGCCCAGGTCGCCTGCTTCAGCTCGAACGCCCCGCCCTGGCGGATGCCACAGGTGAAGGCGTTGGAGAAGCCGCCGGAGTCCAGCACCATCGCGGCGAGGCCTGGCGGATTGAGGCAGGCAAGCGCCATCTGCGTATGCGCCGCGTAGGAAAGGCCCATGGTGCCGACCCGGCCATTCGACCAGGGCTGCTCGACCAGCCAGGCGATGGTGTCGTAGCCGTCGGGTCCCTCGGCGAGATATTTGACGAACTCGCCTTCCGAACCATTGCGGCCACGACAATCCTGATAGGCGACGACGTAGCCGTGGCGAACGAAATGTGTCGCCACCTCGGCACGCGTCATCGGCCGTTCCATGCCGACTTCGATTTCCGAGCGCGAGCGCTCGCTTTTGCCGTAGGCCGTGCGCTCTAGGAGAACCGGCAGGGCTTGCCCCGCCGGTACTCCATTTTGAGCCGGGCGATAGATGTCTGTGGCCAGACGGATCCCGTCACGCATCGTCACCATGACGTCGCGGTGAACCACGACGCCCCCGGCAACCGGCTCTGGCGCCGGCAATACGAAAACATCCATCGCTTCGGCAGTCGCTTCCATGTCGTGCTTACTTTGCCGTCCGCGCATAGGCGGCCAGCGTGTCCTCTGCCTTGTTGGCGGTGTAGTCGATGTCGGCGCGGCTCGCCCATGTCACCACAGGCCAATAGAGCGGCAGGATCGCAGCGTCGCCGAAGGCAATCTCCGCGGCTTCGGCGAGCAGGGCATTGCGCTTGTCGACATCGAATTCCGACAATGCTGCACGCATCTTCTCGTCATAGGCCGGGTTCGAGTAGCGGGCGCGGTTGAACGAGCCGGTGCCGGCCTCCTTGTCGTAGGTCATCAGAACGTTGTTCATGCCCGATGCCGAGGACGGCGTGGTGGTGCCGAAGGAGAAGATGAAGGCGCTGAATTCCTGCTTGCCGGCGGCACCTGCATAGACGCTGTAGGGCTGGGTAACGACGCCGTTCACCTTGAGGCCGCCGCGCGCGAAAAGCTGGCCCAGCGCCTGCGCCACGTCGGCGTCACCGGCGAAGCGGTCGTTGGACGAGTGGATGGTGATACCGAAGCCATCGGCATGGCCGGCCTCGGCGAGCAGCTTCTTGGCCCCCTCAAGGTCGATAGCACCTGGCTCGAGCTTGTCGGAATGGCCACCGATGCCCTCGGGCACGAGTTGCCCCGCCGGCACGCCTGCACCGGACAGGATGCGGTCAATCAAAAGCTGGCGGTCGACCATCTTGGACATTGCCTGGCGAACACGCGTGTCCCTGAGCGGGTTCGGCACCAGGTTCTTGCCGTCCTTGTCGGTAACGAAGGGGCTTTCGTCGCGCGCCGAGTCCAGCGCCAGATAGACGATACGCGCCGACGGGGTCGAATGCAGTGCGATGTTCTCGATGCCCTTGAGCGTCGCGACATCGGCCGGTGGCACGGCGTCGATCAGGTCGACCGCGCCGGAGCGAAGGGCAGCGACCCGAGCAGCATCGTTGGAAATGGCGCGGAAAGTCACCTTTTCGAATTCCGGCTTGTCGCCCCAGAAATCGTCATTGCGCTGGAGCACGAGGCGGTCGCCGGGCACCCATTCGACGAACTTGTAAGGACCGGTTCCGATGGCAGCGGCGCCGCCGATGAAGTCCTGGCTGGTTTTGCCCTCGGTCGCCTTCTTCGAGACGATGTAGACCATGCCGGCCAGTTCCATGAATTGCGGCGTTGGCTTCTTGGTGGTGAAACGAATGGTCTGCGGATCGACGATCTCCATCTTGGCGATCGGCCCGACATTGGCGGTGAACGGCGCCGGGCTATTCTCGATCTTGGAGATGCGCTCAAGCGAGTAAACCACGTCCTCGGCGGTCAGCGGCGAGCCGTCATGGAACTTCACGCCGGACCGCAGTTTCACCTCCCAGGTCAGCGGGTCGACGTTCTTCCAGCTCTCGGCAAGGTTCGGCTTGACCTGCAGATTGGCATCCGGCTCGACCAGGCGGCCGAACACCTGTTGCGCCAGGTTCTGGTTGTTGCCGGTGCGCGAAAACTGCGGATCGACCGACGACGGCTCGGTAGAGATGCCGACGACGAGGTCGGCGGCAAGGGCCGCGGTCGACAGGCTGGTGGCCAGAAGCAGGCCGGCGACTGTGGATCGGATCAGGTTCATTTTTAGGCTCCCCTTTGTGTTGGTTAGGTCGTGATCTCGGCCGGGCGGGCGATCACGCTCACCGGCGTTTCATTGAGATGGCAGGCGCTGATGTGCCCCGGCGCGATCTCGCGCAGCAACGGCCGCTCCCGGCGGCAGCGGTCGAAGGCATGCGGGCAACGCGGGTGGAAATGGCAGCCGCTCGGCGGGTGCAACGGTGACGGAATCTCGCCCTTGACCGGATTGAACTGGCGTCGCCGCTGTTTGATGGTCGGCACCTCCGACAGCAGCGCCATCGTGTAGGGGTGGTTCGGCGCGGCAAAGAACGCATCGGCCGGTGCGCTCTCGACAATGCGGCCGAGATACATGATCGCGACGCGGTCGGAGATGTGTTTCACCACGCCGAGATCGTGGCTGATGAAAAGGTAGGTCAGCCCCAACTCCTGCTTCAGCTCCATGAACAGGTTCAGGATCTGCGCCTGGATAGACACGTCCAGCGCCGACACCGATTCGTCGCAGATCAGGAAGCGTGGCTTGACCGCCAGCGCCCGGGCGATGCCGATACGCTGGCGCTGGCCGCCAGAGAACTGGTGTGGGTAGCGCTTGAGATAGGACGGGTCGAGGCCGACACGCTCCATCAACGCAGCCACCATGTCAGGCGCCTGGCGCTTCGGCACCATGCAATGGGCCACAGGCGCCTCGCCGATGATGTCGAGGATCGTCTTGCGCGGGTTGAGCGACGACATCGGATCCTGGAAGATCATCTGCGAGGTCAGCCGGACAGCCTTGGCCTCCTGCCGGGGCAGCGCCGAGATGTCCTTACCCTCCCAGCGCATCGTACCAGTGGACTGGGGCAGGATGCCCGCCATGATGCGCCCGAGCGTGGACTTGCCGCAGCCGGATTCGCCAACAAGGCCGACGACCTCGCCCGGATTGATGGCCAGCGAGACATCGTCGACGGCATGAACGACACGCTCTTCCAGCTTGGCGCCGAACATGCGGGCCAGCTTTTCGGCATAGTCCAGGCCGCGCGAGAAGCGCCTGGACACGCCGATGCCTTCGATCAGCGGGGTCATGCTGCCCTCTCGAATTGTGGGTTGAAGCAGCGATAGAGATGACCGTCGAAGGCCGAAGCCTCCGGTTCCGCCTCGCAGGCGGCGGTGGCTGCAAAACAGCGCAGCCTGAACGGGCAGCCGGACGGCCGCCTGAGGGGCGAGGGCGCCATGCCGGGGATCGGCGTCAAGGCCTCGCCGCGATCGAGATTGGCGGGGACCGAGCGCATCAGGCCGATCGTATAGGGATGAACAGGGCGGTCGAGCACATCGTCGACCGTGCCTGTCTCGACGATGCGGCCCGCATACATGACCGCGACCTTCTGGGCGAGGCCGGCGACCACGCCAAGATCGTGGCTGATCCAGATCAGCGACATGCCGAATTCGCCGCTGAGCCGCTGGATGACCGCCAGGATCTGCGACTGGATGGTGACATCAAGTGCGGTGGTGGGCTCGTCCGCGATGATCAACTCAGGTCGGTGCAGCAGCGCAATCGCAATGGCCACACGCTGGCGCATGCCGCCCGAAAACTGGTGCGGGTACGCCGCCAGCCGCTCGTCCGGCGAAGGTATGCCGACGAGGCCAAGTGCTTCGACGGCGCGCGCCCGGGCATCGGCCTTCGACACCTTGTCGTGGGCCCGCACGGCCTCGACCATCTGGGTCTCGATCGACAGCACCGGGTTGAGCGTCATCATCGGGTCCTGGAAGATCATGGCAATCTTCTTGCCCCTGATGGCGCGCATCTCCTGGGGCGAGCGTCCGACGAGGTCCTGGCCCTGGAACAGGATCTTGCCGCCAGTCACGCGTCCCGGCGGGTCGACCAGCCCGAGGATGGAGAAGCCGGTGATCGACTTGCCCGAGCCAGACTCGCCGACGAGTCCCAGAATCTCGCCGCGACCGATCTCGAAGGACACGCCGTCGACCGCCTTGGCGACACCGTCGCGGGTGAAGAAATGGGTGGAGAGGTTTTCGACCTTGAGCGTCATCTCAGCGCTCCGACAGACGAGGGTTGAGCACTTCGCGCAGCCGGTCGCCGACGATGTTGATGCTGAAGACGAGCGAGAGCAGCAGAAGGCCCGGATAGACCGAAATCCAGTACTGGCCCGACAGCAGCGTCTGGTAGCCATTGGCGATCAGCAAGCCGAGCGACGGCTCGGTGATCGGCAGGCCGATGCCGAGGAAAGACAGCGTTGCCTCCGCCGAGATGGCGTTGGCGATCTGCAGCGTACCGATGACGATGATCGGCGGCAGGCAGTTGGGCAGCATGTGGCCGAACAGGATGCGAGGCCTGGAAAGGCCGAGCGAGGCTGCCGCTTCGACATATTCCTTGCCGCGTTCGACCAGGGCAGCGGCGCGCACGGCACGGGCAAACTGCGCCCACTGCACGATGACCAGCGCCAGCACGACTTTCCATACGCCTTGCCCAAGCAACGCCAAAAGCATCAGCGCGACGAGGATGGTGGGAAAGCCCAGCATCAAGTCGACCAGTCGCATGATGAGCGTGTCGATGCGCCCGCCAAAGTAGGCCGCGGCGAGGCCGAGCGCGGTGCCGACGGCAAGAGCTACGACGCCTGCGAACAGGCCGACGCCCATCGACGTCCTGAGACCGTAGACCATGGCCGACAGCATGTCGCGGCCTTGGCCGTCGGTGCCGAGCAGGTAGAGCGTGCCGTTCATGCTTTGCGACATCGGCGGCAGCCGCGCGTCGAAAAAGTCGATTGCCGTCAGATCGTAGGGGTTCTGCGGCACCAGATAGGGGCCGAAGACAGCCGCAAGAATAAGGAACAGGCAGGCCACCAGGCCGACCGTGGCCTTGGGACTCTCCAGAATGCCGCGCAGCGAGCGCGCCCAGAATGCCTGGCTGTCGTTGAGCTTGAGAGCGGATGTGATCATTGGCCGTCTCCCAGACGTATCCGGGGATCGAGGATCGAATAGACGATGTCGACGACAAGATTGATGAGGATGAACATCGTCACGACCACCAGCAGGTAGGCCACGACCACGGGCCGGTCGAGAACGGTAATGGAATCGATCAGCAGCTTGCCGATGCCCGGCCACGCAAAGATGGTTTCCGTCACCACCGCAAAGGCGATGACCGAGCCAAACTCCATGCCGACCACCGTCACGATAGGGATCATGATGTTCTTCATCACATGGACAAAGATGATGCGGCGCTCAGACAGGCCCTTGGCGCGGGCGAATTTGATGAAATCGAGCGGCATCGTCTCGCGCACGCCGGTGCGCGTCAGGCGGATCACGAGTGAAAGCTTGAACAGCGCAAGGTTCGTTGCCGGCAGGATCAGGTGCTTGAGGCCGTCGAGGCTGGCGAGGCTCGTGGTGATGCCGAAGATTTCGCCGGTCTCGCCGCGTCCAGACGACGGCAGCCAACCGAGCCAGACCGAGAAGATCATGATCAGCATCATGCCCTGCCAGAAGTTGGGCAGGCTGAAGCCAAGGATCGAGCCGGTCATGATGGTTTCGTCGGTGACCGACTTCGGCCTGAGGCCGGCGATCAGGCCAAGCGGGATGCCAAGGATGAGCGCAATGGCGAGAGCCACGAAGGCCAACTCCAGCGTGGCGGGCAGGCGCTGAAAGATCA
This sequence comes from Aminobacter sp. MET-1, assembly GCF_026521175.1. Taxonomy (NCBI): domain Bacteria; kingdom Pseudomonadati; phylum Pseudomonadota; class Alphaproteobacteria; order Hyphomicrobiales; family Phyllobacteriaceae; genus Aminobacter; species Aminobacter sp. MET-1. The sequence continues at coordinate 237,887 of NZ_JAMSHL010000004.1, read as the reverse complement.
GGCCGACAGCCGGCTGGTTGAAGACGAAGGAGCGGCCGAGATCGCCATGCAGCGCATCGACCAGGAAGGACCAGTATTGCACGATCAGCGGTCGGTCGAGGCCAAGCGCCTGGATCGCCGCGTCGCGCTCGGCGGCGCTGGCATCGGCGGGGATCATGATGTCAATCGGGTTGCCGATGGCGTAGATGCCGATGAAGACAAGAACCGAGGTCGCCAACAGCACGAGCAGGCTTTGTACGACCCGACGGATGATGAAGACGGTCATCGTGCGCGGCCGTCCGGCCTGGCTCGCCCGCAAGGGCTTGGCTTGGGTGGCAAAAGAGTGTTCTCCTCGCTGCGCCGGTTCGGCCGGCTGCCATTTGAGGATCGAGTTAGCAGTGACGTCGACAGAGGCGCAATCTTATGAGTTTTGTGCATTGCCCGATGCGAAAGCAGCGTTTGGCGCGGTGATCGGCCTGCCCGCTTCAGAGGCGGGCGGATGAACCTGCGTCAGCTCGAAGTCTTCCGGGCGGTCATGCAGACCGGCTCGACCATCGGCGCGTCGGGCGTGCTCAGCCTGTCGCAATCGGCGATCAGCCGCCAGCTCACCAGCCTCGAAGAGGAGATCGGGCTGGAGCTGTTCCGCCGCGAAAAAGGCCGACTGATCCCCAAGCCCGAGGCCGCCGCCCTGCTGCAGGAAGTCGGCGAATTGTCCGACGTGCTCGCCCGCCTTAAGCGCCGCACCGACGAACTCAGCGCCGGCTGGTCGGGCAAGACGCTGATCAAGATGGGCTTTCCTCATTCGCTGACGACCACCTTGCTGCCCGCGTTGGTCCGCGATTTCCTCGCCATGCAGACCGAGGTGAGCATAGAACTCGTGGCAGGACCCTATGACGCCATCGAGCGCGCTGTCATGGGCCGCACTGTCGACTTCGGTTTCGTCCGGCTGCCGACGGAGGATCGCGGGCTGCAGACCATGCCGCTGGTTTCGAGCGGCCAGCTCTGTGCCCTGCCCGTTGGCCACCCGCTCTCCGAGCAGGATGCCGTCAGTGCCGACGATCTGTCGCGAACCGACCTCGTGCTGCTCGGTCGCTTGCGGTCAAGCCGCGAGGACATCGAGGAAAGGCTGCGCCGCGCCCAGGGGACGGTGCGCTGCCGTGTCGAGACACATTCGGTCGAATCGAGCGTGGCGATGGTCGCCGAAGGCATCGGTGTTTCGATCATCCCGGCGCTGATCGGCAACCTGCTCAAATCCGACCGCGTCGTCATGCGCCCCTTCTCGCCGCCGCTGTGGAACGACTACGGCATCGCCACCCTGCGCGACACCCAGTTGTCCCGGCCCGTGCTTGGCTTCATCGAGATGCTCAAAGAACGGTTGGTCGGCGACGGCGTGATGACCAAGGCGATAGGTTAAGCGCGCCCACCGAAACCCAAATCCGCACGCCCAGCGTTTTCCAGTTGAGCGGAGGGCCGGGAACGGCTTACGTCGCATATGGCGCGTTGCGATGAAGCGCGCCCGGGGATCAGGCAAGGACACGATCATGGCTTCACTGCAATTTCAGCCCGGCGCGGCGAAGTGGACGACGCTGCAGACCCACCGCCTGTGGCTGCTGCAACAGGCGGAAGCCCTGTTTTCCTTCTTCGAGCGCGCAAGCCTCAATCCGCTCGGCGGGTTCTACGAGCTTGACGACCATGGCCGTCCCTTTGCGGCAGGCGCCGTGCCCGGCAAGCATGCCGGCCGCCAGATCCATGTCACGACACGCATGGTCCATTGCTTCGCCATCGCCCATCTGATGGGCCGCCCCGGCGCTGATGCGCTTGTCGACCACGGCATGGACTTTCTCTGGAACGGTCATCGCGACCAGGCCAATGGCGGCTATTTCTGGGGCGTCGGCTACGAAGGACCGTCCAACGACACCAAGCAGGCCTATGGCCATGCCTTCGTGCTGCTTGCCGCCTCCAGCGCCAAGGTCGCCGGGCACCCGGATGCCGACCGTCTGCTGACCGACATCTCGACCGTGTTGTCAGAGAAATTCTGGGAACAGGCGCATGGCGCTGTGGCGGAGGAATTCACCGCCGACTGGAAGTCCTACGACACATATCGCGGCCAGAACTCCAACATGCACCTGACCGAGGCGCTGATGGCCGCTTTCGAAGCCACTGGCGACGCCAACTACCTCGCCATGGCCGAGCGCATCGCCGACCTCATCATATCAAAGCATGCGGCCACCGCCGGCTGGCGCCTGCCCGAGCATTTCACCTCGGACTGGCAACTCGACCGCGACTATTCCGGTGACCCGATGTTCCGTCCCTTCGGCACCACGCCGGGCCATTCGCTGGAGTGGGCGCGGCTACTGCTGCAGCTCTGGGAGCTTGGTGGGCGCAAGCTCGGCTGGCTGCCCGACGCGGCGAAGAACCTGTTCGCCCAGGCGACATCGGACGGCTGGGACGCGGCCAGGGGAGGCTTCTACTACACGCTCGAATGGGATGGCTCAGCCCGCATCCGCGACCGCTACTGGTGGCCATGCTGCGAGGCCATAGGGGCGGCGAGCGTGCTCAACGCCATCGACGGCGCTCCCGAATATGAGGAGTGGTACCGCCGTGTCTGGAACTTCTGCGCCACCCGCTTCATCGACCGCCGCAACGGCGGCTGGCACGCCCAGCTCGACAACGACCTCAAGCCCAATGCCGGCCCGTTCTATGGCAAGCCTGATATCTACCACGCTTTGCAAGCCTGCCTGATCCCGCTTCTGCCGACCACGGGCTCCATCACCCGCGGGCTCGTCAAGACGGGCATCAGGCTCTGACGCTGCACGGAATTGATTGATCCAAGGCGATTTGGGCGCGCGCTGTGCCTGAATCTGCGCTATGGCACCGACGCCGGTCGATCGCCGGCGTCGCAACAGCTTCCGGATCGATGACCTCCCAACCTGCCCAAGCGCCGCAGGAGCGCTTCGCCGCCTTCCGCCACAGCGCCTTCTCGCGCTTCTGGATCGCGCGCTTCCTTGCCACCTTCTCGACCCAGATTGTCTCCGTCGGCGTTGGCTGGCAGATCTACGATCTGACGCGCAATCCGTTCGACCTCGGCATGGTCGGCGTCATCCAGTTTGCTCCGGCGCTACTGCTGGTGCTTGTCACCGGCGTTGTCGCCGACCGTTTCGGCCGCCGCCTGGTCATGGGCCTCGCCGCACTTGTCGAGGCAGGCTGCGCTGCGGCCCTGCTCATGCTCGCGCTGCACGGTCTCGCCAGCCCTGCTCCTATATTCCTGGTGCTTGCCATGTTCGGCATCGCCCGCGCCTTCTTCGGCCCTGCATCGGCATCGCTGGTGGCCAATCTCGTGCCAGCAGAGGTCTTTGCCAACGCAGTCGCCTGGAATTCGTCGGCCTGGCAGACCGCCACCATCGTCGGCCCGGTTGCCGGCGGCCTGCTCTACGGCATCTCGGCCGAGGCTGCCTATGGCACCGCGACCGTGGTCATGCTGGCCTCGACCATCCTGATCTTCTCGATCCCCAAGCCCGCTCAGCGCAGCGAAAGCGCCAAACCGACTGTCGAAACGCTGTTTGCCGGCTTCCGCTACATCTGGGGCGAAAAGATCGTGCTCGGCGCCATCTCGCTCGACCTGTTCGCCGTGCTTCTGTCGGGCGCGGTCGCCCTGCTGCCGGTCTATGCCCGCGACATCCTTGATCTCGGCCCCTGGGGCCTTGGCCTGCTGCGCGCCGCGCCGGCCGTCGGCGCCATTGTCGTTGCCGTCTGGCTGGCCGGCCATCCGATCCGCGACCATGCCGGCATGGTCATGCTGTTCTTCGTCGCCCTGTTTGGCATCTGCACCGCCGTCTTCGGCATTTCGACCATCCCTTGGGTGTCCATCACGGCCCTTGCGCTGCTCGGCGCCACCGACATGGTCAGCGTCTACATCAGGGAAACGCTGATCCAGCTGTGGACGCCCGACCGTGTCCGTGGCCGCGTCAATGCCGTCAACGGTGTCTTCGTCGGCGCTTCCAACGAGCTCGGCGAGTTCCGCGCCGGCACCATGGCCGCCCTGATCGGCACGGTGCCCGCGGTGGTTATCGGCGGCGTCGGCGCTGTCGCGGTCGCCGGCATCTGGTGCTGGGCCTTCCCGCAACTGCGCAAGGTCAGGCGGCTCGACGGCCGCGTCTGAGTTTTCCGGCATCCGACAGTAAGCCGGCGTTGCAATTGGCGCCGGCATTCATACATTCACCTACAGAAGCGGGGCCTGCACTGCCTTCGCCCCGCACGATTGTTGCGCCCGGAAGCGCGTCAATCGCCTGTTGGGGGATGACATGATAAGGATCGACGACACCGATCTCGCTGAGATCAGCAAGCTGATTGCGCTGGTCGAGCGCGCCCAGAACGAACGCTCCGCCGACGATTTCCTGGCGCTGTTCCGGTCCGATGCGGTCTGGGTCACCGCCTTCGGCCGGCGCTTCTCCAGCAAGGACGAGATCGCCGCCTTTACCCGCAAGGTGCTCACCCCTGATCTCGGCGACCAGTATGCCCGCTACGATATCGCCAACATCACCATGCTCAGCCCCAACGTGGCGGCCGTGAACGTGCGCCAGCGCCCGGTGCACAAGGACGGCACGCCGATCGAAGGCGACCTCGAAGGAGCGCCGCTTTATGTGCTGGTCAAGGAGAACGGACGCTGGATGATCGGCGCCGGCCAGAACACCAAGGTCCAGACATCAGCCATCGACACGCAACAGACGGAAATCGAAACGCGCGACGGCAAGAAGTAACTCGCGGAGAGCGCGTACGCGTGCGGCAGGGAAAAGAATCAGCGGCGCGCCTTGGCCGGCCGGCTGAAAACGACCTGCAGGAATTCGTCCAGCCAACGCTTGAGATGCATGTCCCAGATCAGCCGTCCGCCAAGATGGTCGCGGCCCGGCTGAGCCCCCGGCAGCACGAAGCGCTCCGCGCCGCGCACCACCCAGCGCTGCATCATCACCCGCGTCAACTCGGCGTGGAACTGGATGCCCCAGGCGTTGTCGCCATAACGAAACGCCTGGTTTGGATAGCTGTCCGAGGACGCCAGCAGCACGGCATCGCCCGGCAATGAAAAGCCCTCGCGATGGAACTGGTAGACCATCTCGGGCCAATGCATCAGCTTGCGACCCTCTTCGGTCGCCTTGATCGGATACCAGCCGATCTCCACCAGCCCATCGCCATGACCCTCGACCTTGCCGCCGAGATGGTTGACCAGCATCTGCGCGCCGAGACAAATGCCGAGAAACGGCCGGTTCTCCCTGAGCGGCACTGCCAGCCATTCGGTCTCGCGGCGCACGAACTCGTCATGGTCGTTGGCGCTCATCGGCCCGCCGAAGACAACAGCACCAGCATGTCGATCGAGTGTTTCGGGAAGCGGATCACCCAGCGGAGGCCGGCGGATATCGAGGTCGAAGCCGTTTTCGATCAGCACATGGCCGACGCGGCCTGCGCTCGAATGCTCCTGGTGCAGAACCACCAGTATCCTGGGCCGCGCTGTCCCCGGCATGACGGGCCTAGTCGTCGCTGGCGGCCGGATGAGCCGCCTTGCCCGCCACCCTGCGCTTGGCCTCGATGCGGTCGCGGCTTTCGACGCCGATCAGTTCCGCTACCCGCCAGATGGTGTTGTCCTCCATCTCGCGCACGTCGCCGTCGGCATAGACCAGTTCCCACATCATGCCGATGAAGTCCTTGCGCGCCTGTTCGTCGAGATTGCGCTTCAGCACGCTGGTGAAGGCATAGAGGTCGATAGCCTCGTTGTCGGCCTGCTCGCCGGCCTTCACCAGGCGCTCGAGTTCGGCCCCCGAAAGACCGTAGGCCTGCGCCAGCAACTGCTTCAGCCGCTCCCACTCGATGTCCTGGCGCTCGCCGTCGGCATCCATGACATGGTAGAGCAGTGCCGCCGCGGCAACACGCACATCGTCTTCTCGGGTGTGTCTGGCGCCTGCGGATGGCAGGTCCTTGAGGAAGGAGATCATGCGTTCGAACATCGGCAAATCCTGTTTGTTGCCGTGGATTTAGGCAGCGACGGCCGTCAAAACAACCGGAAGCGGCCCTTGTCGCGCGCCTCATCGGGGTCGACGCCGGGATCGTCGGGCAGGCGGATAGGCTCGGAGAGATCTTCTGCGTCGCCCTCGCCTGCCTTCTCAGCCTTGAGGTCCGCCGCACCGTCATCGGCGGCGTCGGCCTTGGCCACTTGCGGCGGCGTCGGTGTGCTCTCCGTTTCGGGCTCCACCTCGACAATGTCGTCGCCCGCCGGCTGGGCTGCCGGGATGCTGGGGATCGACACCCGCTCGGCCGGCTCCTCGTCCTGCTCGATCAGGTGGCCAAGCCGCTCTTCCGGCGCCTTCCACTCGAAAGCGTCGAGGCGTCCGGTCACAGGCGAGAACGGCGCCCAGCGTTCGGACACGACGCCATCGGCAACCCAGGCCGGATCGCGCGGCGCACGCACCGCCTTGCCAAGCCACTGCCGCACCTTGCCCTGGTTGCCGGTCTCCGCCTCCTCGATGTCGGCGAGCAATAGATAGGCGCCTTCACGCGGCTGCATCCGTGCGGCGGCTTCAGCCTCGGAACGCGCCAGCTTGTAGTCCTGCGCTTCCAGCGCCGCGCGCGCCACGGCGAGCGACGATTCCGGATGGTTCTGCCGCAGCGACTGCAATTTTTTGGCCCGAGCCAACCGGTCGAGCACCGCATCTCCCGCCCGACCGTGAACATAAAGATCAGCGATCTCGGGCAGAGGTTCGGCCTTCCACGCGGCCTCAAGCACCTTCGAGCCCTTGCGCACGTCGTTCTGGCGGTACAGCGCCTTGGCCGCCACCATCGCCGCCGGTCCGAATTCGGGCCGCAGCCTGTTGGCTTCCAGTGCCGCCGTGCGCGTCGCATTGGCATCGCTGTCGCCCAGCGACATAGCCTTGGCGGTCAACAGCACCGCGCGCTTGTTGTTGGCGATGTGGCGCTCGACCTGCCGCGACGACTTCTGCGCCTCGATCAGCGCCAGCGCGCCGTCCCAATCGCCGCGTTCGGCCTTTTCCTCGAGCGTCGCATCCGCTGCCCAGGCCAGCTGCGGTGCGTGGCCTGCCGCGCGTCCGGCATAATGGCGGGCTGCGGCACGGTCGCCCAGCCGCTCTGCCTCGAGATAAAGGCCGCGCAGGCCGAGCAGACGCATCTCGGGGTCGTCGAGCATAGCCTCGAATTTCTGCCGTGCCGCGTCATGGTCGCCTTCAAGCAGCGACGCCTGCGCCTCGAGCAGATGGATCAGCGGCTCCTGGTCGGAGCGGATCAGCTTGGCTGCTTCCTTGTTCTTCTTGCGGGCAAGTGCCGCGTCACCGGCGCCGGCGGCGATCATGCCGGTCGACAGCGCCTGGTAGCCGCGGTCACGCCGGCGGGCGCGAAAATGCCGGGCGATCGCATAGGGGCTGTTCCAGATCGACTTGGTCAGCCACCACAGCAGCATCACCGCAGCCACGATCGCAGTTACGGTCACCGCCGCCACCATCAGGCTGACCTGGTACTGATAGCCGCTGAAGGTCACCACCATTTCGCCTGGACGGTCGGCGAGCCAGGCAAAGCCCAGCCCGAGCAGGAAGACGACGGCAAGATAGAACAGGATGCGGATCATCTGGTGCGCCTCACGCCTTCATCGCGCCGGCGACGAGCTGGTCGACAAGCGCCTCCACCTCCAGCCGCGCCTGGAGCTTGGCGGCGAATTCAGCGCCCCCTGCCTTGGCCGGCTCCGGCAAGGTCTCGTATTCGGCGAGCGCCTTGGCGAGATCGCCCTGGCTCACGGCGAACTCCATGCGTGCCACCGTTTCCGGCACGCCTGGCCCTTCCACGGCGCCGATCGGCCGAACCTTGACCAACGATTCGGCGCTCGACACCAGTCGCTCGACGATGCCGGCATCGGGGTTGACGGGCTTGGCCGCCGCGATCATCGCATTGGCCGCAGCGTCCGTCTCGGCGACGATGTCGGCACGCGTCGCAACGCCCTTTTCGGCATGGGCGCGCAGCGTCGCAAGCTCCGGCGCCTCGGGCGAAATCGCCGCAAAGGTCTCAAGTTCCGCCTTGAACGCGCCGCCCCTGTCGACAGCCGACTTGAGCGCCGAAGCCGCGATCGCCAGCGCGATCTTCGGCTGCGACGCCTGCGCATCGACTTTTGACGTCAGCTGCGACACCGATTGCTCCAGCGAGGCGATCTTGCCGTCATCGGCGGTTGCCGTCTCGCCGGCGGCTTTCAATGCCGTATCGAGCGCGCCGACCTTGTCGTTCAGCGCCGCGATCTCGCCTGCGGCGCCACCACCCTGCCCAAGCGACGTCACCGCCGCCTCGACATCCTTGATGCGCTGGTCGAGACCGGCAAGCGCTTCGGGTGCTCCAGCCTTGCTGCCGGCGGACTTGAGTGCCTCGACCTCCGATTTCATCTGGGCGATCTCGCTCGACAGGCCCTCCATCCGCCCCGCGTCGTCGCCGCCATTGCGCGCCGCGGCGAGGTCGGCGATCTGCGATCTCAGCGATGCGATTTCGGCCTGCGTTTGCCCGTTGTCGTCGGCGCCCGACGACGGCGCGCCCAGAATACCGGCATATTGCAGCCCGCCGGCAATCACCAATGCGGCAAGACCTCCGGCCAGGCCGGGCAGCAGGCCCGATGTCGGCTGGCGCGCCGGCGCGTTTTTCGGCGCGGAGCTCGATGCCCTGGAACCGTTGCCGGCAGCGCTCGATGGGGCGGAAGCCTTGGCCTCGGCTTTCGGCTCATTCGCCGGCTTAGTGTTTTCGAAACTGTAGTCGTAGACAGGGGCGGCCTCGGCTTTCGCCTCAGATGCAGCGGCCTCAGTCGGGGCTTCGGTCACGGCCTCGTCGCCAACAGTGGCGGCAACGTTTTCTGCGCCGCTGTCAGCAGAAGCATTGGCCTCTTCGACGCGCGAGACGGCGCCCGGCTCGAGCTCGATTGTCACCGGCTCGCGGTGCGATTTCGAATGGCGCGTCTTCGGCGTCTTGACCATGCTTGGGGCTCCGCGATTTTCGTTGGCACAGTCCCGCGACCATTGCGGGGTCGAAGATAAAAATCAGTAACATCCACCGGCCTTCGAAAAAAGGCCAGCATAAGGCACAGTCAATCGGGATCGCCGAGAAGTGCCAGCAGCGCGTCTTCGTTGGGATCGAGCGCCACTTCGATGTTGAGCCCCTCGCCCATGGCCGCAGCGATCCGCCCCGACAGGCACAGGCAGCGCGCCCGGCGCATCAGCATGTCGGCCTCGACATGGGCCGCAAGCAATTCGCCATAGGCTGCCGCTGCCCGCGCCGAATAGACGAGCACTGCATCGACCGGCTGCCCGCCCAGCCTGTGGCGGACAAGCCCCGGGTCGGGCGTCAGCGCCACGGTGTCATAGGTTTCGATCGATATCACCCGCACGCCACCCACTTCGAGGCGACGTTCGAATTCCGGCATCCGCACCCGGCCGCAGAGATAGGCCAGCGTCGCCTTGCCGAGCTGGCGTGCCACCTGGTCGGCAAGCGCTGCCGCATCACCTGGGCCTTCCCTGACCGAGGTGAAGCCGGCCTGGCGGGCGCTGTCAGCGGTCTTGGCGCCCACCGCATGGCAGGTCAGGTGGCTGAGACGCTCGACCAGGCCGCTGGGCGCATGGCGCAGCGCGTTGGAACTGGTAACGGCAACCGCAGTTGCATTGATCGGAACGATATCACGCGCCACAGGCACGGGACGCGTTTCGGAAAGCGGCAGAAGCACCGGCTCGAAGCCGAGCGTTTCGAGGCGCCGCGCGGTACGGGTGGCGCCGGGATCCGGCCTCGTCACCAGTACGCGGCGTGCCATCTAGCTCCACCCCTCGAAGAACTGCTCTCCGGCGCGTGCCCTGACCTCTTCGCCGGCTTTGCGGCCGATCTCAGCACCGTCGGCAGCGCGCCCTTCGGCTTTCGCTTCATGCCATTGCGTGCCGTCGGGCGTCAGGATCAGCCCGGAGAAGGACAGCCTGTCGCCCTCGATCTCGGCGTAGCCGGCAATCGGCGTGCGGCAGGAACCGTCGAGTGCGGCGAGGAACGCCCGCTCGCAGGCCAGCGCCTGCCCTGTCGGCTTGTGGTCGATCGCATCGAGCATGTCGCGCACGCGTGCGTCGCCAATGCGGCTTTCGATGCAGATCGCGCCCTGCCCCGGCGCCGGCGGAAACTGGTCCACCGGCATCAGGTCGGTGATGATGTCGGCCAGCCCGAGCCGGCGCAGGCCGGCATGGGCAAGGATCGTACCCTCGGCAACGCCCTCGTCCAGCTTCCTCAGCCGGGTCTGCACGTTGCCGCGGAACATCACCACCTCAAGGTCCGGCCGCATGCGGCGGATCAGTGCCTGGCGCCTCAGCGACGACGAGCCGACGACAGCACCATCGGGCAGGTCCATGATCTTCTTTGCTGCGCGGCCGATGAAGGCATCGCGCACATCCTCGCGCGGCAGGAAAGCCGAAAGCTCGAGCCCGTCGGGCAGCTGCGTCGGCATGTCCTTGGACGAATGCACGGCAAAATCGACCTCACCGGCATAGATCGCCTCTTCCAGTTCCTTGGTGAACAGCCCCTTCCCGCCGGCCAGCGACAGCGGGCGGTCCTGGATGCGGTCGCCGCTGGTCGAAATCGCCACGATCTCGAACGCCTCTTCCGGCAAGCCATGCGCCGCCATCAGCCGCGCACGCGTCTCCTGCGCCTGCGCAAGGGCAAGCGGACTGCCGCGGGTTCCGATTTTCAAGGCTCTGGTTTGCATGACGCCCGGTCCGTGATAACCCCGCGCTGGCGGGGCGGTTCCGTACCTCCTATCTAGGAAATTACCACCGGGCAATCATGCAGGGTAGCGACCAATTGATCCGTGTTCTTGGCATCGAGACAAGCTGCGACGAAACCGCGGCCAGCGTCGTTGCGCTCGAACCGGGCAAGGCGCCGGTGATCCTGTCGAGCACGGTGCTCAGCCAGATCGAGGAACACGCGGCATTCGGCGGCGTCGTGCCCGAGATCGCGGCCCGCGCCCATGTCGAGGCGCTCGACGGCATCGTCGAGGCAGCACTCGAGGATTCCGGCGTTTCGCTTGCTGACATCGACGCTGTCGCCGCCACTGCCGGCCCCGGCCTCGTCGGCGGCCTGATCGTCGGTCTGATGACCGCCAAGGCCGTGGCTGCCGCAGCCGGCAAGCCGCTGATCGCCATCAACCATCTCGAAGGCCATGCGCTGACGGCGCGGCTGACCGACGGGCTCGAATTTCCCTATCTTTTGCTTCTCGTTTCCGGCGGCCACACCCAGATCGTGCTGGTGCGCGGCGTCGGCGACTACCAGCGCTGGGCCACCACCATCGACGATGCGCTCGGCGAGGCTTTCGACAAGACCGCCAAGATGCTGGCCCTGCCCTATCCCGGCGGCCCCAATGTCGAGATGGCGGCAGCCTCGGGCGACGCCAGCCGCTTTGTCTTTCCGCGCCCGATGAAGGGCTCGGCCCAGCCCGATTTCTCCTTCTCGGGGCTGAAGACGGCTGTGCGCCAGGCAGCGACATCTGTCGCGCCGCTCAGCGACCAGGACGTCGCCGACATCTGTGCCTCCTTCCAGGCCGCCGTAACCGACACGCTCGGCGACCGCGTCAAGCGCGCGTTGGCCCGCTTCCGTGACGAATTCCCCGGCGTTGCTGCCCCGGCACTCGTGGTTGCCGGTGGCGTCGCCGCCAACAAGCAGATCCGTACCCGGCTTGAAACACTCTGCGCCAAGAACGGCTTTGCCTTCATCGCACCGCCCATGGCGCTGTGCACCGACAACGCCGCAATGATCGCCTGGGCTGGCATCGAGCGGCTGCGCGCCGATCTTGTCGAGCAAGACGCATTCGATTTCGTGCCGCGCTCGCGCTGGCCGCTGGACAGCGTGTCGGCCCCTGTCGTCGGCTCCGGCAGACGAGGAGCCAAGGCATGAGCACATACAAGGTCACGGTTCTTGGCGGCGGCGCCTGGGGTACGGCCCTGGCACTCGCCATGCTGCGCGCCGGCCATGCCGTCTCGCTATGGGCCCGCGATGCCGACAGCGTTGCGGCCATAGCCAAGGGCCAGAACCCGCGCTACCTGCCCAACATCAGCTTCGAAACAGGCATAGTCGCCACCACCGACCTGGCAACCGCCCTCGCCGGTGCCGACTGTGTTCTGGTCGTCACCCCGGCACAGGCCCTGCGCAGCGTGCTGTCGGAGGCCAAGCCGCATGTCGCCGTTCATGTCCCGCTTGTGTTGTGCGCCAAGGGCATCGAACGCGACACGGGCCGACTTCTGTCAGACATTGCCGCCGAGACCCTGCCGCAGAACCCGGTAGCCGCCCTTTCCGGCCCGAGCTTCGCCACCGACGTCTCGCGCGGCCTGCCCACGGCAGTCGTCGTCGCAGCTGAGGACGAGGCCCGCGCCTCGGCGCTCGCCCTGCGCTTTTCCGCCGCCAACCTGCGGTGCTATTCTTCCGACGACCTCATCGGCGTCGAGATCGGTGGCGCATTGAAGAACGTCTTTGCCATTGCCGCGGGCGCCGTGACAGGTGCCGGCCTCGGCGCCTCGGCGCAGGCAGCGCTCGTCACCCGTGGCTTCGTCGAACTGCGCCGCATCGGTGCTGCCTTCGGCGCCCGGCCCGAAACGCTGATGGGCCTGTCCGGCCTCGGCGACCTGATGCTGACCTGCTCGTCGGTGCAGTCGCGCAACTTCGCCTATGGCGTGGCGCTCGGCAAAGGCGAGGAGCTTTCCGGCCGTCCGCTCGCCGAGGGCGTCGCTACCGCCTACATCGCCGCCCGCATCGCCCGCGAGCGAGGCCTTGACGCGCCGATCATCGAGGCCGTCGCTGCCCTGCTCGACAATGCCATCACCATCAACGAGGCCGTCGCCGGGCTGATGACCCGCCCGCTGCGTGCCGAAGCCGACTGAAATTCAGCCATAGAGGGACAACGATGCTTTTCGCACTGATCTGCAAGGACAAGCCTGGTCATCTCCAGGTCCGCCTCGACGCGCGCCCTGATCATGTCGCCTTTCTCAACGACCTCAACGCCAAGGGCACGCTGAAGTTCGCTGGCCCCTTCCTCGACGCAGACGGCAAGCCGGACGGCAGCCTGGTGGTCATCGAGGCGGCTGACGCAGCGGCGGCCAAGGCGATCGCCGACACCGATCCTTACGCCAAGGCCGGCCTGTTCGACAGTGTCGACATCCGCCCATGGAACTGGGTGTTCAACAACCCGGCCAGCGCCTGATCGGCACATCGAGGGGACGACATGAGCGAGAAGAAATACTGGCTGTTCAAATCCGAGCCGTTCAAATTCTCCTTCGAGATGCTGAAGGCCAAGGGTAAAGACGGCACCCAGTGGGACGGCGTGCGCAACTACCTCGCCCGCAACAACATGCGCGCCATGCAGATCGGCGACCTCGGCTTTTTCTACCATTCCAATGAAGGCCTGGAGGTCGTTGGCATCGCCGAGGTCTGCGCGCTCGCCCATCACGACACCACAACAGAAGACCCGCGCTGGGAATGCGTCGACATCCGCTACCACAGCGAAATCCCGAAGCCGGTCACCTTAGCCGACGTCAAGGCCAACCCGGCCCTGGAAAAGATGGCGCTGGTCACCTCGATGCGCCTGTCCGTCCAGCCGGTCACGCCTGACGAATGGCGGGAAGTCTGCCGCATGGCCGGGCTCGCCAAGGCACCGTGACCGCTGCTCTCTCTGCCCGTCTGACGCCCGAAAGCGCGGAAAGCTTCATCTTTGCCAACACGGCGCTGATGCAGCCGCCTCATGTGCCCGAGATTTCGCTGCGCCTCGCCGACGAGGCGCATGACCTCTGGCACCGCACCGAGGAAGAGCTGTCCGAAATCGGCTTGCCGCCGCCCTTCTGGGCCTTCGCCTGGGCCGGCGGCCAGGGGTTGGCGCGTTATGTGCTCGATCACCCTGAAACGACGGCCGGCAAACGCGTCCTCGACTTCGCCTCGGGCTCAGGCCTTGTTGCCATATCGGCGATGAAGGCGGGTGCGGCCTCCGTCATCGGCGCCGACATAGATCCGTTCTGCGAAGCGGCCATCCGCCTCAACGCCAAGGCCAACAACGTTGTGGTCGGTTTCGAAGGCTCCGACCTCGTCGGCCATGACGACGGCTGGGACGTCGTGCTCGCCGGTGACGTCTTCTACGAAAAACCGTTCGCCGACCGCCTCGTGCCATGGTTCGAAGCGCTGCGGGCCCGCGGCGCCGAGGTCCTCGTCGGCGACCCCGGCCGCGCCTACCTTCCCAAGGACCGGCTGCAGAAGCTCGCGACCTACGAGGTGTCGGTCACCCGCGCCCTCGAAGACGCCGAAGTCAAGCGCACCACCGTCTGGCGCTTCGCCTGACGCTGCCTCCGTCATCTCGGGCCGGTGAAGCGAAACTTGGAAGGATGAGCGGCAAGGACGAAGCTGCTGATCTCCCCCTTGTGGGGGGCGAAGGAACGCGAGAGCCCAAGGATCTGCTTCTTCAAGCCTGCGTCTTCTCCGCCTCGTCCAGGATCCAGGCCCTGAACGCCGCGATGCGCGGATCGTCTGCCGTTGCCTTGGGATAGACCAGGAAATAGGCGAACTCACGCGACACCCGGATGCCGAGGTCAAAGGGCCGCACCAGCCGCCCCTCCGACAGGTCGTTGGCGACCATGGCAAAATCGGCCAGCGCCACGGCACTGCCGTCGATCGCCGCCTGCACCGCATCCGACGAGGTGGTGAACACGACCGAGCGGCTGTCGTCGAAGTCGTCGACACCGGCCGCCGCCATCCACATGCGCCAGTTCGGCCAGGTCACGCCCTGCTGTGACCATTCGATATGCACCAGCGTGTGGTGGAACAGGTCGCGCGGCACACGCAGCGGCGGCCCCGAGCGCAGCAGCCTGGGGCTGCACACCGGAATGATCATGTTGTCGAACAGCCGGTCGGCACCCAGCCCCGGATATTTGCCCGTGCCGAAGCGAATGCCGACATCGACGTCGTCGAGGTCGAAGTCGCGCACGTCGTAGCTGATGTCGAAGCGCAGTTCGATATCGGGATGCAGCTTGCGGAAGCCGTCGATGCGCCGCATCAGCCATTTCGAAGCGAACTGCGCATCGAGCGTCACCTTCAGCAACGCCGTGCCGCGCGTCAGCTTTCGCGCCCTCGACACGGCCCGATTGAGCACGTCAATGGCATCTGCCGCTGCGTCGCAGAGTGCAGCACCCGCCTCCGTCAGCCTGATGCTACGGCTTGTGCGGGTGAACAGCACCACGCCGAGCTGGTCCTCTATTTCCTTGATCTGATGGCTGACGGCCGCCGGCGTCAGCCCCAGCTCGTCGGCGGCGCGCGTGAAATTGAGGTGCCGGCCGGCAGCCTCAAGTGTCCTCAGCGCACGTGTCCCAGGCATCGAACGCATCGCAGGATCTTCAAACCAAACTTGATGATCGAGAAAGAACTACTCGTTTCTCTTTTGTCTTTCCGCGCTCCATCATGGGACCAGTTGAAACAATGTCAAACCGGATTTGATATCCGGACGAACGGAAATGACCATGACGACCGATATCCTGAAAGCCACCTATGCCCAGCCGGCACGACTGCATCAGGTTTTCGATTGGTTTCGCCAAATGAAGGCAGCCCTCAACGTGCCCGCGCAGGATGCGGCCGAGCTGTCCGAGCACTACCTCCGCGACACCGGCATTGCCCGGAAAGACATTGCCAAGGCGGTCGACGCCGAACTCGGCCATCTTGGCCTGCTCGACATTGGCTGGCAGCAGCCGCGCCGCCCCACGCGCCGCTGAGCCGACCTTACTCCGCATCTCCCACTGCTACATTGGAAGCAGTACCTAAGGCCCGACGATCCCCTGGGATCTTCGGGCCGCTTTTTTTGGCACTCCGGGTCTGCTCTAGCGAACCACCTTCAGCACTGTCCGGCTGGACAGGAGCGGCAACAGCCGCGCCATGACCTTGTCGGTCACCGCCACGCAGCCTTGTGTCGGCGTGAAGCCGGGCCGCGCCAGATGAAAGAAAATGGCGCTGCCGCGCCCGCGCCGGCGTGGCCTGATGTTCCAGTCGAGCACGATGCAGGCGTCATAAAGGCGGTCATCGCGCTTCATCCGCTCATGGCTGGCGCCATAGGGTATCTTCACCGGCCTGTTGTAGTTGCGGTCATCGGGCACCTCGCACCAGCCGAGGTCCGCATCGATCGGGCTCATCGCCAATCGCGTGCCGCGTCCACGAAAATGGTCGTTGCGGAAGTAACCCGAAAGCAAACGCATCGTCCCCAGCGGCGTGCCGCCATCGCCTTCGCGCTTGTTTGAGGTGATGCCGCCGCGCCCGAGCGCGCAGGGAAACACCTGGTTGCCCGCCTGCAAGAGCCCCTTGGTCGCACAACCGGGCTTGGCCCGCACAATTATCGTGGAAATGCCTTGTCGCAAAATCTCGCCCGCCCCAATTGCGCCTTCGAATTTTCTTGTATGATCGCAGGCGGAACAAATCACCCCGTCGACGGTTGTGGCGATCAGCTTCCGCATCCATAGTCTACGGTCAACAGAATACTGATTTTAAACACGGATTGATCCATGACCTCACGCACCATCCTCATCGTCGACGATGACGACGATCTGCGCAGCACGCTGGTCGAGCAGCTGGCGCTCTACGAGGAGTTCGAAGTCCTTGAGGAGGCGAGCGCCGCCAAGGGCGTCGCCACGGCGCGCGGCGGCCTGATCGATCTGCTCATCATGGATGTCGGCCTGCCCGACATGGATGGGCGCGAGGCGGTAAAGATCCTGCGCAAGGGCGGCTACAAGGCCCCCATCATCATGCTCACCGGCCACGACACTGATTCGGACACGATCCTCGGCCTCGAGGCGGGTGCCAACGACTATGTCACCAAGCCGTTCCGCTTCGCCGTCCTGCTCGCCCGCATCCGCGCCCAGCTGCGCCAGCACGAGCAGAGCGAAGACGCCACCTTCTCCGTCGGCCCCTATACGTTCAAGCCGAGCCAGAAGCTGCTCATCGACGCGCGCGGCGGCAAGGTCCGGTTGACCGAGAAAGAGGCCTCGATCATCAAATATCTCTACCGCGCCGACCAGAAAGTGGTCACCCGCGACGTCCTTCTCGAAGAGGTCTGGGGCTACAATTCGGGCGTCACCACCCATACGCTCGAAACACATGTCTACAGGCTTCGCCAGAAGATCGAGCGCGATCCTTCCAATGCGGAAATTCTTGTGACAGAAAGCGGCGGATACAAGCTGGTTCCCTGATCGGCTTTTTTACCGGCGCAGCGGGGCCGCCGGCAAACGATTGGGAGGGGAGCCGGTCTGAGAAGTCGGGGACATAATGGCGCTGGATGATGACATCCGCATCCTGTCCGGCGTGAGGCTGTTCGAGGGCTTCACCCAAGAACAGCTGCGTTTGCTGGCCTTCGGCGCGGAGAACATCCATCTCCCCGCCGAACGCAAGCTCTATCGCGAGGACGACGAGGCCGATTCGGCCTATGTCGTCATCTCGGGACGCATCGCGCTCTACCGCGAGATCGAAGGCGTGCGCGCCGACATGGGCTCGGCCGGCGCCGGCGCCATGCTTGGTGAACTGGCCCTCATCGCCGACACCCGCCGCCTTACCAGTGCCGCCGCCGAGGTCGATTCGGAAATCATCCGCCTGAACCGCAAGATGTTCCACCGCATCCTCGAGGAATACCCCGAGGTCGCCGCCAGCCTGCACCAGCATATCCTCGAAGACCTCCAGGACATGATCGCGCGCATCGAGAGCATGGCGCCCAGGTTCGGCAAGTAGCGCCCGGCCGCACCGCGTTCAGGTCTGGAATGTCTTGGCGTGACGCGGAGATTGCTCGCTGTCTTGCCATCGCAATGGCTGTGCGCACGGGATAGTCAGCCAGTCGGAGTAGCCTCACCTGAATCCGTCAGTCCAGGTCGAACCGCGCGATCACGGGCACATGATCCGACGGCCGTTCCCAGCCGCGCGCCTCGCGCAGGATTTCGATGCCGGCGAGGCTTGGCGCGAGGTTGGGCGAAGACCAGACATGGTCGAGGCGGCGGCCGCGGTTGGAGATTTCCCAGTCCTTGGCGCGATAGCTCCACCACGTGTAAATCTTCTCATCGTCCGGCACGTTGAGGCGCATCAGGTCGACCCACTCGCCGGCCTTGCGCATCGCTTCGAAGTTTTCGGTCTCCACAGGCGTGTGGCTGACGACGTTGAGCAACTGCTTGTGCGACCACACGTCATGTTCCAGCGGCGCGATGTTGAGGTCGCCGACCAGCACCGAGGCCGAGCCATCGTCATGCGCTGCGCGGATGGCGTTCATCTCGGCGACGAAGTCGAGTTTGTGGCGGAACTTCGGATTGATTTCAGTGTCGGGCTCGTCGCCGCCGGCAGGCACGTAGAAATTATGCAACGTCACCTTCTTGCCGCCGGCGTCGAACCGCACCGACAGGTGGCGGCTGTCGTCGATCTCGCAGAAGCGGCGCTTCTCCACGATCTCCAGCGGCCGCCGCGCCACCGTCGCCACGCCGTGATAGCCCTTCTGGCCGTGGAAGGCGATGTGCTCGTAGCCAAGCTTGCGGAATCCCGCCGACGGAAACTGGTCGTCGGGACATTTGGTCTCCTGCAGGCACAGGACATCGGGTGCTCGCTCAAGCAGCAGGCGCTCGACCAGCGGCATGCGCAGGCGCACGGAGTTGATATTCCAGGTGGCGATGGAGAAGGGCATGGCAGGTTCCGGCTGACTTCGGCGCGGAACCTGACAGCGCCAGATGGCCGTGACAAGTCGCGATGGCAAAAGCGGCACCATCGGCGCCGCTGTCCACAACTAAGGCGCGCAGGTTCGAGGCAAGAGCCCGACAACGCACCCAGCCGCATCAGATGACCGGCTGGACGGAGCCGGCTTCTCAGTCGTTGCTCTTGCGGGCGTTGAGCTCGCGGTTGAGCTTGTAGTCGATCTTGAACGTGTCGGCCGGGAAGGAGCCGCCCACCTTGACGTTGAACACCATGACGGTGGTGTCCTTGCCTTGAGTATCGGTGATCGTCCACTGGCGCAGGTCGTAGGACTTGGGATCGAACATCATGGTGATGGTCGAATTGCCGAACACCTGCTTGTCGGAAAGCTTGATGGTCGTCAGGTCGTCCTCCTCGGTGACGCTCTTCACCTTGTTGCCGCTGAGATCGATGCGGTCGTCGAGCAGAAGCTTCAGCGGCGTCTTCGACAGCGGATAGAGGTCGGAGGTGCGCATCTTCGAGTTCAGGATGACGACGGACTGGCCGTCCGAGATCACCTTGAAGTTCGACGGCGCCTCGTAGTTGAAGCGGATCTTGCCGGGGCGTTCGAGGAAGAACTTGCCGCCGGTCTGCTCGCCGCGCGGGCCGAACTGGACGAACTCGCCAGACATCGAGCGCACGCTGGAGAAATGGTCGGCGATGCGCTGCGCAGCGTCGGTTGCCTGTGCCTGGGCCGGGGCCTGAAGCGCGATCAGCGGGGTTGCGGTCAGCGCGATCGCAGCCGCCAGGCCAAGCAGGCGCCGGCGGGTCGGGGTGCGAATGTCATCGTTCATGCCGGTAACTCTCTCATTCCAGTTGGACGGTTCTATCGGCACTTAGTAGGGCTGAAGTTTGACATGGTTCATCGAGCGCCCACCGAACGCGAAAACGTGATCGCCGGTTCCGAGGATTCTACATCTTGTCGTCTTCGGTCGGAACAAGGATCTCGCGCTTGCCGGCGTGATTGGCCGCGCCCACGATGCCTTCCTTCTCCATCCGCTCGATGATCGAGGCGGCACGGTTATAGCCGATGCCGAGCCGGCGCTGGATGTAGCTGGTCGACGCCTTGCCGTCGCGCAGCACGACCGCCACCGCCTGATCGTAGGGATCGTCCGAATCCTCGAAATTGCCGCCACCGCCACCACCCTTGCCCGAGGGCTGGTCGTCGTCGCCTTCGCCGTCGTCCTCGGTGATGGCGTCGAGATATTCCGGGACGCCCTGCAGCTTGAGATGGGCAACCACCTTCTCGACCTCGTCGTCGGCGACGAACGGGCCGTGGACGCGCTGGATGCGACCGCCGCCCGCCATATAGAGCATGTCGCCCATGCCGAGCAGCTGTTCGGCGCCCTGCTCGCCAAGGATGGTGCGGCTGTCGATCTTCGACGTGACCTGGAAGGAGATGCGGGTCGGGAAGTTGGCCTTGATCGTGCCGGTGATGACGTCGACCGACGGACGCTGCGTCGCCATGATGACGTGGATGCCGGCCGCGCGGGCCATCTGGGCAAGGCGCTGGACAGCGCCTTCGATGTCCTTGCCGGCAACCATCATCAGATCGGCCATCTCGTCGATGATGACGACGATGTAGGGCATCGGCTCGAGGTTGAGATCCTCGGTCTCGTAGATCGCCTCGCCGGTCTGGCGGTCGAAGCCGGTCTGCACCGTGCGCGAGATCTTCTCGCCCTTCTTGTCGGCCGCGGCCACTCGCGCATTGAAGCCGTCGATGTTGCGGACGCCGACCTTGGACATCTTGCGGTAGCGGTCTTCCATCTCCCGCACCGTCCACTTCAGCGCCACCACCGCCTTCTTCGGGTCGGTGACGACGGGCGTCAAAAGATGCGGGATGCCGTCATAGACCGACAGTTCCAGCATCTTCGGGTCGATCATGATGAGGCGGCATTCCTGTGGCGTCATGCGGTAGAGCAAGGACAGGATCATGGTGTTGATCGCCACCGACTTGCCCGAACCGGTGGTGCCGGCCACCAGCACGTGCGGCATTTTGGCGATGTCGACGATGACAGCCTCGCCATTGATGGTCTTGCCGAGCGCAAGCGCCAGCTTTGCCTTGGTCGTCTCGAAATCGCGGCTGGCCATGATCTCGCGCAGGTAAACCGTCTCGCGCTTGGCGTTGGGCAGTTCGATGCCGATGGCGTTGCGGCCGGGAACGACGGCGACGCGGGCCGCGATCGCGCTCATCGAACGGGCAATGTCGTCGGCAAGGCCGATGACGCGCGACGACTTGATGCCAGGGGCCGGCTCCAGCTCATAGAGCGTGACCACGGGTCCCGGGCGGACATGGATGATCTCGCCCTTTACGCCGAAATCCTCCAGCACGCCCTCGAGCAGACGCGCATTCTGCTCCAGCGCATCCTTGGACAGGCTCGGATCGCGCGCCACGTTCTTGGGCTCGGCCAGGAAGTGCAGCGACGGCATCTCGAACGTGTCGGAGCCGATCAGCGACGTCTGTGCCTCGCGCTGCACGCGGGCGCCGGGAGCGGGCCGCGGCGCGGGTGCTGCCACGCGCGCCGAAGCCGGTCCCGCCGAGGCAGGCGTGCGGAAATTCTGCACCTGCGCGCCACCCTGCGGCATGTCGAAATCGTCGTCGTCGCCGAACACATCCTGATCGTCGGGGTCGATCGAGGCGCCGCGTTCCTGCACCATCTGGGCAAAGAATTCGGGCTCGACGCGGGCGCGGCCGGCGGGCGTGACCCGCGCTTCGGCGCGCTCGGCCTTCTCGACGCGCTCGGCAGCCTGCCGCCAGGCGCTTTCGCGCTTGACCGGCGGCATGTCGAAGCCATCCTCCTCGCGCCGCCTGGCGGCACGGCGACGCATCCAGGCCTTGGCGGACAGCCACCAATGGGTGATGGCGCCGAGCGCCAGCACGCCTTCGCTGTCGTCGTCATCCTCATCGTCGAAGCTGGCGAAATCCTGCTCCCGCATGTCGGGCTTGGGCTTGGCGTGTACGGCGGCAAAGCCGTTCTCGCGGTTGAGCAGACCAGCACCATAGGCAAACAGCCACAGCGCGGGCGCAATCAGCAGCACGCCGATGACGGTCGCCACCAGTCCGGTGGGGTAGCCGCCGATGAACAGGCCAGGGATGTTCAGCACCATGTCGCCGAACACGCCGCCGAGACCGGTCGGCAGCGGCCAGGTGGGCGGCGCGCCGACGCAGCCGGCGATGGCCGCAGCCAGCAGCGCCGAGCCGAACCAGGCAAGGCCACGCTTCGGCATGCGGTCGACACCGCGGGCAGTGGCGAAAAGCACACCCCAGATGACGGCCGGAACGAGTGCCGCCACCGCTGCCAGCCCGAAGAACTGCATGGCGAGGTCGGCGAACACCGCGCCGGAATAGCCCATGGCGTTGGTGACGGGATTGTCGGTGGCATGGCTGAAGCTCGGATCGGCCACGTTCCATGTGCCAAGCGCGGCCAGGCCGAAGGCAACGAAGGCGAACAGGCCAAGCCCCGCGGCGCGGCCGGCCTGGCGTCGTGCGAATGCCTGGATGCCGTGCCCCGTTTCGGTCAGCGCGAGCGGTGAGGAAACCCCAGAACGCATGCTTGTCCCCGTCCATAGATGCCATGACCCACGCGCGGACGCATCGCGGGCAGATTCGGAATCCAGACTATCGAGGGGAAGGTTAAGGCCGCATTAAGGTTAAGCCATCGTTCATGACGATGCGCATCACGGCCCGCTGAAATGGGCCGAGCCGACCGGCCTTTGGCTGCGAGGTCTCTCCGGGTTTTTGCATGGGCCGCCAATGTCAAGCCTTGCCGCCGCCGGGGTGCGCCATATCTCCCAGAGATCAGCAACAATCCGTGCCAGGAGGCGACGATGAAGCATCAAAGCATCGAGCAACTGCAGGCCTTAGCTGAAATCCAAACTGCCACTCCCTACCTGCCGATGACGCGCAAGGAGCGCCTCGAGCGCTGGGCGGACCTTCTGGAGAGGCAGCCGGAACGCCGTCTGGGCACGCTTTCCGGCACCGAATACGCCCCGCCCGAGGCGCGGCTGACCATGCGCGCCCAGGGGTCGCCCATAACAGTGGCGTTCGAGGATCCTGCCTTCCGTGCCGCCGGACTCAACGACGACAGCTATGGCGAAGCCAGGCGGTTCTTCGACCTGTCCGACCGGCAGCTGCACAATATCGTCTGCTACTGCCATTTCGGCGATGCCGTCAGGGGTGGCAGTGCCGCCCGGCAGGTGCGCGCCGCCATCGGCTGGTGGCCTCGCGTGAAGGCGCTGTTCAGCTGAGCGCCTGATATCCCTGGACAAAAAAGGAGGCCCGGATCGTTCCGGGCCCCAAAAGGCGTGACCGCTTGTGGCGGGCACGACGGGATAGGGAGGATGCGGCGGTTCGTTCAAACCGCCGGAGCCGTTACGAATGGTAGGCCACTTCGCCGTGCGAGGTGAGGTCGAGGCCCTGACGTTCGGCTTCGACAGTCGGACGCAGGCCGACGAGAAGGTCGACCAGCTTGTAGAGCACCAGCGAACCGATGCCGCACCAGATGACGGTCACGCAGACGGCGAGGAACTGCGTCCACACCTGTTCGCCCATCGACAGCGTGCCGTAGCCGACGCCTCCCAGCGCCTTGGCGTTGAAGACGCCGGTGCCGATGGCGCCGACGATGCCGCCAACGCCGTGGATGCCGAACACGTCGAGCGAGTCGTCATAGCCAAGCTTGATCTTCACCACGGCGACGAAGAAGTAGCAGATGGCCGAAGCGATAGCGCCGAGCACGATGGCGCCGACCGGGCCGACGAAGCCGGCGGCCGGGGTGACGGCAACAAGGCCGGCGACCATGCCCGAGGCCGCACCCAACATCGAGGCCTTGCCGCGGGCGAAGGTTTCGATCAGCACCCAGGCGATGATGGCACCGGCGGTCGCGGTGAAGGTGTTGATCATGGCAAGTGCTGCGCCGCCATTGGCCTCGAGGTTGGAGCCGGCGTTGAAGCCGAACCAGCCGACCCACAGGATCGAGGCGCCGACCATGGTCAGCGTCATCGAGTGTGGGGCCATGTTGTCCTTGCCATAGCCGGTGCGCTTGCCGACCAGAAGGGCGCCGACAAGAGCGGCGATGCCTGCATTGATGTGAACGACGGTGCCGCCAGCGAAATCAAGCGCGCCCCAGCCATAGATCAGGCCGTCCGAATCCCAGACCATGTGGGCGATCGGGAAGTAGACGAAGGTCACCCAAAGCGCCACGAACAGCAGCACGGCCGAGAACTTGATGCGTTCGGCGAAAGCGCCGACGATCAGCGCCGGCGTGATGCAGGCGAACGTCATCTGGAAGCAGATGAAGACGAATTCGGGAATGACGATGCCTTTGGTGAAGGTCGCCGCCATGCTTTCAGGCGTCACGCCGGCCAGGAACGCCTTGCCGAAACCGCCCCAGTAAGGGCTGGGCGCGTCGCCGAAGGCCATCGAGTAGCCGTAGAGCGTCCAGATCACGATCACCAGCGCCACGATCATCGTGCACTGCATCAGGACCGACAGCATGTTCTTGGCGCGCACCAGACCGCCATAGAACAAAGCCAGGCCCGGCAGCGCCATGAACAACACCAGAAGCGAAGACGTCATCATCCAGGCGACGTCGCCCTTCTCCATCACGTCGGCCGCTGCCGGCGCGGCGGCAGCGGCATCGGCGGCCGCGGGTGCGGCTTCCTGGGCGAAGGCCACGACCGTTCCCAGGGCGGTCAGGGCGAGCGTGCCGACAAGGGCCGCCCGCGCCGCCGTCTTCAATGAGGTTGGAATTTGCATTGAGGTCTCCATGAGAATTGGTTGGCCGCTCACAGCGCGTCGGTGTCGGTTTCGCCGGTGCGGATGCGCACGGCCTGGTCGATGCCGAAGACGAAGATCTTGCCGTCGCCGATCTGGCCGGTCTTGGCGGCGGCGGTGATCGCCTCGACGGCCTTTTCGACGAGGTCGGTCGAAACGGCGACTTCGATCTTGATCTTGGGAAGGAAGCTCACGGCATATTCGGCACCGCGATAGATCTCGGTATGCCCCTTCTGGCGCCCGTAGCCTTTGACTTCGGTGACCGTCAGGCCCTGGATGCCGACATTGGTGAGCGCTTCACGCACCTCGTCGAGCTTGAACGGCTTGATGATAGCCATCACGATTTTCATCAGGTTTCACCCCTTGCTGGTGCGGGTCCCCCGCGATTGCAGACGTCGCCGACGGACCCGAAAGCCACCGGTGAGTGCAAAAGGTGATTCAAGCTCCGTGCCAGTTTGGGCCGACACTGGCTAACTATATGTATTTAAAGAGGAATAAAGCGAAGGCGCGCGCAGGTCTTCGCACGTGCAGCAATTCACCTGCTCATAGAATGAGCAAAAAGACTAAAATGCCTATTTTGCAGGCTTTGTGCGCAGGCGGATCAGACCTTCCTGCGCCACCGAAGCGATCAGTGTGCCGTCCTGGGCGTAGAGCGCGCCACGGGTGAAGCCACGGGCGCCCGACGTCGACGGACTGTCCTGGGTGTAGAGCAGCCAGCCATCGAGGGAATGCTCGCGATGGAACCACATGGCGTGATCGAGGCTGGCGGCCTGGATGTCGGGATCGAAGATGCCGCGGCCATGCGCGAAGGTCGCGGTGTCGAGCAGCGTCATGTCGGAAAGATAGGCAAGCACGGCCGCGCGCGTCGGCCGGTCGTTCGGCACCGGCCCGGTCAGCCGGATCCACACCTTCTGTAGCGGCGGCAGCTTGTCGCGGCTCGAATAGTGCTCGGCATAAACAGGGCGCAGCTCCAGCGGCCGCTCCTTGGCCCAGAACATGCGGATCATGTCGGGCACGTGAGGCGCTTCCTCGAGCAGCTCGCGCTGCGACTTCAGCGTCTCGGGTGCCGGCACATCGAGTGGCATCGGCATCTGGTATTCGAGGCCGGGTTCGTCGAGCTGGAACGAGGCTTCGAGCGAGAAGATCGCCTTGCCGTGCTGGATCGCAACGACCCGGCGGGTGGTGAAGCTCGAGCCGTCGCGGATGCGATCGACCTCGTAGACGATCGGCACGTTGATGTCGCCCGGACGCATGAAATAGCCGTGCAGCGAGTGCACATGCCGGTCTTCCTCGACGGTACGCTGGGCCGCCACCAGCGACTGGGCGATGGTCTGGCCGCCAAAGACGCGCTGCCATGCAACCTTCGGGCTGCGACCACGATACAGGTTGTGTTCCAGCTGCTCGAGATTGAGAATGCTGAGAAGCTCTTGTATGGCGGCAGGCATGTTTTCCCCTTTCGGGTCGGAAGACGTTCGGTTTCCAGCAGGAAGCCCCCGCCGAGTCAAGGCGGCAGCCGGATAAGAGGAGAGCGGCCATGGCCACGGACCAGAGCAAACCGACGCAACTCGACGTTTTGGTTGCCGGTGCCGGCTATGTCGGGCTGGCCACTGCCGTGTCGATGAAGCAGTCGCGCCCGAGCCTGCACATCGCCGTCGTCGACGCCGCCCCCGCCGAGGTCTGGCGCAAGGACGGCCGAGCTTCGGCCATCGCCGCCGCCGCCTGCCGCATGCTCGACCAACTCGGCTGCTGGGCCGAGATCGAGCCCGAGGCGCAGGCGATCATGGACATGATCATCACCGATTCGAAGGCTGCCGACCCGGTACGACCGGTGTTCCTTACCTTCGACGGCGAGATCGCGCCCGGCGAGCCCTTCGCCCACATGGTCGAGAACAAGGTGCTCAACGGCGCCCTGCGCCGCCGCGCCGCCGAGCTTGGCATCGACATCATCGAGGGCGTCGCCGTCCAGTCCTTCGAAACCGGCACGACCGCCACCAAGGTGCATCTCGCCGACGGCATCAGCATCGACGTTCGCCTGCTCGTCGCCGCCGACGGCGTCAATTCCAAGCTGCGCGACATGGCCGGCATCAAGACGGTGCGCTGGGAGTATGGCCAGTCGGGCATCGTCTGCACTGTTGCCCACGAGCGTCCGCACGAGGGCCGCGCCGAGGAGCATTTCCTGCCCGCCGGTCCCTTCGCCACCCTGCCGCTCAAGCCGCGCGACGGCGTCAACCGCTCTTCCATCGTCTGGAACGAACGCACAGAGGACGCCGACAAGCTGGTCAAGGGCGACCCCTTCGTCTTCGAGATCGAGCTGGAGCAGCGCTTCGGCCTCAAGCTCGGCGAGATCCGCGTCGAGGACAAGCCGCGCGCCTGGCCGCTCGGCCTGACGCTGGCGCGGGCCTTCGTCGCACCGCGCTTCGCGCTCGCTGGCGACGCCGCCCACGGCATCCACCCCATCGCCGGACAGGGCCTCAATCTCGGCTTCAAGGACGCAGCCGCCCTTGCCGAGACCATCGTCGAGGCCGACCGCTTGGGACAGGACATCGGCGCCATGGACGTGCTGGAGCGCTACGAGACCTGGCGCCGCTTCGACACCGTGCGCATGGGCGTGACGACTGATGTGCTCAACCGCCTGTTCTCCAACGACATCGCCCCGGTCCGCGCCATCAGAGATATTGGCCTCGGCCTCGTCGACCGCGTGCCTCGCCTGAAGGAATATTTCATCCGCCAGGCCTCCGGTATGACCGGCGAGACACCCCGCCTGCTCAGGGGGGAGGCGATCTAGGACAATTCCGGGAAGAGTGGGCAGCGGTTTTCCGTCCGGATTTGCGCAATAGCAATAGATATAGAGGGATTCCGCAACTCGTGGAAAAGCGGAAAAACTCTAAGGCAAGTCCTAGTTGACCTGAAAACCGAACTTCTGGCGAAGGCGCTGCACACGACGATCGAGCAAGGGCGGGAGCGAGCCTCCAGCGGCGGCAACGTCGCGGATCATATCCAGGACGTGGTGCCGTTCGCTTTCGTTGAGGCAATCCCGTAGAAATGGCCCGAGCTTGTCAATAACGACGTTCGCATCGTCGATCTGAGACGCCGCCCACTTTCCATAGATGACCGCCTCATCGGCCTTCCCGACATTGGTAATTTCCGAGATCGCGGACCTGATGACGTTTTCGCGGTCCGGCGCAATCGCCATGCCTTCCGTGACGATGGCAATGATTAGCGTGGCCGCCGCGACAACCGGATCATCAATGGTCGCCAGGGGTGAGAGTTCTGCCTGCTTCCGCAGTTGCTTACGCCGAACCGAGCCGCGCACCCGACCAACCGCATCGGCAACTTCGCTTGCAGCCTCACTCAAGTAACGGATCCTGTACCACCAGAACGCCGCACCGCCCAGCAAGCCGAGCAGAATAATCAGGCCCCCTTGATGCCGGGTAAGCATAGGTAAAATCGTCAATGACTTCAACGCGCCAACGTTGCCGCAAAAAATTGACGCTATTATTCTTTTAGGTTTCAGAAATATTCATCACTCCCTCTCGTGAACGAGCAGCCCGAGAGGCGCGCGTTGGAGATTCACGTCGGAACGCCAGTGAAACCGGGACCGATCCAGAGGACCGTTTCCGCCTTCGATACTTGTCCGATCTCCCGATACCAAGGTAGGCGGCGCGCCGAACACCGGCGCCGTCGAGAGCCCACATCTTGAGCTTGTCGAAGTGCCCCTACGATCCCGGAATATCGTAGATCGCCCGCACCTCGATCTGGCCCATGGCGGCAAGGGGAATGTTCGAGGCGATCTCCAGGGCTTCCTCCTGGTCGGCTGCCTCTATCATCACGAAACCGATCAGCTGTTCCTTGGTCTCGGCGAACGGGCCGTCGGTCACTAGCTTCTTGCCGTTGCGGCGTTTGACGGTCTTTGCCGTCTTAACCGATTGCAGAGCTTCTGCCGCGATCAGCTTGCCACTTCTTTCCAGCATCCGGTCATAGGCGAGCGAATCCGCGTCGAGCTTCGCCGCAGCGTCCCGCGACAGCGCACCAAGCTGCTGTTCCTCATGATAAACCAGGCAAAGATATTTCATCCCACGCTCCCTTGCAGTATTGGAAAGCCTATCACCTGCGGTGCGGACCGGGCGACTGGCCGCAATGTCGTCGCGTCCAGAAGCAAAGCCAGCACAAGGATGATGCCGAACGCCAGGAGCATCCGGCCAACGCCCGATGACCGCACATGACATCCGTCGGGAGCATGCGCCCCGACTATTCCTTTTCCCAGATTGCCATGCGGCAGCATCTGCATCTCATCCTCCGGCAGCCGCAACGACATGCTGCGGCTCCCCAAGGACGATGCGACGGGCGATATCCAGACATTTTGGCGAGACAGTTTTTTCTGCGGGCGCGCCTTTCCTTCAGCCTTGAAGCTGGCGGGCGCGGCAGCCGGCGCTATAGTCTCACCCGGTTGCCGCACCTGGCCCCGTCAGAAATCATGGAGAACGTCATGAACCACAGTGCCAATGCCGTCTGGAAAGGCAATCTGAAGGAAGGCTCGGGAACCCTCGACACCCAGAGCGGTGCGCTCAAGGGCCAGCCTTATTCGTTCAAGGCCCGTTTCGAGGACGAGACCGGCAAGTCGGGCACCAACCCCGAGGAGCTGATCGCCGCCGCCCATGCCGGCTGCTTTGCCATGCAGCTGTCGCACTTCCTCGCCGAGAACGGCACGCCCGCCGCCAAGCTCGACGCCAAGGCGGTGGTGACGCTCATCCCCGGCACAGGCATCACCGAAAGCGCGCTGACCCTGGTCGGCACGGTGCCGGGCATCGACAACGCCAAGTTCCAGGAACTCGCCTCCAAGGCCAAGGAGAACTGCCCGGTCTCCAAGGCGCTCGGCGCCATCAAGGTGTCGCTCGACGCAAAGCTCGCCTGATGCCAATCCTGTGCGGGTGTCGGAGCGATCCGGCGCCCGCATCCATCGTTCAGGCGGCCAAGCCGTCCGCCCGCACCTCCGAGGGCGTCGCATCGAAGCGCCGGCGGAACACCCGGTTGAAATAGGACAGGTCGTTGAACCCGGCCTCATAGGCGATGTCGGTGATGCTGCGCTGTGCCCATCTTGGATCGGCCAGCATGCGGTGCGCTCGCCGCAGCTTCTGGCCGAGCGCGAACTCAGTGAATGAAAGCCCCTCGCTCTCGAACAGCTTGCGCACATAGCGTGGCGAAAGCTTGTGTTCGGCGGCGATCGCCTCGGCCGACAGTCCGCGCAGGTCGCTGCGTGCCGTTATGTCGGCCTTGATCGCAGCCAGCCGCGCCGCACGCAAGCCGCGCCCCAGCGCCACCTGCTCGGCATCGCGTGCAGCCCCCAGCGTCAGCGCCGTCAGGTCGAGAAGGTGGCTCGCTGCCATCCGCGCCATATTGCCCGGCAGCGCGACATCCAGCTTCTGCAGCGCCGTTGCGTAGCTGATCAGAAGTTGCATCGGGCCCTGGTCGATCGGGATGGGCCGCATCATCATCTTCGACACGTCTCCGAGCAGCGGCTGCAGCGCCTTCCGCTCGAATCGTAGGTTTACGTATGTGAAGCCGGGACGCGTGACGTTCGCGCCCACCCGTCCGCCCGGCACGAACATCGCGCAGCCGGGACGGATGCTTTCCTCGAAGCTGCCGATCTGCATATGGCTGCCGCCGGAAATCGCCGCCAGCAGGATGACGTCGTCATTGTCGATCATCTCCTTGCCGATACCGACGCTTATCGGCGAGGCGGTGCCGGTGGCGATGCCGACGCCCGGCAGCAGCCGCACCCGCATGTCCATGTGAACAGGCGCATCGTTTACCGGCGCCAGCTCGGCCCTGAGGATCGTGCGCCCATAGACCTCGCGCAGCACGGCAAGCCGCTCCTGCGCCGGGAGGTCATCGGAAAGCATATGGAAGGAGACGTTCTGCCCGTCGGAATCGGTCATTGGCCTATTCAACAAGATACAACCAAGGCGGGCAGGACGTCTTTCTATTTCGCGCCGAAGAATAGGTCAAGCCCGTACCGCCGAAACCCGAAAAAGGGGCCGCCCAGTCCAAGAAACGGCATCGCCCGCCGTCTAATTTCCCCTCGCAAATCGAAGCGGGTCCAGTCCTGGCGGTACGAGGAAATCGGACATGCACCACCTTCAATTTCTCAAGACGCTCGCAGCGCTGGCTGCGGCGGGCTTCAACCCGCGTGCCTTCCTCGCCCCCATGGCACTCGGCACCAAGGTTCCCAAGCAGGCCGAAGCGAGGCCGCGGCGCGAACCTGAAGAACCAAAGGACACCTCGGACCGGTAGCGGCGGACCGACAGTCCTGTCGCCCATCGAGGCGGCCCTGCCGCGGCACCCCTGGTGCGGCGCAGGAGGAGGTCTGGCTACAGCACCCCATGCCAGGGCAGTGGCATGGCCGCTGGCAGTCCAGCGGGCCGGGCGCAGGGGGGCAGACCCGCGCCCGGCCTACTTTTTCTTCGCAAGCCGGATTTTTCGTTTGTTGCGCGACGAGGCACCTGGGCGCAATGCACGGTCGCGTCGCTGCCCGTCTTCGAAACCAAAGATCGCTCGAAATGTTTAGCTTTGGAGGGGACCAGCCCACCGGGAGGAACCCTCATGCTGAACGTCACCGAACCGCGCCAGGCCAAGCTTTCCGGCGCCACCACCCTCGAAATCACCGACATCACCGCGGACGCCGCCCGTATCCCCGGCTTCGACGCCCACGAGCAGGTCTGGCTCGGCCGCGACGCCGTGCGCGGCC
Organism: Aminobacter sp. MET-1; assembly: GCF_026521175.1. NCBI lineage: Bacteria > Pseudomonadati > Pseudomonadota > Alphaproteobacteria > Hyphomicrobiales > Phyllobacteriaceae > Aminobacter > Aminobacter sp. MET-1. Next base: position 206,631 of record NZ_JAMSHL010000004.1, on the reverse strand, counting down.
TGACCGCCATCGTCTCCATCCACACGACAGTGCTCGGACCTGCGCTCGGCGGCACTCGCATCTGGCCGCATGTCAGCTTCGAGGCTGGCGTCACGGACGCGCTGCGCCTGTCGCGCGGCATGACCTTCAAGTCGGCCATCGCCGGCCTGCCGCTCGGCGGCGGCAAGGCGGTCATCATCGCCGATCCGAAGACCGACAAGACGCCTGCCATGCTCGAGGCCTATGCCGAGATGCTGGTGGCACTCGAGGGCCAGTATGTCACGGCCGAAGACGTGGGCATGACGCTCGCCGACGCCGATTTCCTCGCCGAGCGTGCACCCAATGTCAGCGGCACCACCAAGGGCGGCAGCGGCAACCCCTCACCGTTTACGGCCCAAGGCACCTTCCTCGGCCTCAAGGCGGCACTACGCCACCGCACCGGCAGCGACGAGCTCAAAGGCATCCGCGTCGCCGTCCAGGGCCTCGGTTCGGTCGGCTGGTCGCTGTGTGAGAAGCTTCATGCCGAAGGTGCCGTGCTGACCGTCTCCGACCTAGATGCCACGCGCACCGCCCGCGCCGCCGAAAAGTTCGGCGCGACGGTTGTCGAGGGCAACGCGATCGTTGCCGCCGATGTCGACATCTTTGCGCCCTGCGCACTCGGCGGCATGCTTTCGGCTGAGACCATCCCGCTGCTCAAGGCCCGGATCGTCGCCGGTGCCGCCAACAACCAGCTGGCGACGGCGGAAGACGGCAAACGCCTGGTCGAGCGCGGCATCCTCTATGCCCCCGACTATGTCATCAACGCCGGCGGCGTCATCAATGTCGCAGCCGAAATGACCGAAGGCGGCTATCATGTCGAGGCAGTCATGCCGCGCGTCGAACAAATCGCCGGCACGCTGACCAGGATTTTCCAGCGCGCCGAACGCGAAGGCCGCACCACCGACGCTGTCGCCGAAGCCATGGCCCGCGAGATCGTCGAGGCTGCATGGACGTAAGACAGCTCAGCTTCCTTCTCCCCGCCCGCGGGGAGAAGGTGCCGGCGGGCGGATCAAGGGGCAGCATAGCCTCGCCAGTATCAGGCCACTATGCGCGGCAGATCAGTTCGATGGGGCAAGCCTGTGGCTCCATTCCCGCCAAAAATCATCGAGAAGTCGTTCGCTGCCCGGACGGCGCGCCTCAGCCCCATCTCGCCATGTCTGCGCACGCGGATACTCCGCAGCCAGGAAAGCCCGTATAGGCGCTGGTATTTCCCCTTCGCCAAGTTCGCGGGTTTCGGCCTTGCGTGCCATCAATTCATCAATGGCCCCGACGACGGCAGGTTCAAGAGTCACGCCTGCGCAGAGGGTTGGGAAGTTCATCGGTGCGATTGCCGAGTTCGGATTCTCGTCCAGCCATTTCAGGGCCATCAAGGGGCGCAAGGCATAGAAAAGCTTCTTGAGCGGCACCCGCTCCGGTGTTGCCAGGAAACGTTCGAGGTGATTGGCCGCCAGGTGGTAATAGTGTCGCCCTGTCAACGCACGATCAGCGACCTGGTCCGCAAGCTTGGCGAACGCCTCGCGAAACGTTGTGTCGCATTGGTAGGTCAAGGGGGACGTCAGCCACTCGACCACGACCACATTGCCCTTGAGCAACAGCTTCAGGGCCTTGGAAAGCTCCCAGCCGTTGACGTCAAGGATCGAAGTCAACGGCATTTCGATGACATCGCGCTCGGGGAACAGCGTGAAAGTCTCGCTGGCCGCCCTGACAAACACAAATCGGCAATCATAGTCGCTATCGGGCGATGGAAACCCCCAAGCCCGGCTGCCGCTCTCGACTGCCAGGGGAATCGACACATGGTGACGACGTGCGACATCCGCCAGGCGGCTGTCGATCTCGGCCACAATTGCCGGATCCATCGATGCTGGAAAATGCCGATCGATCAAATCTGCCACCCCTCGCGTGCCAATCAACACGGAGCGCTATAGCAGATGCAAAGGAACAAGGTCGACCAAGCGGTCAGCGATGCGGACCCGCTGTCGTTCGCCGAGCGCTTATCCGCCGACAGCGTCGAGCCGCGCCTTCAGCGCCGCCACTTCTTCTTCCAGAAGGCGAACGCGTTCCTCAAGCTCCGACACGGCGGGTGAGGCCGTGCTCGGTGCTCGGCTCGCAACAGTGGCGACGGCGGCAACGTCGACATCGCCTGACAACAGATGCGCAAAGCGATCCTCGCGCTGGCCGGGGGCGCGGCCGATCTCCTTGACCAGCGCCGGCCGGCGGCCGATCAGCATGTCGAGTTCGCCGCGCACAGCGTCGGCATCGGCGAAGTTCGCCATGCGCTCGGTGCGGGCGAGCAACTCATAGACGGTCTGCGGTCCGCGCAGCAGAAGCATTCCGACCACAGCACTCTGGTTGCGTGTCAGCGAGAACTTCTGGGCCATCTGATGTTCGTAGCGCTCGACCCGCGAGGCAAACTGCTGCTTCGCCAGTCCCTTCGCCTGCAACGAAGCGAGCGCCCTGGTGATGTCGACCATTTCCAGGGCCATGACCGGCTCGCGCGACGTCTTCTGGTTGGCGGCAGACACCAGCGCATTCGAAGTCATCGGGTAGACGTCGGGCGTCAATTCCTTCTTCTCGATCAGGCAGCCGAGCACGCGTGCTTCGACCGCAGTGAGATTGGGAAGGTCCGTGTCCGTCATATCAGCCGCTATAGCCTCACTTCAGGCGTTCAACCATCATCTGCTTGATCTCGGCTGCCGCAACACCACAGGCGCGGAGCCGACAATCGATCGCCGAACTAAACGCGCCGCTCGACCATCATCTTCTTGATTTCGGCGATCGCCTTGGCCGGGTTCAGACCCTTCGGGCAGGTCTGGGCGCAGTTCATGATCGTGTGGCAACGATAGAGCCGGAACGGATCCTCGAGATTGTCGAGGCGCTCGCCCTTGGCTTCGTCTCTGGAGTCGATCAGCCAGCGATAGGCCTGCAGCAGCACGGCCGGGCCGAGATAGCGGTCGCCGTTCCACCAGTAGCTCGGGCACGACGTCGAGCAGCAGGCGCACAGGATGCACTCATAGAGGCCGTCGAGCTTCTGGCGGTCCTCATGGCTCTGCAGCCATTCCTTCGCCGGCTCCGGCGACACCGTCTTCAGCCATGGCTCGATCGAGCGGTGCTGGGCGTAGAAGTTGGTGAGGTCGGGCACCAGGTCCTTGACGACAGGCATGTGCGGCAGCGGATAGATCTTCACCGCGCCGGAAATGTCGTCGCAACCCTTGGTGCAGGCCAGCGTGTTCGAACCGTCGATGTTCATCGCGCAGGAGCCGCAGATGCCTTCGCGGCATGAGCGGCGCAGCGTCAGCGTCGGGTCGATCTTGTTCTTGATGTAGAGCAGCGCATCCAGAACCATCGGGCCGCAATCGTCGACATCGACGAAATAGGTGTCGATGCTCGGGTTCTCGCCATCGTCGGGGTTCCAGCGATAGATCCGGTATTCGCGCAGATTGGTCGCGCCCTCCGGCTTGGGCCAGGTCTTGCCCGGCTTCACCTGCGAGTTCTTGGGGAGTGTCAGTTCGACCACGATCGGTTCCTCACATCTTGGCGCGCAATTCCTTGCGGATGACGAGCTTGAGCCCGCTCCACACGGCGTCCACGGCACAGACTTTTACGTCCACAAGCCCCTTGGGCAGCACCACCTCGCGGATGACGTCTTCCGTCACGTCGGTCGCGATCTTCGCTGCCTTTTTGGGCCAGGAGATCCAGACCGCGCCGTCGGGCGCGATCATCTTCTTGAATGTCTCGGCACTGTCGTCGAGGTCGGCACGCCGCCTGGTGAAGGCATGGACCACGTCATGCCCGCCTCCGGCTTCAGCAAGACCTGACCAGCCCGTCAGCTTCTTCGCCGCAAAGTCGCGCGACGAAGCCAGTTCGCCGAGTTCGTCCGGCAGGTCGACAAACACCACGCTCTGCCCGTCCTTGAGGCCGAGCTTGGCCGCAAGCGGCGTTGGTGAATATCCTGCCGCCGGCAGCGCCATGGCTCAGTACACGCGCGCCTTCGGCGCGATCTTGGCGAGGCTGATGCCGCCGTCTTCTTCCTTGAGCAGCGGCTCGGTGTGCACGGGCCGGTAGGTCAGCGTCACCTTGCCGTCCTCCGCGACATTGGCCAGCGTGTGCACGCGCCAGTTGGCGTCGTCGCGCGAGGAGAAGTCCTCGCGGGCATGCGCACCGCGACTTTCCTTGCGGGCTTCGGCGCCATAGACGGTGGCGATGGCGTTGGCCATCAGGTTCTCGAGTTCCAGCGTCTCCACCAGGTCCGAGTTCCAGATCAGCGAGCGATCGAAGACCTTGACGTCCTTGAGCTCGCCCCAGATCTCGGAGATGCGCTTGCAGCCCTGCTCGAGCGATTCCTGCGTGCGGAACACGGCAGCGTCTTCCTGCATGGCCTTCTGCATCTTCTCGCGCAGCACCGCCGTCGGCGTCGAGCCATTGGCGTTCCGCAGGCGGTCGAAGCGCGCCATGATTTTTTCGACGCAAGCCTCGTTCGGCGAAGGAATCGGCGCATCGCGGTCGATGACCTCACCCGCGCGGATGGCGGCAGCACGGCCGAACACCACGAGATCGATCAGCGAGTTCGAGCCAAGACGATTGGCCCCGTGCACCGAGGCGCAGCCGGCCTCGCCGACGGCCATCAGGCCGGGCGACACGCGGTCCGGATTGTCCTTGGTCGGATTCAGCACCTCGCCCCAGAAATTGGTCGGGATGCCGCCCATGTTGTAGTGGACCGTCGGCAGCACCGGGATCGGTTCGCGGGTCACGTCGACGCCGGCGAAGATCTTTGCCGATTCCGAGATACCGGGAAGCCTTTCATGCAGGACCGCCGGATCGAGGTGGTCCAGATGCAGGAAGATGTGATCCTTGTTCTTGCCGACGCCGCGACCATCGCGGATTTCCAGCGTCATGCAGCGCGAAACCACGTCGCGCGACGCAAGGTCCTTGGCCGACGGTGCATAGCGCTCCATGAAGCGCTCGCCTTCGGAATTGACCAGGTAGCCGCCTTCACCGCGGGCACCCTCGGTGATCAGGCAGCCCGAGCCGTAGATGCCGGTCGGGTGGAACTGCACGAACTCCATGTCCTGCAGCGGCAGGCCGGCGCGTGCGGCCATGCCACCGCCGTCACCGGTGCAGGTGTGCGCCGACGTTGCCGAGAAGTAGGCGCGGCCGTAGCCGCCGGTGGCCAGCACGACCATCTTGGCCGAGAAGCGATGGATAGTGCCGTCATCGAGGTTCCAGGCCACGACGCCGGTGCAGGTGCCATCCGGCTCCATGATCAGGTCGAGGGCGAAATACTCGATGAAGAACTGAGCATTGTTCTTCAGCGACTGGCCATAGAGCGTGTGCAGGATGGCGTGGCCGGTGCGGTCGGCGGCAGCGCAGGTGCGCTGCACGGGCGGACCGTCGCCATAGTTCATCATGTGGCCGCCGAACGGCCTCTGGTAGATCTTGCCGTCTTCGGTGCGCGAGAACGGCACGCCGTAGTGCTCAAGCTCGTAGACCGCAGCCGGCGCTTCGCGCGCCAGATACTCCATGGCGTCGACATCGCCGAGCCAGTCCGAGCCCTTGACGGTGTCATAGAGGTGCCACTGCCAGGAATCGGGTCCCATGTTCTGGAGCGAGGCGGCGATGCCGCCCTGTGCCGCGACCGTGTGCGAACGGGTCGGGAAAACCTTGGTGATGCAGGCCGTCTTCAGACCCTGCTCGGCCATGCCGAGCGTGGCCCGCAGGCCGGCGCCGCCGGCGCCGACGACGACGACATCGAACTTGTGGTCGACGAATGTGTAGGCGGATGCTCCGCTGGACTTGCTGGCCACCGTATCAGCCTCCGAATGCAATCTTGAGCAGGGCGAACAACGTGGCCGCGCCGACTACAATGGTAAAGAAGGTGTTCAGCATGAGGAGGACGAGCTTGCCGCCCTCGCCATGCACGTAATCCTCGATGACGATCTGCATGCCGAGCCGCATGTGGTAGAGGCCCGAGATCAGCACCAACGCCATCACCAGCGCCACGAACGGATTGGCCAGCGAAGCGCGCACGGCATCGTAATCGGCGCCATTGAGGGCAATCAGCAGGCCGACGAAGAACAGCATCAGCGGAATGTTGGCGACCGCGGTCAGGCGCTGGCGCCAGAAATGCATGGTGCCTTCGCGGGCGGAACCCAGGCCGCGCACCTTGCCCAATGGCGTGCGCATATCGTTGCTCGAGCCGCTCATCTTATGCTCCCCGCAGCATGTAGCCGACGATCCAGACGAGCAGCGTCAGCACGACAGAACCGAACACCGTCGCCCAGGCGATCTTCGAAGCCGTGTGCTTCTCGAGGCCGACGCCGGTGTCCCAGATCAGGTGCCTGACGCCGCCAAGCAGGTGCTGCATCAGCGCCCAGGTGTAGCCGAACAGCACGAGCTGGCCGATCCAGCTGCCGAACACCCAACTGACGAAATCGAAGTATTCCCTGGAAGTCGCCGCAGCGATCAGCCACCAGGCAACCAGCAGCGTGCCGAAATACAGCGCGCAACCGGTAATGCGGTGAACGATCGACGTCGTCATGGTGACAGTCGGCCGATAGATTCCGAGATGCGGCGAAAGCGGCCGCGCTCGCGATTGGGTTGCTTGTGATTTGCTCATGGCTCCCCCGGGTCTGCGTCCGAGCGTGGCTTGAATACGGCGTCGTCGCACAGTTTTGCGACGTCGAACTGCGGGCTTTCTAATGCGCTTTTTGCACCGCGTCAAAGTCGGAAAACCGTTCTGGCGCACCTATTTAGTCACATCGCGGCTTCAATCGATTGAAGAGACGCGAGCACCACCCGCGTGGGTAGCCGTTGCGCATCCATTCGCTCCATCTCGTTGGGATTACGGCAACTTTCGCGTCGGCCCCGCCCACCCGCCAGCCGAGTCGCAGCCCGCCCTAAGGAGAAAATTAACCATACTTATTAATCTTTTGTACCCGACCCTTAACAAAGGTAAAGAAAGGATTAAGCTGCACCGCAGCATCCGGTTTCGTTTAGCCGGCCAGCATGGAGAGCACGATGCGTCCTGTATTGGCATTTCTGGCGACCACGCCGCTGGCGTTTGCGGCAGCACTGGCCATATCTTCGCCGGCTCTGTCGGGCGGCTGGTCGCAGGATCGTGTCTATGCCGATTCTTTCGGAAATCTCGTGGTCGAAGGTGCTGCCGGCTACAAGCGCATCGTCGTCGGCCAGGGCCATTCGGCCCGCAAGCTCGCCGCCTACACCGGCGCCACCGGCCCCAAGGTGATCTATCTCGACCAGCAGGGCGACCAGGCCGGACGCCATTGCTACAGCCCGCCTATGCTGCTCAAGGGCCGCAGTTACATGTATGGCTTCTCCGAGGGCGAGATCCCCCAGCCCTTCCTGCGCTGCTACTGACGCCTGATCGGGCTCAGGCCGGCGGCTTGCCGCCGAATGGTACGACGTTGGTCTCGGCCTGCACCTCGGCAAAACTGCCCGGCGCCACGCGCACGCAATCGCGCCCGTCTTTCTTGGCTTCGTAGAGTGCGGCGTCCGCCCGGCGCATCAGCTGGTCGATCACTTCGCCGGCTATCAGTTGGGCGACGCCGAAACTCGCGGTAAAGCGCCGGTTCGACGGCAGCCCGTCAATCGCCAGCGCCGAAAAGGCGCTGCGAGCACCTTCGGCGAACAGCCGTGCCGCCGCCAGATGCGTGCCCGGCAGAATGATGGCGAATTCCTCGCCGCCTATGCGACCCGCAATGTGGTGCCCCACCTTGGATTCGTGGATGAAGCGGGCGAAGGCCTCGATGACCCGGTCACCAGAGGCGTGGCCATAGGTGTCGTTGATCGACTTGAAGTGATCGAGGTCGGAGATGACGAGTGTCACCGGCAGGCCATGGCGCTCAGCCTCGCGCAGCGCGATGCCGGCGCGCCGCTGGAAGCCGCCGCGGTTGAGCAGCCCTGACAGCGCATCCGTCTCCGACTTGTGCGTCGCCTCGGCAACGATGTCACGCACCAGGATCACCAGCAGCGTCAGCGCGATGGACAACGCGAAGATCGTGCCCAACGCCTGCGAGATCATCGCATAGGTGCTCTGCAGATAAAGATGCGGATCCGAACCCGGCCCGCCGACAGCCAGCGCCAGATAGGGCTTGGAGAAGAACTGCAGCGCGCTCGCCAGAAGCACGGCGGCGAGGCCGTAGTCGAACTGGCTCAACTTGCCGCGCGAGCGCAGCACGATCGCCGCCCCCACCGCCTGCGCGATAGCGTAGGGCGTCTGGTAAGTCATCATCCGAAGCAGCGAATCGCGCGGCAGTGCCTGGGTCGCGTAGACGGCAACCGTCGCCAGCGCCAGGAACAGCAGCATCGAGCGCCATGGCGCCGCCATCTCGTAGCGGCGCGCCAGCCCGACATTCATGATGATGAGCGTCGCAAGGAAAGCAACGAAATTGGCGGTGGCGATCGGCCGGGTGTTTTCGAACCACGGGATCGCGAATTCGGTGGCGATGTAGATCAGGCCGGTGAAATAGCACAGCGCAAACCAGCGCGCGGAAACGCGCCTGGCGTCATAGATCGAGATCGCCATGAACGACGCGGCCAGCAGGCCGGCAACGAACACGTTGATCGCGAGAATGAACTCTGCACCGCTCATCGTCTGAAGTCGTCTCCTAGGGACGAACCAAACCATATCAGCGAGAAAAAGACGTTAACGTGACCTGGCTGCGCACGTAACCTTCAAGTCATCCTCAACAAATTGAAAAGGCGGCAGGCTCGCGCCCACCGCCTTTTGATCGATACGCTAATTTGTTTCCGTTGTGCTCAGTTCCAGTCGCGGATGTCGACGAAGTGGCCCGCGATCGCAGCGGCAGCGGCCATTGCCGGAGACACCAGATGGGTACGGCCCTTGAAGCCCTGACGGCCCTCGAAGTTGCGGTTCGAGGTCGAGGCGCAGCGCTCATGCGGCTTGAGGCGATCATCATTCATGGCGAGGCACATCGAGCAGCCCGGCTCGCGCCAGTCGAACCCGGCCTCGACGAAGATCTTGTCGAGGCCTTCGGCTTCCGCCTGCTCCTTCACCAGGCCAGAGCCCGGCACGATCATGGCGTTGACGGTCGAGGCCACCTTCTTGCCCTCGACCACCTTGGCCACAGCGCGCAGATCCTCGATGCGGCCATTGGTGCACGAGCCGATGAAGACGCGGTCGATGGCAATGTCGGTGATCTTGGTGCCGGCCGACAGGCCCATATAGTCGAGCGCGCGCTTCTTGGAGTTGCGCTTGTTCTCGTCCTCGATCACCTCTGCATCCGGCACCACGCCGGTGACGGCAACGACATCCTCGGGCGACGAGCCCCAGGTGACGATGGGCGGCAGCGATGCTGCGTCGAGCACCACGACCTTGTCGAAATGCGCGCCTTCGTCGGTGTGCAGGGTCTTCCAGTACTCCAGCGCCATGTCCCACGCCTTGCCCTTCGGCGCGCGCGGCTTGTCCTGGACGTAGGCGTAGGTCTTTTCGTCGGGTGCAATCAGGCCGGCTCGGGCACCGCCCTCGATCGACATGTTGCAGATCGTCATGCGGCCTTCCATCGACAGCGCACGGATCGCTTCACCGGCGTATTCGATGACGTAGCCGGTGCCCCCGGCAGTGCCGATCTCACCGATGATGGCAAGCACGATGTCCTTGGCGGTGACGCCATCAGGCAGCTGGCCGTCAACACGCACCAGCATGTTCTTGGCCTTCTTCTGGATCAGCGTCTGGGTGGCCAGCACGTGCTCGACCTCGGACGTGCCGATGCCGTGCGCCAAGGCACCGAAAGCACCATGCGTCGAGGTATGGCTGTCACCGCAGACGATGGTCATGCCCGGAAGGGTAAAACCCTGCTCGGGGCCGACGATGTGAACGATACCCTGACGCTTGTCGTTCTCGGAGTAATATTCCACGCCGAAGTCGGCGGCATTCTTGGCCAGTGCCTCGACCTGGATGCGGCTTTCCTCGTTCTTGATGCCGTTCTTGCGATCCGGCGAGGTCGGCACGTTGTGGTCGACGACTGCGAGCGTCTTTTCGGGGTGACGGACCTTGCGGTTGGCCATGCGCAGACCTTCGAAGGCCTGCGGGCTGGTCACCTCGTGGACGAGATGGCGGTCGATGTAGAGCAGGCAAGTGCCGTCGTCCTGGCGGTCGACGATGTGGTCGTCAAAGATCTTGTCGTAGAGGGTACGCGGTGCGCTCATGGCTTTGGATCCGTCGATATGAAACTGGGGAAGGCAATAGGGCGCGCCAAGGGCCCGTCGGCTCGGCGCAGGCGACTAGATAAGTCGGCTGGTCAGCGCGCCTGAGATCCGGGCAAAGAAACGCGACGGCAGGCGCTTGTGGTCCTGCAGCACGAAACCCTTGTAGGCCGGATCTCCAAACAGTTCTTCCATAAGCGGCTCAATATCAATCTTTTGACGTCCCGGCAATCACAAGCTCCTGCTGGCCCAAGCGGCGGAGCCGGCCAGCAGGATTCCGGCACGAGCCACTATGCAGTGTGGGCCAGCGCAGCTTTGCGGTTGCGAAGCCCGTGCCGGTCGGCCCAGCCCGAAATGGCGGCGGCAATCGCCTCCGGCTGGTCCTCGGGCGCTGCGTGCCGGGCCGGACCGCAATTGCCGATCTCCAGGCTGGCGATGTTGTCGGCGCACCAGCGGATCATCTCGTCCCCGATCATCAGCGTCTCGGGCGAGCCTTCGAAGGTCAGAAGCAGCTTGGGCACGTCGCCGCTCACGGCCAGCCAACGATCATAGGCCTCGATGCGGGCAATCACGTCGGCCGGTTCGCCCTCGATCGGCATGGCGCGCGGCCATTCGAGCAGCGGCCGCCGGCTTTCGCGCGTCGGATAGGGTCTGCGATAGACGTCGAGATCCTCGTCGCTCAGGTCGTTGAGCACGGTGGCGCGCAGGGCGAACTCGATGAAGAAATTCTCATCCAGCACCTTGGTCTCGCCGGTGCCTGCGCCGCGCAGCGTTTCGTAACGCGGCCTGGCGCTGTCGGAAAAGTCGGCCCACGTCATCGGACGCACGATGGTTTCCATCACCGCAATCCCCAGGGCCCGCCCGGGATGGCGTGCCGCCCAGTAGAAGGCCAGCGCCCCGCCCCAGTCGTGGCCGACAAGCACGACCTCCTCCAGCCCCATCGCCTCGAACCACGCGTCGAGATAGCGGGCGTGATCGTCGAATTTGTAGGCAATGTCAGGCTTGCCGGAGCTGCCCATGCCGATCAGGTCGGGCGCAAGACGGCGCACGCCTTCTCCGATACCGGGAAGCACGTTGCGCCAAAGATGCGACGAGGTCGGGTTGCCGTGCAGGAACACGAACGGCACACCGCTTCCCACATCCGCATAAGAGATTGTCGAGTCGAGGACATTGATCTCAGGCATCCGCTTTCCTTTCTGACCGCTAAATAGTAAGGTACCTGTCTAATATCAATTAGTCAGGTACCTGTCCATCTTGAAAGAAACGATCCCGGAAAATCCGCCGCTCGGCCTGTTGCTGCGTCTCGTCCACCAGCATTGGACCCAGGCCGTCGACACGGCCCTCGATGCCGCAGGCTTTGGCGACATTCGCCCGCCGCACGCCAACGTCTTCACCTTCACCCCGCCAGGGGGCATCCAGGTCAGCGAACTCACCAAGCTCGCCCATGTGCGCAAGCAGACCATGACCCAGGCCGTCGAGGAGCTGGAGAAGCTTGGTTATGTCGAGCGGCGGCCCGACCCCAACGATCGCCGCGGCCGGCTGGTCTTCCTCACCGAACGCGGTAAGGCGGTGCGCCCGATCGCGTCCGCCACCGGGCGCAAGGTCGACGACCGCTGGGCCGAACTGACCAGCCCGGAGGAAATGGAAAGGCTGCGCCGGTCGCTGCGGCAGCTGTTCGAAAAGGTTCGCGACGATGCGCCGGCCCGGTCAGGCGGCGAAAGTGACGGCTGACTAGCCAGCCTTGCCCTTGGCCGGATTGCGCACGCCGGGCTTCTCGTCGCGCTTGTCCTCGCTGAGGTCGAACTTGACCTCCAAGCTGTGCAGCAGGCCAAGCACGCATAGCGCAAGCAAGGTGACGAAGGCAGCGATCTGCCAGAGGCCGAGCCCGGCGGCGAGACCGATGGCACCGGCCAGCCACATACCGGCTCCCGTCGTCAGCCCCTGCACCTCGCCCCGGCTGAAGAACACCACACCTGCGGCAAGGAAAGCGACGCCTGCGGTGACTGCCTCGACCACGCGGATCGGGTCGACCTTCGCACCGTCCTTCAACACCTCGGGCCCGAACATCGGCGCATGCACGATCTCGATCGTCAGCAGTGCGAAGGTGGCCGCGGCCACGCAGACGAGAATATGCGTCCTCAAACCGGCCGGCCGGTTGCGCCATTCGCGCTCGAAGCCGACGGCCGCGCCGAATGCGGCAGCCAGCAGCATGCGTGCCACGATGACAGGAAATGAAGTGTAGGTCGGATGGCCGAATTCTTCGACGAGCTGTTCCAATGGCGGCTCCGTTTGGTTCAGCCCCCAACGCGTCATCGCAACGCAGGTTCCATCAGAACGGCTTGACGATAGCCAGTCCGACGATGGCCACAAGCAGCGCTCCGACAAGCCAATGCAGCTTGAGGACCAGCTTTGCCGGCTTGGCCAGCCGCGCGCCCGCCAGCTGGCGAAGCTGCCCGGCCAGCACGCCGTGCAATGCCGACATCGCCATGACCAGCGCCATCTTGGCGTGCAGCCAGGCATCGCCAAGCAGGCCGGCGCTGTAGGCGAGGTAGAGCCCCAGCGCCCAGACCGCCAGCATGGCCGGCGTCGCCACCCGGCTGAAGCCGCTCTGCAGGCGCGCCACCTGCTTGCCGTCGATATTGCCGGCCGCCTGCATGCGCGAAAGGGTCAGCGGCACGAAAATCATGCCTGACATCCACGCAACCATCGCCACGACATGCAGCGCCTTGATGATGAGGTAGCTCATTGGCCGGCGGCCGCCCGGGCGGCGAGATAGCGCTCGTTGAGGAAGGTGCCGAAGGGCACGAAACAGGCAAGCCCGGTGCGCAGCATCTCCCGCACCGTCCAACCACCGCCGGAAAAATTGTCGACGAGAGCCACGACGTAGAACACGAAGGCGACGCCGTGCACCGGCCCGGCGGCGCTGACCACTTGCGGATAGCCGGCGAGATGCTTCAGCGGCACCGCGACCAGCACCAGGAACACAAGCGTGGTGCCCTCGACAAGGCCGGCAAGACGCAGGCGGGACAGGGGATCGGCGAACAGGCGGCTGATTTGTGACATGGCCGGAGAGTTGACCGGCAAGCCTGCGCCAGCAATCCGCCATCCGGTCGCAGGGGCCGAATGACGCGCGACATTTCAGACATCGTTGAAGTCAGGCGACCCTGAAGACGAATGCCTGCACCATCACATACGGTTCGGCCACGGCAAAAGCCCGGAACGGCTGGCTTTCCTCGACCGGCAGCCATTTGCCCGCAGCCTCGAGCCCGGCGAATTTTTCACGGAAACCGCCTGTGTCCAGCACGACATCGCGCACTGTGAAAATGACGAAGCCGCCCGGCCTGGTGATCCGCGTCAGCTCGTCCAGGCTGGACGCCGGTGCATGGCCTGCGGTGAACACGCCGGTCGAGAAGACGGCGGCGAAATGCCCGTCGGCCCATGGCAACGGCCCGCCAAGTGCCGCCCTGGTCAGCGCTCCGTAGCCGCCGCGCGCCCGCGCCAGCTCGAGCATCGCCTCGGAAAGATCGAGCCCTTCGATCTCGCCATACCCGAGTGATCCAAGATACGGCCCCGACAGCCCCGTGCCACAACCGGCGTCGAGCAACGGCCCTTCGCCCTTGGGCACATGCCGCGCCACCCATGCCGAAATCACGAAAGGCAGGCAGTAGCCGAGAGCCGCCGTCTCCATGTCGTAGCCATTGGCCCAGCCCGCATAGGCAGCGGCCAGCTGCGTTTCCGTCTCCGCCGCATAGACCATGTCGAGCGCGGTCTTGTCGGCCTCGTCGGTCATGGCTTGAAATCCCTCCGCATCCGCCGCTCCAGCGCCCTCAGGCTGAGCGACAGCCCGACGGTCAGCAGCAGATAGACATAGGCTACGATGGAATAGGTTTCGAAGAAACGGAACGAGCCCGAGGCATAGACCTTGGCCATCTGCGTGATATCGGCGACGCCCAGCACCGAGACCAGCGAAGAATCCTTCACCATGGCGATGAAGTCGTTGCCATAGGGCGGCAAGATGGTCCTGAACGCTTGCGGCCAGACAATCAGACGGAAGCGCTGGTAGCGCGACAGCCCCAGCGCCTTCGCTGCCTCGATCTGGCCGACGTCGACAGCCTGGATGCCTGCGCGGAAGATTTCGGCGATGAAGGACGAATAGGCGATCGTCAGCGCGATAATCGCTCGCCACAAAAGTGAGAAGTCGCGTACCTGCATCGGCTCGATCAACCCTGCCGACTGCAGCGGTATGGTCACCCAATTCCAAGCAACCACGAATGCCGGTGCGCCGACGAAGGCGATCCAGAACAGCAGCACCAGGATCGGCAGCCCTCTGATAATCTCGACATAGAAGCGCGAGACCTGGCGCAGCACTTTCGAGTTCGACAGTCCGAGCAAGGCGATGAACAGACCCAGCGCGGAGGCCATGGCAAAGGCGACTATGGTGACGAAAAGCGTCACCCAAAGCCCTTTGACCAATGTTCCGAGAATCTGGGTGTAGACGTCGCTGATCGCGATCGTCACCGCCGAAGCCACACCGATGACCACGGCAGCCACCAGCCACCAAGGAAAATCATCCTTCTTGACCGGATACTGGCTCATGCTGCGCCCTGCCGCGGGCCGGCAAAGGAATGCGGCAGCGTCTCGAACTGGTCGAGCAGGGCAACCACCCGGCGTCCGCCCGCCGTCAGCGAGTAGACGACGCCGCGCGGGAAGGCAGCGACTGCTCCGCGCTCGACAAGCCCGCGCCCCAACAGGCCGTCCAGCCGCTCCGACAGCACCTTGGCGGTGATGCCGGGAAGCTGTGCCATCAGGTTGCCGTGCCGCTTCGGGCCGACCGACAGCTGCCACAAAACCAGCGCGTTCCAGCGATGACCGAGAAAGGACAGCCAGTCCTCGACCGGGCACACCTCCGGCCGCCGTGGCATCGGCGCCTCGCGCTCGCTGGTCGCGGTCATGTCTGCATTCATTTGGGATACCCGTTTGGATAGTTCTGAAGCGGCATGTTTTCGTCCGCAGCAAAGGAGAAAGCCAATGTCATTGAAAGTCTACCGGCCAGCCGACATGAACGAAACCTTTGCCGCCATCCGCAACAGCGGCGCTGTCGAGGCTCTGCTGGCGCTTTACGAGGACGATGCCCGGCTGCTGGTCGATCCTGGCGGCGCCGGCTTTGCCGGCAAAGCCGCAATAGCCGAGGAACTTGAGCGGCTGGTGCGCATGCCCGGCACGATGAGGTCGCAAAACACCTTCTGTGTCGAACATGGCGACCTGGCGCTGCTGCGCGCCGATTTTGCAATCGTCGATGAGGAAGGCACGACCCTCTATTCCGGCTTCACCGCCGAGATCGTCCGCAGGCAGGCAGACGGCACATGGCTCTATGTCGTCGACCACGCCGGTGCCAGCCGCTACGGAGCCGGTGCCTGACCGGACGTTTGCCGTCTCCGCCGCGAAGCGGAGACGGCAGCGCAATCACTGGCCCATCTTGTAGTCGAGGAACCACTTCTTGTTCAGCGCGTCGAAGGTGCCATCGGCCTTGAGCGCGGCAATCGCCGCGTTGATCGGCTGAACCAGATCCGAGCCCTTCTTGAAGATGAAGCCGAAGTCCTCGCTGCCCAGAGCCTCGCCCACCACCTTGAGCTTGCCTTCCGAGGCATCGACATAGCCTTGCGCCGCGACGCTGTCGGTCAGCACCAGGTCGACGTCGCCGGCCTTGAGTGCCTGCACGGTAGCGCCGAAGGTCTCGAACAGCTTGATGCGCGGGTTCTGCTCGTTGCCGTCGAGGATTTCGTAGACGGCGGTGTAGAAGGGCGAGGTGCCCGGCTGCGCCGCGATCAGGCCGTCCTTGAGGGCACCGAAGCTCTTGGCGTCGGTGAAGCGCTTCTCGTCAGCGCGCACCAGCATGAATTGCTGCGAACGCATATAGGGATCGGAGAAGTCGACCTTTTCCTTGCGTTCGTCCTTGATGGTGATGCCGGTCATGCCGATCTGGTACTGGCCGTCCGAGACCGCCTGGATCATCGCGTCCCAACTGGTGTTCTGGTACTCGATCTTGAAGTTCAGGCGCTTGGCGATCTCGTCCATCGCGTCATATTCCCAGCCGATCTGCTTGCCGGTCTTGGGGTCGATGAACTGCAGCGGCGGATAGGCGTTCTCGGTCACCACGGTGACGGTCTTGCCGCCGAGGTCGGGCAGGCTCTGGGCCTGGGCGACAAAGGGCGAAAGCATGAGGGCGAAGGCGCCGGCCAGCGCGAATTTGAGGCTATTCATGGTCTGATCCCCGAAAAACACAGGACCGGCGGCGCCGGTCAGTTGCGCGAGACTTTAGCCGTCCCGGATAGGCTTGCAAGCATGGACGATGCGCCAAACCGGTCCCTGCACCGGTCTTTGTTGCGATTTTTGTCGCTTCTGCGGAAAGCCGGGTTCAGTCCGCGCCGAAGACCAGAAGCACCTCGTCATGGAACCGCCCGTCCCAGAACAGGGCCTTCGGCTCGCGGCCAAAGGGCTTGAAGCCGAGCCCGAGATAGAGGCGCAACGCCGGATCGTTGTCGGCGATCACATGGGCATGTACCGCAAGGCCGCGTTCGGTCGCGTGATCGATGACCCGCTGCACCAGCGCCCGCGCGGCACCTGTGCCGCGCCACCGAGGATCGACATAGACGCCATACATCGCGCCCTTGTGCCGTGTCTTCCGCCGCTTTTCGCCAATGAAGGTCGCGACGCCTACCAGCTCGCCGCCACCAAAAACGCCATACACCGCATCCGGCTCGGGCAGGCTGGTCCGCGCCTCGAAATCGGCGTCGGTCAGGTGCGCCTCGTCTTCCGGGCTCGAGCTGAAGGCAAGCGGCGCGTTTTCGAGTGCTGCCATGCGCAGGCGCCTCAGGGCAGCACCCTCGCCCGCCACCAGCCTGCGGACGACGAATTCTCTTTGGGTCACCTTTCGTCCTCCCGAAACAAAAAAGGGCGGCACGAAGCCGCCCTTTCGAAACCTGGTAGCGCCAGCGATTACTCGGCGGTGGCTTCGGCAGCCTTGGCGGCCTCGGCAGCAGCCTTCTTCTCGGCGGCTTCCTGAGCGGCCTTCTCGGCGGCCAGCGCCTCGGCGGCTGCGACCTTCTCGGCCTCGATGCGGGCCTTCTCGGCGTTGGCTGCGTCGCGCTCGGCGTCGTTCAGCTTGCGGGCGCGAACGCCGGTGTTCTCGACGATACGAGCCGACTTACCGCGACGGTCCCGCAGGTAGTACAGCTTGGCGCGACGGACCTTGCCGCGGCGGACGATCTCGACGCCCTCGATCATCGGCGAGTAGACCGGGAACACGCGCTCCACGCCTTCGCCATAGGAGATCTTGCGGACGGTGAAGTTTTCCTGGAAGCCGGCGCCCGAACGAGCGATCACAACGCCTTCATAGGCCTGGACGCGGGTGCGCGAACCTTCGGTGACGCGAACCAGCACGCGAACGGTGTCGCCGGGCTGGAATTCGGGCAGGGTGCGCTTGGCTTCGATCTTGGCGGCCTGTTCGGCCTCGAGCTGGCGGATGATATCCATCTCAAAAATCCACTTCTTGTTCTTCCGACAGCCAGAGCGCCCAACACTCGCCTTGCAGTTCCAATGACCGCTCGGCTATGCCTTCACTCCCTTTCGGGCCTTCCGGCAGTGGCGACTACACCGTCATTGTTGACGGGACTGGACGATTTTTCGCCCGGTTCGGACGGGCACATAGCGCCATTTCCGCCATTTGTCACGCCTTGGCAGCGTCTTTTTTACGCGCATGGCGTGCATGCATGAAAACCGCCGGTCCGCGGCAGCTCCCCTAAGCCGATGGCGGAGAGACCGGTCTTTCGGGCTCTCACCTCTCAGCTCTCAAGTCATACGCATACATGACAAACATCTCCACCGGCTCTGCCGGCTCCTTGCGTCTTTCGTAGAGGGCGCGGGCGGGGAGGTTGTCGGGATCGGTGCCGAGCCAGGCTTCAGCGCGGCCAGCAGCAAAGAGGGCATCGATCAGAGACGCCGATTGTACAGACATAGAGTTCCGGCGACCCGTCGGCGTGATGGTGGATCATGGCCGCGGCCTGCGCCACATCTCGGCCATCATCGAGGGCGACGAAGAGCAGGTAGCCCGGCTGCGCCAGGCAGGCGCCCAGCCGGGCCTGATCGACGGGGCCGTCGAAGACATCAGGTGCGGCGCAGCAATTCCTCGCCGGGCAGGAGTCTGCGGATCTGGATGCCGGTCATCGCCGCCCCTCTTCATATTTTGTTTGCATTTTCGTCACAAAACTTTGACGTTTACGTAAATCCCGTTGTTTCTAACCGATTGAATTAGTTGGGTTGGAAATAATCGGTTGAATTTTTTTGGCCACGGAGCTATTGCGAGCCGCTATTTTCTGGCTGCATCCTGCGGCCTGTCTGGCCCAAACCTGTTCCACACCCGCCGTCACGGCGTCGTTAAAGGCAAAGGGAAATTCCTTCATGGCACGCAACAAGATAGCCCTCATCGGCTCGGGCATGATCGGCGGCACGCTCGCCCACATGATCGGTCTCAAGGAGCTCGGCGACGTCGTCCTCTTCGACATTGCCGAAGGCATTCCGCAGGGCAAGGGCCTCGACATCGCCGAGTCCGCGCCGGTCGACGGCTTCGACGCCCGCTATGTCGGCGTCAACGACTATGCCGGCATCGAGGGCGCTGACGTCTGCATCGTCACCGCTGGCGTGCCGCGCAAGCCAGGCATGAGCCGCGACGACCTTCTGGGCATCAATCTGAAGGTCATGGAGCAGGTCGGCGCCGGCATCAAGAAATATGCCCCGAACGCCTTCGTCATCTGCATCACCAACCCGCTCGACGCCATGGTGTGGGCGCTGCAGAAATTCTCGGGCCTGCCCAAGAGCCACGTCGTCGGCATGGCCGGCGTGCTTGACTCGGCCCGCTTCCGCCACTTCCTGGCCGACGAGTTCAAGGTTTCGGTCGAAGACGTCTCGGCGATGACGCTGGGCGGCCACGGCGACGACATGGTGCCGATGGTGCGGTATTCGACCGTTGCCGGCATCCCGCTGCCCGACCTCGTCAAGATGGGCTGGACCAGCCAGGAGAAGCTCGACGCCATCGTCGAGCGCACCCGCAAGGGCGGCGGCGAGATCGTCGGCCTGCTCAAGACCGGCTCTGCCTACTATGCGCCGGCCTCGTCGGCGGTCGCCATGGCCGAAGCCTATCTCAAGGACAAGAAGCGCGTGCTGCCTTGCGCTGCGCACCTGTCGGGCCAGTACGGCATCAAGGACATGTATGTCGGCGTT
This sequence comes from Aminobacter sp. MET-1, assembly GCF_026521175.1. NCBI lineage: Bacteria > Pseudomonadati > Pseudomonadota > Alphaproteobacteria > Hyphomicrobiales > Phyllobacteriaceae > Aminobacter > Aminobacter sp. MET-1. The sequence continues at coordinate 187,155 of NZ_JAMSHL010000004.1, read as the reverse complement.
CCTGTCGTGATCGGCGCCGGTGGCGTCGAGCGCGTCATCGAGATCGATTTCAACAAGGCCGAGCAGAAGATGTTCGAGAAGTCGGTCGAGGCCGTGAAGGGCCTCTGCGACGCCTGCGTGGCGATCGCGCCGAACCTCGGCAAGAAGTAAGGGGTTTTCGATGAACATCCACGAATATCAGGGCAAGCAGTTGCTCAAGGGTTTCGGTGCGCCCGTCGCTGACGGCGTGCCGGTCTTCAAGGTCGAGGAAGCCGAGGCTGCGGCCAAGAGCCTTCCCGGTCCGCTCTACGTCGTGAAGAGCCAGATCCACGCCGGCGGCCGCGGCAAGGGCAAGTTCAAGGAACTGTCGCCCGACGCCAAGGGTGGCGTGCGTCTCGCCAAGTCGATCGAGGAAGTTGTCGCCTTCTCCAAGGAGATGCTCGGCAACACGCTGGTGACCAAGCAGACCGGCCCGGCCGGCAAGCAGGTCAACCGCCTCTACATCGAAGACGGCGCTGACATCGATCGCGAGCTGTATTTGTCGATCCTGGTCGACCGCACCGTCGGCCGCGTTGCTTTCGTGGTTTCGACCGAAGGCGGCATGGACATCGAGGCTGTCGCCCATGACACGCCCGAGAAGATCATCACCGTCGCCATCGACCCGGAAGCGGGCGTGACGGCCGCCGACCTCAAGGCGCTGAACGGCGCCCTGAAGCTCACGGGCGAGGCAGCGGCTGACGGCGAGAAGCTGTTCCCGATCCTCTACAAGGCCTTTGTCGAGAAGGACATGAGCCTGCTCGAGATCAATCCGCTGATCGTCATGACCAACGGCCGCCTGCGCGTTCTCGACGCCAAGATCTCGTTCGACAACAACGCGCTGTTCCGCCACGCCGACGTGGTCGAGCTGCGCGACACGACCGAAGAAGACGCCAAGGAAATCGAGGCCTCGAAGTATGACCTCGCTTATGTCGCTCTCGACGGCAACATCGGCTGCATGGTCAACGGCGCCGGTCTCGCCATGGCGACGATGGACATCATCAAGCTCTACGGCGCCGAGCCTGCCAACTTCCTCGACGTCGGCGGCGGTGCTTCGAAGGAGAAGGTGACGGCGGCGTTCAAGATCATCACCGCGGATCCCGCGGTCGAAGGCATCCTGATCAACATCTTCGGCGGCATCATGAAGTGCGATGTCATTGCCGAGGGCGTGATCGCGGCGGTCAAGGAAGTGGGCCTCAAGGTTCCGCTGGTCGTGCGCCTCGAAGGCACCAATGCCGAACTCGGCAAGAAGATCATCAACGAGAGCGGGCTGAACGTCACGTCGGCCGACGACCTCGACGACGCGGCGAAGAAGATCGTCGCTGCGGTGAAGGGGAACTGATCCATGTCCATTCTCATCGACAAGAACACCAAGATCCTGGTGCAGGGCCTGACCGGCAAGACCGGAACGTTCCACACCGAACAGGCGCTGGCCTATCACGGCACCAAGATGGTCGGCGGCATCCACCCCAAGAAGGGCGGCGAAAACTGGACCGGCGCCAAGGGCGAGACCCTGCCGATCTTCGCTTCGGTTGCCGAAGGCAAGGAAAAGACCGGCGCCAATGCGTCCGTGGTCTATGTCCCGCCGGCAGGTGCAGCGGAAGCGATCATCGAGGCGATCGAAGCCGAGATCCCGCTGATCGTCTGCATCACCGAGGGCATTCCGGTCACCGACATGATCAAGGTCAAGGCGCGCCTCGACCGCTCGACCTCGCGCCTGATCGGCCCGAACTGCCCTGGCATCGTCACCCCCGACCAGTGCAAGATCGGCATCATGCCGGGCAACATCTTCCGCAAGGGCTCGGTCGGCGTTGTTTCGCGCTCCGGCACGCTTACCTATGAGGCGGTGTTCCAGACGACGAACGCCGGTCTCGGCCAGTCGACCGCCGTCGGCATCGGCGGCGACCCGGTCAAGGGCACGGAATTCATCGACATGCTCGAGATGTTCCTGGCCGACGACGAGACCAAGTCGATCATCATGATCGGCGAGATCGGCGGCTCGGCCGAGGAGGACGCAGCGCAGTTCCTCATCGACGAAGCCAAGCGCGGCCGCAAGAAGCCGATGGCCGGCTTCATCGCCGGACGCACCGCACCGGAAGGCCGCACCATGGGCCACGCCGGCGCAGTGATCTCGGGCGGCAAGGGCGGCGCCGAGGACAAGATCGCGGCCATGGAGGCAGCGGGCATCCGCGTGTCGCCATCGCCGGCACGTCTCGGCACCACGCTGGTCGAGGCGATCAAGGGCTGAAAAGGGCCTGACGGCTCGAATTGAGAAGGAGTCTTTCGCGGCGCAAGCCCGCCAGACATCTCACCTGAAATGCCCTCTCCCTGCACAGCGCGGGGGGAGGGCGTCGGCGCTTCCCCCTCAAGGGGCGACGCGGCGGCAGGGCGGCACGGCGCGAAGGACCAAAACAAGGAGACGGAGCAGAGCTCCGAAATCAGATGGCACGATCAGATCAGGCCAACGACCAATTTTCCCTCACTTCCTTCCTCTATGGCGGCAACGCCGACTACATCGAGGCGCTGCACGCCGCCTATCTCGACGACCCTGAATCGGTCGATCAGGAATGGCGCGACTTCTTCGGCGCGCTGAAGGACGACGCCGGCGACATCCGCAAGAACGCCAAGGGCGCGTCCTGGTCGCGGCCGAGCTGGCCGCTGCAGGCCAATGGCGAACTGGTGTCGGCGCTCGACGGCAACTGGGGCCTGGTCGAGAAGGTCGTCGAGAAGAAGGTCAAGGACAAGGCGGCCGCCGATGGCGTCAAGGTCTCGCCGATCGACGTGATGCAGGCGACGCGCGATTCCGTGCGCGCCATCATGATGATCCGCGCTTACCGCATGCGCGGCCACCTGCACGCCAATCTCGATCCGCTCGGCATCGCCAAGCCGCTCGAGGACTATAACGAGCTGTCGCCGGAGGCCTATGGCTTCACCGCCGCCGACTACGACCGGCCGATCTTCATCGACCATGTGCTCGGGCTCGAATACGCGACCATCCGCGAGATGCTCGAGATCCTGAAGCGCACCTATTGCTCGACGCTCGGCGTCGAGTTCATGCACATCTCCGATCCCGAGGAGAAGGCGTGGATCCAGGCTCGCATCGAGGGTCCGGACAAGGAAATCAGCTTCACCGCCGAAGGCAAGAAGGCGATCCTGCAGAAGCTGATCGAAGCCGAGGGCTTCGAGCAGTTCATCGACGTCAAGTACAAGGGCACCAAGCGCTTCGGCCTTGACGGCGGCGAGTCGCTGATCCCGGCGCTCGAGCAGATCATCAAGCGCGGAGGTTCGCTCGGCCTGCAGGAGGTCGTGCTCGGCATGGCTCACCGCGGCCGCCTCAACGTCCTGACCAACGTCATGGCCAAGCCGCACCGCGCCGTGTTCCACGAGTTCAAGGGCGGCTCCTATGCGCCTGACGACGTCGAAGGCTCTGGTGACGTGAAGTACCATCTCGGCGCTTCGTCGGACCGCGAGTTCGACGGCAACAAGGTGCACCTGTCGCTGACCGCCAACCCCTCGCATCTCGAGATCGTCGATCCCGTGGTGATGGGCAAGGCCCGCGCCAAGCAGGACCAGCTGTTCGGCCGCGCCCGTGGCGAGATCGTGCCGCAGGAAGAGCGCGCCAAGGTCATGCCGCTCTTGCTGCATGGCGATGCTGCGTTCGCCGGCCAGGGCGTGATCGCCGAAATCCTCGGCCTGTCGGGCCTGCGCGGCCACCGCGTCGCCGGCACGCTGCACGTCATCATCAACAACCAGATCGGCTTCACGACGAACCCGCGTTTCTCGCGCTCGTCGCCCTACCCGTCCGACGTGGCCAAGATGATTGAGGCGCCGATCTTCCACGTCAACGGCGACGATCCGGAAGCTGTCGTTTTCGCGGCCAAGGTCGCGACCGAATTCCGCATGAAGTTCCACAAGCCTGTCGTCGTGGACATGTTCTGCTACCGCCGCTTCGGCCACAATGAAGGCGACGAGCCGGGCTTCACCCAGCCGATCATGTACCGCAACATCCGCACCCATAAGACGGTGGTGCAGGTCTATGCGGACAAGCTGATCAACGAAGGCCTGCTGGGCCAGGCCGACGTCGACCAGATGCGTGCCGACTGGCGCGCCAACCTCGAGACCGAGTTCGAGGCAGGCCAGGCCTACAAGCCGAACAAGGCCGACTGGCTCGATGGCCAGTGGTCTGGCCTGCGCGCCGCCGACAACCAGGACGAACTGCGCCGTGGCAAGACCGCGGTACCGGTGAAGACTTTGAAGGAAATCGGCAAGAAGCTGACCGAAGTGCCGAAGGACTTCGAAGTCCACCGCACCATCGCGCGCTTCCTCGAAAACCGCCGCCAGGCAATCGAGACGGGCGAAGGCCTCGACTGGGCAACAGCGGAATCGCTGGCGTTCGGCTCGATCCTGCTGGACGGCAATCCGATCCGCCTGTCGGGTCAGGATTCCGAGCGTGGCACGTTCTCGCAGCGCCACACCGTGCTCTACGATCAGCGCGACGAAAACCGCTACATCCCGCTCAACAACCTGTCGGCGGCACAGGCCGGCTACGAGGTCATCAACTCGATGCTCTCGGAAGAGGCCGTGCTCGGCTTCGAATATGGCTATTCGCTCGCCGAGCCCAAGGCGCTGACGCTCTGGGAAGCCCAGTTCGGCGACTTCGCCAACGGCGCCCAGGTGGTGTTCGACCAGTTCATCTCGTCTGGTGAACGCAAGTGGCTGCGCATGTCGGGCCTCGTTTGTCTATTGCCGCATGGCTATGAAGGCCAGGGCCCCGAGCACTCCTCGGCGCGCCTCGAGCGCTTCCTGCAGCTTTGCGCCGAAGACAACATGCAGGTGGCCAACGTCACCACGCCGGCCAACTACTTCCACATCCTGCGCCGGCAGCTGAAGCGCGACTTCCGCAAGCCGCTGATCCTGATGACGCCGAAGTCGCTGTTGCGCCACAAGCGCGCCGTGTCTTCGCTGTCGGAGATCTCGGGCGAGAGCTCGTTCCACCGCCTGCTGTGGGACGACGCCCAGTATCTCGGCAACGAGCCGATCAAGCTGGTCAAGGATTCGAAGATCCGCCGCGTCGTGCTCTGCACCGGCAAGGTCTATTACGATCTCTACGAGGAGCGCGAGAAGCGCGGCATCGACGACATCTACCTGTTGCGCGTCGAGCAGCTCTATCCGTTCCCAGCCAAGGCGCTGATCACCGAACTCAGCCGTTTCCGCAACGCGGAGATGGTGTGGTGCCAGGAAGAGCCCAAGAACATGGGCGCGTGGTCGTTCATCGACCCGTATCTGGAATGGGTGCTCGCCCATATCGACGCCAAGCACCAGCGCGTGCGCTACACCGGCCGTCCGGCCGCCGCCTCCCCGGCGACGGGCCTGATGTCCAAGCACCTGGCGCAGCTCCAGGCATTCCTCGACGACGCCCTCGGCGAATAAACAAAGAACGGACAGGCAAAAAATGGCTACCGAAATCCGTGTCCCTACCCTCGGCGAATCCGTTTCCGAGGCAACCATCGGCAAGTGGTTCAAGAAAGCCGGCGACGTGATCGTCGTCGATGAACCCTTGGTCGAACTCGAAACCGACAAGGTCACCATCGAAGTGCCGGCGCCTTCCGCCGGCGTTCTGGTCGAACTGGCCGTCAAGGAAGGCGAGACCGTCGGCGTCGGCGCGCTGCTCGGCACCATCGGCGCTGCCGACGGTGCTGTGGCCGCTCCGAAGCCCGCCGCAGTCGCCCAGGCCTCCGCACCGAATGCTCCCTCGACCGTCAAGGAAGCCATCGCCCAGACCGCATCGGTCGCCGGCGCTCCCCCCATCGAAGAGCGCAAGATGCCGCCGGCACCGGCCGCAGCCAAGCTGCTCGCCGAGACCAACCTGTCGGTCGACCAGGTCGCCGGTTCGGGCAAGCGTGGCCAGGTGCTCAAGGGCGACGTGCTCGAAGCCATCGCCAAGGGCGTTTCGGCGCCTGCCGCAGCTCCGGTTGCCGCCCCTGTCGTTGCACGCGCCCCGTCGAGCACTGAAGATGCCCCGCGCGAAGAGCGCGTGCGCATGACCAAGCTGCGCCAGACGATCGCCCGCCGCCTCAAGGAGGCGCAGTCGACGGCCGCCATGCTGACCACCTTCAACGAGGTCGACATGAGCGCGGTGATGTCGCTGCGTTCGAAGTACAAGGACATCTTCGAGAAGAAGCACGGCGTGAAGCTCGGCTTCATGGGCTTCTTCACCAAAGCCGTGACGCACGCGCTGAAGGAAATCCCGGCCGTCAACGCCGAGATCGACGGCACCGACATCATCTACAAGAACTTCGCCCATGTCGGCGTTGCCGTCGGCACCGAAAAGGGCCTGGTGGTTCCTGTCGTGCGCGATGCCGACCAGATGTCGATCGCCGAGATCGAGAAGGAAATCGGTCGCCTCGGCCTCGCCGCGCGCGACGGCAAACTGTCGGTCGCCGACATGCAGGGCGGCACCTTCACCATCTCGAACGGCGGCGTCTACGGCTCGCTGATGTCGACCCCGATCCTGAACGCGCCGCAGTCGGGCATCCTCGGCATGCACAAGATCCAGGATCGTCCGGTCGTGGTCGGTGGCCAGATCGTCATCCGCCCGATGATGTATCTCGCGCTGTCCTACGATCACCGCATCGTCGACGGCAAGGAAGCCGTGACCTTCCTGGTCCGCGTCAAGGACAGCCTGGAAGATCCGGAGCGCCTGGTTCTCGATCTCTGAGTTGCGGCTGCTGCACAGGGAAGATTATTCTTCGTGGCCGGTCGAAATGACCGGCCGATAAACGACTTTCGCTTGTAACTGATCATGGCGAGGCGCCAATCGCCTCGCTTCGAGGGGACAACGCATATGGAAGCTGTTGCAGCATCGACTGAAATCTGGGTGCTTGGCTGGAGCACGGCACTGTTGCTTGCACAGGTGATCGCCCAGGCCTCTGCCACCGGCGATCTCGGCCCGAAATATCTGTTCAGTGCCCGCGACGAAAATCGCGTCTCGAAAAGCGTTGTCGCCGGAAGGCTGCTGCGCGCGCTGCACAACCTGCTCGAAACCTATCCGGCCTTCATCGCCCTGGTGCTGGCACTGGCGCTGACCGGCAAGACCGGCGGCATCGCGGCAACGGGTGCGATGCTGTGGATCGTAGCGCGCGTGGTCTACGTCGTCCTATACGCCGCGGGCGTGCCAGTTCTGCGCACGGTCGTCTGGCTCGCCTCGATCGTCGGGCTGGTGATGATGCTGATCCGGCTGATGAGCTGAGACCGGGACGGGGAACGACGTGGCTGCGGCGCAAAGCGGTGCTGGCACTTGTGCACATGGGCAGGAGCGTGCTTTTGCCCTGTGCTCAAATTCCTAGCGCCAACAGGAACCGTATATGGCCTTCGAACCCGACATTCCCCCGATCCAGGTGCATCTCTGCGTCAAGGGCGGCAAGGCCGCGATCGCCTTCTATGAGAGGGCGTTCGACGCGGTCGAGACCTTCGAGCAGCTGGCCGACGACGGCATGCGCGTGCTGCATGCCAACCTCGCCATGTTCGGCAGCGAAGTGATGCTGCACGACGAGTTTCCCGAATTCGGCGCAGACGTCCTGTCGCCGCTGACCAGGGGCGGTGCCGGCATGACCGTCAACATCAACCTGAAACTAGCAGGCGAAGTCGATGCCGCGGTCGAGCGCGCTGTCGCTGCCGGCGCCAAGGTTATCATGCAGCCCGACGACATGTTCTGGGGCGCTCGCTACGCCAAAATCCAGGATCCGTTCGGCCATGTCTGGGCGTTCAACGCGCCCCTGGGCAACGCCCTGCTGGCCGCCAATACGGACGGGGTGAAGCAGTGACCCAATACGCATTCGAATTTGCCGGCCTGCTGGCCGTGTTCTCGGTGCTTTTGGTGGTGCCCGGCGCCGACTTCGTCATGGTCGTGCGCCAGAGCGTGGTGCATGGCCGGCGCGCGGCAATCATCACCAGCTTCGGCATTGGCACATCGCTGCTGTTCCACGTCAGCTACACCATCCTCGGCATCGGGCTGATCGTGTCGAAGTCGCTGCTGTTGTTTTCCATGCTGAAATGGGCGGGCGCCGCCTATCTCGTCTATCTCGGCATCAAGGCGCTGCGCGCCGGGCCGATGGAACTCGCTGCCGTCGACATGCCGCAAGGCAGTGATGACGTCAAAACCGTTTCGGCAATGCGCTGCTTCCTGATGGGCTTCGTGACCAACGCGCTGAACCCCAAGGCGGTGCTGTTCTTCGTGCCCTTGTTCACGGCCATGGTCAGTCACGAGACCCCTGCAGCGGTGAAGGGCGTCTATGGCCTGCTGATGGCCGTGGTGTTGATTGCCTGGTTCGTCGGCGTGTCGATGTTCTTCACCATGGCTTCGGTGCGCGAGCGTTTCGTTTCCTGGGGCCGCTGGTTCAACAAGGCAACCGGCATGATCTTCATCGGGCTTGGCGTGAAGCTCGCCACCGTGCAGGCCGGCTGATGCGTATTGCAGCGCTCATCTCGGCTGTGGCGATGCTGTCGGCGACGACGGCCAATGCCGCATGCCCGATCGAGCTCGCCGTCTATGAAGACCGTGACAAGGCGGCATCGATCGATTTTCGGCCGACGCTGCAATCGGCCACCGTCACCAACAGCTTCAAGATGGTGCTCGACAACGACACCGTGCTCGATGGCGTGGTGATGTGGTCGGACGGGGTGGCGCGGCCGAACGGCATGCTGATGCACCGTTGCCCCGAAGGCGACGTGACCGGCGAGGAACTGGACGCCTGCACGGTGTGGCAGGGCGTCATCTACAGCGTCGACGCCGAGGGTAATGTCGGACTGTTGCCGCGCGAGCGCATCGGGGCTCCGGCGCCGAAAAGGCTGATCTTCTCGGATCTCGGCCATTCGCTGCGCATGTCGGCGGCCTATGGGCCCGACGGGTTCTCGAAAGTGCCGTGGGACGTGTTCGAGATAGCCGGGTGCCAGGAATGAGCACTGCTGGCAAAGTCCTGCTGGTCACGGGCGGCAGCCGCGGCATAGGTGCTGCCATCTGCAGGCTGGCTGTTGCTGCCGGCTATCGCGTGGCCCTCAATTATGCCTCCAACGCGGCTGCAGCGCAGACCCTGGTGGCCGAGCTGGAGGCATCAGGCGGCGAGGCCATCGCCATCAAGGGCGATGTCGGCAACGAAGCCGACGTACTCGCCATGTTCGCCAAGGTGGACAAGACCTTCGGCAGGCTGGATGCCTTCGTCAACAATGCCGGCGTGGTCGACATGAAGGCGCGCGTCGACGAGATGAGCGCCGAAAGGCTCGAGCGCATGATGCGCATCAACGTTGTCGGCTCGATCCTGTGCGCCCGTGAGGCGGTGAAGCGCATGTCGAGCCAGCATGGCGGCGCGGGCGGCTCGATCGTCAACATCTCATCGGCTGCGGCCTCGCTCGGCTCGCCCGGCGAATATGTCGACTATGCCGCCTCCAAGGGTGCCATCGACACTTTCACCATCGGGCTGGCCAAGGAGGTCGCCACCGAGGGCGTGCGCGTCAATGCGGTGCGCCCCGGCATCATCGATACCGAAATCCATGCCTCGGGCGGACAGCCGGACCGGATCGCCGCCATTCGCGGCCTCGTTCCGATGAAACGCGAAGGCAAGGCAGAAGAAGTTGCCCAGGCTGTCATTTGGCTTTTGTCGGATGCAGCCTCATATACGACGGGCTCGATTTTGAACGTGAGCGGCGGCCGCTGACCGCCCCCAGGAGAAGGACAAGAAAATGGCATATGACGTCGTCGTGATCGGATCGGGCCCAGGCGGCTATGTGTGCGCTATCAAGGCAGCGCAGCTCGGCTTGAAGGTCGCCGTGGTCGAGAAGAACGCGACCCTCGGCGGCACCTGCCTGAACATCGGCTGCATTCCCTCCAAGGCGCTTCTGCACGCGTCGGAGATGCTGGCCGAGGCACAGCATTCGTTCGACACGCTCGGCATCGAGATCGGCGCGCCCAAGGTGAACCTGACCAAGATGATGGCGCACAAGGACGCCACCGTCGCCTCCAACGTCAACGGCGTGTCGTTCCTGTTCAAGAAGAACAAGATCGACAGCTTCCAGGGCACAGGCAAGGTGTTGGGCGCCGGCAAGGTCGGCGTCACCGGCGCTGATGGCAAGACCCAGGAACTCGAGACCAAAAACATCGTCATCGCCACTGGTTCCGACGTCGCCGGCATTCCCGGCGTCGATGTCGCCTTTGACGAGAAGGTGATCGTGTCCTCGACCGGCGCGCTGTCGCTGGAAAAGGTGCCCGGGCACCTGGTGGTGGTAGGCGGCGGCGTCATCGGCCTCGAGCTCGGCTCGGTATGGGCCCGCCTCGGCGCCAAGGTGACCGTGGTTGAGTATCTCGACACCATCTTGGGCGGCATGGACGGCGACGTCGCTAAGCAGTTCCAGCGCATGCTGGCCAAGCAGGGCTTCGAGTTCAAGCTCGGCTCCAAGGTGACTGGTGCCGCCAAGGCCAAGAAGGGCGCGACAGTGACCTTCGAGCCGGTGAAGGGCGGCGCGGCGGAAACCATTGAGGCAGACGTCGTGCTGGTCGCCACCGGCCGCAAGCCCTACACCGACGGCCTCGGCCTCAAGGAAGCCGGCGTCGAGATGGACGAGCGCGGCCGGGTCAAGACCGACGGTCACCTGCGCACCAATGTTGCCGGCATCTATGCCATCGGCGACGTCGTTGTCGGCCCGATGCTGGCGCACAAGGCCGAGGACGAGGGCGTCGCGGTCGCCGAGATCATCGCCGGCCAGGCCGGCCACGTGAACTACGACGTCATCCCGGGCGTGGTCTATACCAGCCCCGAGGTTGCTTCGGTCGGCAAGACCGAGGAAGAGCTCAAGAAAGCCGGCGTCGCCTACAAGGTCGGAAAATTCCCGTTCACCGCCAACGGCCGGGCGCGGGCCATGCTGCACACCGATGGCTTCGTGAAGGTGCTGGCCGACAAGGACAGCGACAAGGTGCTGGGCGTGCACATCGTCGGCTTCGGTGCCGGCGAGATGATCCACGAGGCGGCGGTGCTGATGGAATTCGGCGGCTCGTCCGAAGACCTCGGCCGCACCTGCCATGCCCACCCGACCATGTCGGAAGCGGTCAAGGAGGCGGCCCTGGCCACCTTCTTCAAGCCGATTCACATGTAAGTCTGGACATATGTAAGATTGCGCCACGCGCCTGAAACAGGAACGGCCCGCTCGATGAGCGGGCCGTTTGTATTTGAGGGTAAGCTCAGTTTGCGGGTGCTGCCGGGGCGGGAGCCGGAGCCATGGCGCCACCCGAAGGTGCAGGCGTCGTGGTGGTGCCGCCAGACGGAGCCGGCGTGGCTGGGGCCGGGGTTGCCGGTGCTGGTGCGGGCGCAGCCGGAGCAGGTGCCGGCGCCGAGGTCGACGGTGCCGGTTCAGCCGGCTTGGGCGCAGGTGCGCTGCTGGCTGGGGGCTCGGCGGCCGGGGGCGTTGCCGCGTGCCGCGGCGCGAAGACGTAGTAGGCCACTGCAGCGAGCAACACGATGATGACGGCGATCAGCCATGTGCTGCCCCTACTGGACTGGCCGGGGCCCGAGTCTGGATTGTTCACCATTGAGATCTCCCTCAGATGCGCTCCGCAATCATTGCGTGAACATCGCAATCAACGCGCGAAATGGCGTTCGGTTTCACATTGCTGTGAAAATTTGGAAGTGAACCTGCCCAGGCGGCGTTTCGCCACGCCGCCAAGCCCCAGGAACAGGATTAGGCTGCAACCAGTCCAGCAATCGGGGATAGACGACATGCCTGCCGTGCCGAGCCCGACCTCCACAGACGTCCTGCCCGGCGCCAGCTTCGCCGACCGTTTTGTCATCGTGGTATCAGGACAATCTCTAGATGCGGATACCGCAGCCGGGCGTGCATTTGGCAAACGGCCAGCCTGGATCAGGGCGCTGATGGCGCTGCGCAACCTGCTGGTCTGGCCGTTCGGGCTGAAGACGCGCGAGGCGGAGCTGTCGCCGCAGCTCGGGCGCAAAGGAATGTTTCCGGTGCTGAGCCAATCGCAGTCGCGCATGGTTCTCGGGCTGGATGACAGCCATCTCGATTTCCGGATTCTGGTCGAGATCAAGGAACTCGGCGAAGGCCGACAGGAAATCAGCGCCTCGACGCTGGTCAGACCGCACAATCTGTTCGGGCGCGTCTATCTCGCCATCGTCATGCCGTTCCACAACATCATCGTGCCGGCGATGCTGGCGCAGGTGGCGAAAGGCTAGATCAGCGGTCGGCGACCGTAACCGTGTAACCGGCCTTGCGGAACAGGTCGACCAGGCCGTCTGGGCCGGGCAGATGCAGCGCACCGACCGCCATGAAGGCATCGCCAGCGCCGACCAGCGGCCCGGCGCGCTCGACCATGGTCTTGTTGCGGCTGGTGACCATTGCTTCCTCGAAGGCGGCATAGCCGGACTCATCATCCTTGCCGCCCGACGGCAGAGCGTTGCGGAACAACGGCCAGAACATGCCGATGTCACCGCGCTGGTAGAGCACGACCATCGTTTCGATGACATCGTCCATGCGGTCGCCGAGCTTGAGCGTCTCGACCAGACCCTTGATGTGGAACTCGATCGGCAGCGAGGCCACGGCCGACAGTTGGTCGGCAGCGCTTTCCAGGCCCTTGACGTCCTTGCCGGCGGCCTTGGCCTTCTGGGCAAGCAGGATGTCGAGTACAGGCGCGCCGGCGGCCTTGCGACTGAGTTCGCAGGCGGGCAGTGCCACCATCGCCGAGAGCATCCATGGCTTCATCTTGGTGACGCTACCGGGTGGGATGCCGCGTGCCTCAAGCGCCGCGTTCACCGTCGCCACCTCATCAGGCGTCATCAGCGACGTCAGCGTTGTGTTGTCGGTGAACATCATCAGTTCGGGCTGCTTCATCAGCGAGGCGAGCATGGCCTGCTGGTCGAGCACGTCGGTCGTCTCGATGACCAGCGTGTGCGCGGCGTCGAAGGCTGTCTGTGCCGCCGGCTCCAGCTCGGTCACGCGCGGATCGGTCACATGCATGGTACCATAGAGCCAGGACGGCTTCTGGCCCGGCTTCTCCAGCTTCCACAAAAGTCCTTCGCCGTTGATGGTCGCCCTGGCCTCCGCTTCGATCTTTGCGAGCAGCGCCGGATCGCTCGTCTGAAGCTCGGCCAGCATGTCCTTGCCCTTGCAGGCAGGTGCCTCGGCATGGGCCTTGCCCGATACCAGAAAGGCAATGGCGAAGAACAGGATGAAGAACAGCACGTTGACAGCTGCGAGCAGCTTCAGCGCAGGCAGCGAGGCACGGTCGGCGATGGCGACGAAGCGTTTCATTGTGCCTGTGTAGCCGTCAAAAGCGGCAAAACGGTTAATGCCGTGGTGACAATTGTCCGGCTCGAACTCGGTCAGGCGCGCGGGTGGGCCGCATCGTAGATCTCAAGCAGCCTTGCCGTGTCGACGCCGGTATAGACCTGGGTGGTCGAAAGGCTGGCATGGCCGAGCAGCTCCTGGATGGTCCTGAGATCGCCGCCACGGCCGAGCAGATGGGTGGCGAAGGAATGGCGCAGCGCGTGTGGCGTCGCCGTATCCGGCAGGTTGAGCGCCGAGCGCAGCTTGCGCATCTCGCGCTGGATGATGGCAGGATCGAGCTGCCCGCCGCGAGCGCCGCGGAACAATGCAGCTTCAGCGCTTAGGTGATAGGGGCAAAGCTTGCGGTATTCGGCAACGGCCGCAAGCGCCACCGGCAGGACAGGCACCAGCCGGGTCTTGCCGCCCTTGCCCGAGATGCGCAGCACCGTGTCGGAAGGCGAGACAAGCTCGGCGCCGGAAAGCCCGAGCGCCTCGGAAATACGCAGGCCCGAGCCATAGAGCAGCGTCAACACGGCCGCGTTGCGGGCGGCAATCCACGGCTCCTCGGCCAATTGTTCGCCTGCCGAGACGACCCGCTTGGCATCGACCGCGGTCAGAGGTTTGGGCAGCGATTTCGGCTGTTTTGGCGCGCGCAATGCAGCGGAGCCGGCGGCGTTGACCAGCCCTTCTCGCTCCAGAAAGCGTAAAAGCGAGCGCACTCCTGCAAGGCCGCGGCCAAGCGTGCGCGCGCCGGCGCCGTCGCTTCGGCGAGCGGCAAGAAAGCCGCGCAGGTCAGCCGGGCGCAGGTCGCTGATATCTGAAATGCCTGGAGGGCCGCTGTTGTGCCCGGTCAGAAATTGCAGGAACTGGCGCGTGTCGCGCTCATAGGCATCGACGGTCAACGCCGACAACCGGCGCTCGCCGGCAAGCCCCTTCAGCCAGCGCTGGCGAGCCGCCTGCAGGTCGGGTTTTGCGACGACGAGGAATTCCTGCATTGGCAGCGGGGGTCCGATTGAATAAGTCAGTGTGAACCAGACCAAGTTAGCAAGCGGTGAAGCGGCCATGGCCAAGCTCGAAAATCCAGTACAGATGGCCGTGATCGGCGCCGCCCACGGCATCAAGGGCGAACTCAGGGTGAAGACCTTCACCGGCGATCCACTGGCGCTGGCCGATTACGGGCTGCTTTACACCAAGGACGGCCGCAGCCTGGAAATCGCTTCGATCCGCCCGGCCAACGAAGTGGTGGTGGTGCGCTTCAAGGGCGTCAACGACCGCAATGCGGCGGAAGCGCTGACCAATCTCGAGCTGTTCATCGACCGTTCGGCGCTGCCAGACGATGCCGACGACGGCGAGTTCTACCACACCGACCTGATGGGGCTTGAGGTGCGCGACGAGACCGGAGCCAAGGTCGGCAAAGTGATCGCCGTGCAGAATTTCGGCGGCGGCGACATCCTCGACATCCAGTATCAGGGCCGCAAGGGCGTGCTGATTCCGTTCACCGAGGCGGCCGTTCCCGTGGTCGACATCAAGGGTGGCTTTGTCGGCATCGACACAGCCGCGGCCGGGCTGGTAGAGAGCGAAGACGACGAGCTCGGCCCCCCGCCTGAAGAGGGCGAGTTCGACACCCGACCTCGCCCGCGCGGTCCAAGGGATGCGGGGGGCAATCGCTGATGTTTCGCGCAACGGTGCTCACGCTCTATCCGGAGATGTTTCCGGGGGCGTTGGGGGTGTCGCTGGCCGGCCGTGCAATGGAGCGCGGTGACTGGGCGCTGGAGGCAGTTCAGATCCGCGACTTCGCCACAGACAAACACCGGACCGTGGACGACAGCCCCGCCGGCGGAGGCGCCGGCATGGTGATGCGCGCCGACATCATCGCTAGGGCTATCGACCATGCCTCGCCGGACGGCGATCAGCGCCCGCGTATCCTGATGAGCCCACGCGGCAAGCCGCTGACCCAGGAGCGCGTGCGCGAGCTGGCCGCCGGGCCCGGCGCGGTGATCCTGTGCGGCCGCTTCGAAGGCGTCGATCAGCGCGTCATCGACGCGCGCGAGCTTGAAGAAATCTCGATTGGCGATTTCATCCTCTCCGGCGGCGAGCCGGCGGCGCTTGTGCTGCTCGACGCGGTTGTGCGGCTCCTGCCCGGCGTAATGGGCAACGAAGTATCAGGTGAGGAAGAAAGCTTCGAAGGCGGTCTCCTGGAGCACCCGCACTACACAAGGCCGCAGGAGTTCGAAGGACATGCGATCCCCGAGGTCCTGACTTCGGGCAATCACGGCAAGATCGCCAAATGGCGGCGCTCCGAGGCGGAGAAGCTGACGCAAGCACGACGCCCGGACCTCTGGGCTGGACGGGTGGAGAAGAAGCGCTAGGCGCTCAGTCCGAATCTGCCTGCCGGCACCTTCTTCCGTGAACTGGGAGAAGGAAGAAGCGGCGGCGCTTCAGCCCTTCATGAAATAATGAAAAGCCAGGAACAGCCCGACCGCGACAACGAAAGCGCGGACGAAAACCTGTGGCACGCGGCGCGCGACCCAGACGCCGGCATAGCCACCTAGCGCCACGCCGGGCACCATGGCCGCCGCTGCCGTCCAGGCCACAACCCCGCCCGAGGCGAAGATGACGATGGCGACCGCAGCGATGACGATGGACAGCATGTTCTTCAGCGCGTTGAGCCGGTGGTAGTCGCCGCCCTCGGTGAGGCCCAGGGTTGCCAGCATCATCACGCCCATACCAGCGCCAAAGAAGCCGCCATAGATCGAGGTGAAGAACTGGACAATGCGCCCGGCAAGCGATGCCGGCGCGCCTTCGGGACGCTCGGCGAGCTTCGACGGGCGCAGCCAGGGCCCGGCGGCGAAGAGGGCGGTTGCCGCAAGCAACAGCCATGGCACCAACGCTCCGAAGGCGACATTGTCGAGCGAGAGCAGGATCAGCGCGCCAGCCAGCGCGCCCACTGCCGAGATGACGGCGAAAGCGATGGCGCCGCGCCACATCAGCCTGATGTCGTCGATATAGGCCCAGGTCGAGGTGATGTAGCCGGGGAACTGGGCAATCGACGAGGTGGCATTGGCGGAAATCGGCGGGATGCCAAGCATGGTCATGGCACCGAAGGTGAGGAAGGTGCCGCCACCGGCGATGGCGTTGACGATGCCGGACAGCAAGCCGGCAAGAAAGAGAATGGCGACAGAAATCAGCGACATCTTGCCCGCCTGCCCGTAGTTGCGCTTCATCGTCTGTAGGAAGGCACGGGCCGCAAGGCAAGCGCGCACCGGCAACGGCGGTCAGCTTGCCCTGGACAAAAAAAGCCGCCGGGGCGCAAGCTCCGGCGGCTGTTTCACATGAATCGCGAGTGCCGCTTACGCGGCGAGGTCGCGCAGAACGTACTGCAGGATGCCGCCGTTCTTGAAGTAGTCGAGCTCATCGAGCGTATCGATGCGGCAGAGGATCGGCACATCCTTCGTCGAACCATCGGCGAAGGTGATCTTGGCGACCATCTTCTGGCGTGGCTTGATCGTCTCGAGGCCGTCGATCGTCACCTGCTCGTCGCCCTTCAGGCCGAGCGTCTTCCAGGTCGTGCCCTCTTCGAAGGTGAAGGGGATCACGCCCATGCCGACAAGGTTCGAGCGATGGATGCGCTCGAAGGACTGAGCGATGACCGCGCGCACGCCCAACAGGTTGGTGCCCTTGGCAGCCCAGTCGCGCGACGAGCCGTTGCCGTACTCGACGCCGGCGAAGATCACCAGCGGCACGCCTTCGCTGCGGTACTGCATGGCAGCATCGTAGATCGGCATTTCTTCCTTCGACGGATAGTGGAAGGTGTAGCCACCCTCGCGACCGTTCTCGCCCAGCATGTGGTTGCGGATGCGGATGTTGGCGAACGTGCCGCGCATCATCACCTCGTGGTTGCCACGACGCGTGCCGTACTGGTTGAAGTCGGCAACACCGACGCCGTTGTCGGTCAGGTACTTGCCGGCAGGCGACGCCGCCTTGATCGAACCGGCCGGCGAGATGTGATCGGTGGTGATCTTGTCGCCGAACAGGCCGAGCACGCGCGCGCCCTCGATCTTGCCGATCTGGCCCGGCTTCGAACCCATGCCGACGAAGTAAGGCGGGTTCTGCACATAGGTCGACTTGTCGTCCCATGCGTAGGTCTGGCCTTCAGGCGCCTTGACGTTCTGCCAGTTCTCGTCGCCCTTGAAGACGTCTGCATATTTGCGGGCGAACAGCTCGCGGGTGACGTTTTCGGCGATGAACTGGTCGATCTCGGCGCTGGTCGGCCAGATGTCCCTCAGGAAGACCGGGTTGCCGTCGCGATCCTCGCCCAGCGGCTCGGTCGTAAGGTCCTTGGTCACCGAACCGGCAAGCGCATAGGCGACCACCAGCGGCGGCGAGGCCAGGTAGTTGGCCTGCACGTCGGGCGACACGCGGCCTTCGAAGTTGCGGTTGCCCGAGAGCACGGCCGCACCGATCAGGCCCTTGTCGTTGATGGTCTTGGAGATCGGCGCCGGCAGCGGGCCGGAGTTGCCGATGCAGGTCGTGCAGCCGAAACCGACGAGGTTGAAGCCGATCTGGTCGAGCTCCTTCTGAAGGCCGGCCTTCTCGAGATACTCGGCAACGACCTGCGAGCCGGGCGCCAGCGAGGTCTTGACCCACGGCTTCTGCTTCAGGCCGACGCGGTTGGCGTTGCGGGCGAGCAGGCCTGCACCGATGAGCACGCTCGGGTTCGAGGTGTTGGTGCAGGACGTGATCGCCGCGATCACCACGTCGCCATGGCCGAGGTCGAAGTTTTCGCCCTCGACGGCGTAGCGCTTGGCAGTGTCGACGGTCTTCTTGTACTCGGCTTCCAGTGCGCTCGCGAAACCCGAGGCAATGCCGTCGAGCGGGATGCGGCCTTCGGGACGCTTCGGGCCGGCCATCGAGGGAACGACTGACGCCATGTCGAGTTCGAGCAGGTCGGTGAAGACAGGATCGGCCGAAGAGGCGTCGCGCCACATGCCCTGCGCCTTGGAATATTCCTCGACGAGTGCGATGCGGTTTTCGGCGCGGCCCGACATGTTGAGGTAGCGGATGGTCTCGGCATCAACCGGGAAGAAGCCGCAGGTCGCTCCATACTCAGGCGCCATGTTGCCGATGGTGGCGCGGTCGGCCAGCGTCATGTTGCTGAGGCCGGGGCCGAAGAACTCGACGAACTTGCCGACGACGCCCTTCTTGCGCAGCATCTGGGTGACGGTCAGCACCAGATCGGTGGCGGTGACGCCTTCCTTGAGCTTGCCGGTCAGGCGGAAGCCGATGACCTCGGGCAGCAGCATGGAGACGGGCTGGCCGAGCATCGCGGCCTCGGCCTCGATGCCGCCCACGCCCCAGCCCAGCACGCCCAGGCCGTTGATCATGGTGGTGTGCGAGTCGGTGCCGACGCAGGTGTCGGGATAGGCGGTCGTTTCGCCATCCTCGGTGTTCGTCCAGACGGTCTGGGCGAGGTATTCGAGGTTGACCTGGTGGCAGATGCCGGTGCCGGGCGGCACGACGCGGAAGTTGCGGAACGCCTGCTGGCCCCACTTCAGGAACTTGTAGCGCTCTTCATTGCGCTCGTATTCGAGCTCGACGTTGCGGGCAAAGGCCAGCGGGGTGCCGAATTCGTCGACGATGACCGAGTGGTCGATGACGAGGTCGACAGGAACCAGCGGATTGATCTTCTCGGGGTCGCCACCGAGGGTCTTGATGCCGTCACGCATGGCGGCGAGGTCGACCACGGCCGGAACGCCGGTGAAGTCCTGCATCAGCACGCGGGCCGGGCGGTAGGCGATCTCGACGCCGGCGGTGCCCTTGTCGACCAGCCAGCCGGCAACGGCCTGGATGGCTTCCTTGGTGACGGTGCGACCGTCTTCGTTGCGCAGCAGGTTCTCGAGCAGCACCTTCATCGAATAGGGCAGCTGCGAAACGCCGGTAAGGCCGTTCTTCTCAGCCTCGATGAGGCTGTAATAAACGTAATCCGCGCCGCCTGCGGTCAGCGTGCGACGGCAATTGAAACTATCTAGAGATTTGGACACGAGCATCCATCCTTGTCTGTTCAGCCTGAAAGGGAACGGACTCCGATGGGCATGCAATCACGCGCAAAGGTGCGGGTACGGCCATTTCCGCTGTCCGGTCCCAAGCAACCCGAGCCGTTCAAGGCGGCGCGTGCGCTGGTTCGGCGCAAATTCTGTTTCCATGCCGACCGCTGGCATGGTCGAGTGGCATATAGAGAATTTCCTAGAATAGTTCTAGACGGAGATTCGCCTATTTTGCTGCGACGCGAAGCGACAGCGAAATAGTCTCGGCGACGGGGGAAGTATGCGGCTTATCGCCGAAAATCTCAGCGGTGAACGCGGCGGCGAGGCGGTTTTTGCCGATATCGGCTTTGCGCTCGCCGATGGCGAGGCGCTTGTCGTCACCGGCCCCAACGGTTCGGGCAAGTCGACCTTGCTGCGCGTGATCGCCGGGCTCCTGCCGCATGCTTCGGGGCGAATCACCGTGGAGGGCGGCGGCGAGGATTTTTCCACGGTTGCCGCGGCCTGCCATTATCTCGGCCACCAGAACGCAATGAAGGCGGCGCTGACCGTGAACGAGAACCTGGAGTTCTGGCAAAGCTTTGCCGGCAACGGACAGCTCGGCATTGGCCAGGCGCTGGAGCATGTCGGCCTCGACGACCTCGGCCACCTGCCCTTCGGCTATCTCTCCACCGGCCAGAAGCGCCGCGCCGCAATCGCCAAGCTGCTCATCAGCCACCGCCCGGTCTGGCTGCTCGACGAGCCCACGGCAGGGTTGGACAAGGCCTCGGACGCGCGTTTCGCAGGGTTGATGCGGGATCATTGCGCGGCTGGCGGGATCGTCGTCGCCGCGACGCATTTGCCGCTCGGGCTGGAGGGCGTGAAGACCCTGGAGATGGGGCGGGTGCATGTCTGAGGGCTTAGCGCTTCTTCGCACTCCTCTCTCCGCGCAGATCGCCGGAGCTCCCCCATGCTAGCCCTCTACCTCCGCGATCTCCGAATGGGCGTCCGCGCCGGCGGTGGGGCGCTGACGGGTGTGCTGTTCTTTCTCGCCGTCGTCGTCACCATCCCCTTCGGCGTCGGCCCCGACCTCAACCTGCTCGCTCGCATTGGCCCGGCGATCCTTTGGATCGGCGCCCTGCTTGCCAGCCTGCTCGGCCTCGACCGCCTGTTCCAGGCCGACCGCGAGGATGGCTCGCTTGATCTGCTGGTGCTCAATGCCGACCGCCACATGCTGGCACTCACCGTGTTCGTCAAATGCCTGGCGCACTGGACGGCGAGCGTATTGCCGCTGGTCATCGCCGCGCCCCTGCTCGGCCTGTTCATGAACATGGAGCCGGTGGGCATCGGTGCTGCCGCACTTACCCTGCTTGTCGGCACGCCGGCCATCGTCTTCATCGGCGCGACAGGGGCCGCCGTCACCGTCGTCTTGCCGCGCGGGGGGCTGCTGATCTCGGTGCTGATCCTGCCGCTGGTCATCCCGGTGCTGATCTTCGGCGTTACGGCAGCCTATGGCGCGGTCAACGATCCCGACCCGTTTACGCCGCCGTTCCTCATCCTCTGTGCGCTGACCATGTTCCTTGCCGTCATCGGGCCATTCGCGGCGGCGGTGGCGCTGCGCTCGGGCACCGACTGATCACGTTCGCTTCAATTGGCTTGCTGCGGCGCGGCGTCCGATTGCACCCACGCCCTGCCCCGGCTAAACGAGGCGCATGGTCGGAAACATCGACATGATCAAGATTTGCCCTGGGATGACAGCCCGATGAGCGTCCACGCCCTCTATGTCACCGCCGCCTATGCGGTTTCATCAGTGGCGATTGCCGGCCTGGTCCTGTGGATACTCGCCGACCAGCGTGCCCGCAAGCGCGAGATGGCCGAGCTGGAGGCCGCCGGCCACCGCCGCCGGTCCGACAAGAGCGGGGCCAAGGCATGAGCATCGAAAGCCAGAAACCGGCACGGCCACGCAGGATCTTCGTGCTGCTGCCGCTGCTGATCTTTCTGCTGCTGGCAGGCGTCTTCCTGATGCAGCTGCTCTCCGGCCGCGACCTCTCGGTCGTGCCGTCGGCGTTGATCGGTCAGATGGCGCCGAAGACCGAACTGCCTCCGCTCGAGGGCATGCAGGTGCCCGGGCTGAACTCCGCCGACTTCACCGGCAAGGTAACGCTGGTCAATGTCTGGGCGTCGTGGTGCGCGCCCTGCCGGGAGGAGCACCCTGTTCTGCTTGAACTGTCCAAGGACCAGCGCTTTTCCATCGCCGGCCTGAACTACAAGGACAAGCCGGAGAATGCCCGCCGTTTCCTCGGCGATCTCGGCAGCCCCTACAAGGCGATCGGCGTCGATCCCAATGGCCGCACGGCAATCGACTGGGGCGTCTATGGCGTGCCGGAAACCTTCCTCGTCGGCAAGGACGGCAAGGTCGCCTTCAAGCATGTCGGCCCGCTGTCGCCCGAGGCTGTCACCACGACCCTGATGCCGGCCATCGAAAAGGCGCTCGCGGCGCAGCAATAGCCGGAAGCATCCGCATTTTTGCGACACGTGCGAATCGCCAGGATTTGCACTACGTTCTCATACAGCCGTAGGGGAGAGGCGCGCCGCCATGGCGCGGCAAGCGGCTGTCGGGGGAGACGTCAATGCAAGACAGTTCCGCGCTCGTCATCTTTCTGCCGCTGGCACTCGGTGTCATCATGCTCGGCCTCGGCCTGTCGCTGACATCAGATGATTTTCGCAACGTCCTGCAAAAACCCAAGGCGGTGATCGTCGCGCTTCTCTGCCAGACCGTCATCCTGCCGCTCGCCTGCCTGGGCATCGTCTATGCCTTCGGCCTCGAACCGGCACTGGCGGTCGGCATGATGTTGCTGGCGGCAAGCCCGGGCGGCACCTCGGCCAATCTCTACAGCCACCTGGCCGATGGCGACGTGGCGCTCAACATCACGCTGACGGCGATCAATTCGGCGCTGTCGATCCTCACCCTGCCGCTGATCGTCAACTGGTCGCTGGCGCACTTCATGTCGGGCGAGCAGGCGATCCCGCTGCAGTTTGCCAAGGTGGTGCAGGTGTTCGTCATCGTGCTCGGCCCGGTGCTGATCGGTATGTGGCTGCGCAGCCGCTGGCCTGCCTTTGCCGAGCGCATGGCACGGCCGGTCAAGATCTTCTCGATGCTGTTCCTGTTTGCCGTGGTTGCCGTGGCGCTGATCCAGGAGTGGGAGACGCTGAACATCTGGGGGCCGATCGTCGGCACAGCGGCACTTGCCTTCAACCTGGTCAGCCTCGGCGTCGGCTACTTCGTCCCGCGCGCCGCCGGCATCGAAAAGCGCCAGGCAACGGCAATCGGCATGGAGATCGGCATCCACAACGGCACGCTAGCGATTGCCATCGCGCTGAGCCCGCTTTTGCTGAACAACGCGACCATGGCGATTCCGGCAGCGATCTACGGGTTGATCGCCTTCATCACCGCGGCGATCTTCGGTTATTGGCTAAAGCGGGCCCATGCACGCGTGACGGCAACAAAGCCGGCGCACTGAGCCGGACGGCACGCCTGAAACAGAAAAGGCGCTTGCGGCATCCCCTAGGGTGCCCTTGCGCCTTGTCGCAACGGCCGGTCAGACGCCGGCCGGACATTCTTGCCTCGGCCTTAGCCGTAGACGTGCTTGTAGGCCTGATACAGCATCTCACTGCGGTCGGCGCGCATGTCGGCCAGATCGCGGCCCGAGAAGCTGTCGATCTCGGCAACGAGACGCTTGTACTGCTTGCGCTTGGCGGCGCTCTGGCGCGCGCGGGTCAGAAGGTTGTCGAACAACATCTTGCGTTCCTTTCGTCTGCCGCCCAATGCGGCTTGAACCGACCTCCCTGATCGATCCGAACATGACATAGGAACTGCTGCGCCGCAAAATAAGATGCTGCAATGCAGCAATGCACTGGGCGCATGCCACCTTAATGAGGTGTTAAACGATCGCTTGGCTCGCGCGCTATTTGCGCGCCGGTTCCTCGATCGAGTGGCGCATGATAAGCGGCATCTGGCTGAAGGTGAACAGCACCGTGATCGGCATGATGCCCCAAACCTTGAACGCCACCCAGGTGTCGGTCGAGAATGACCGCCACACCACCTCGTTGACCACGGCGAGGAAGAGGAAAAACAGCCCCCAGCGGAAAGTCAGCTTGCGCCAGCCCTCGGCATCCAGCTTGAAGGCAGAATCGAAGACGTAGCCGAGCAGCGACTTGCCGAAGAACAGGCCGCCGAGCAGGATCGTGCCGAACAGCGTGTTCACGATGGTTGGCTTCATCTTGATGAAAATGTCGTCCTGCAGATAGAGCGTAAGCGCCCCGAACACGAATACCACCACGCCCGAGATCATCGGCATGATCGGCAGCGAGCGGGTCAGCATCCATGAAGCCGCAAGCGCGATCGCGGTCGCTGCCATGAACAGGCCGGTGGCGATGAAAATCGGACCGCCCAGCTCGGCAAGCGTCGGAAAATGCGACGCCAGCCACTCGCCGCGCGCATTGGCGAAGAAGAACACCACCAGCGGCCCGAGCTCGAGCACCAGCTTGAGCATCGGGCTGACCTCCTGCTTCTTGCGTTGCGGGTCGGCGGGGTCGCGTTCGAGAATAGGGGCGTTCATTGGCTTCCTTGCTACCGCGTCGCTGGGCTTGCCCGATCAGGCAACGCCGGCGATCGCCTTGGCGAAATCGCTTGCCGAGAAAGGTTCGAGATCGTCGACCTGTTCGCCGACGCCGATGAAATAGACCGGCAGCTTATGTTTGGCGGCGATTGCGACCAAAATACCGCCGCGCGCCGTGCCGTCGAGCTTGGTCATCACCAGGCCGTTCACACCTGCGACATTGCGGAAGATCTCGACCTGGTTGAGCGCGTTCTGGCCGGTGGTGGCGTCGACCGTCTGCAGCACCGTATGTGGCGCATCGGGATCGAGCTTGCCCAGCACGCGAACGATCTTCTCGAGCTCGGCCATCAGCTCAGCCTTGTTCTGCAGGCGCCCGGCCGTGTCGATGATCAGCACGTCCGATCCGGCCTCCTTGGCCTTTTCGAAGGCGTCATAGGCAAGGCCGGCGGCGTCCGCGCCGAGCTTGGTGGCGATGACGGGCGACTTGGTGCGCTCGCCCCAGATCTTCAGCTGTTCGATGGCAGCGGCACGGAAGGTGTCGCCGGCGGCGAGCATGACCGACAGCCCGCCGTCGGTGAGTTTGGCGGCGAGCTTGCCGATGGTGGTGGTCTTGCCGGTGCCGTTGACGCCGACGACCAGGATGACATGCGGCTTGTGCGACAGGTCGAGCTCCAGCGGCAGCGCCACCGGCTTCAGCACCTTCTCGACCTCGACTGCCATGATCGAGCGGACCTCGTGGTCCGAAACATCCTTGCCATAGCGGCTCGACGCCAGCGCATCGGTGACGCGAAGGGCCGTCTCGACGCCGAGATCGGCGCGGATCAGCACGTCCTCCAGGTCCTGCAGCGTGTCTTCATCGAGCTTTCGCTTGGTGAAGATGCCGGCGATGTTGCCCGACAATTCCTTGGACGAGCGCGACAGCCCCTGGCGCAGGCGCTGGAACCAGCTTTGGCGCGGCGCAGGCGCGGCGACCGCTTCGGCGATTTCGGCCTTCTGCTCGACTTTCTTCTGGACGGTGACCTTGCCGGCGGCAGGCTTTAGCTCCGACACAGGCGCTGCCAGCTCCGGCTCCGCAGGCGCAGGCTTTGCAACAGTTTCGCGCAACGCGGCAATCGGCTGCTCATCCTCGACCGCTGTCCGAGCAGGCTCAGGCGCTACAACGACCGGCTCGGGCGCCTCGACAGGGCGTGCCGCAACAGTTTCCGCGGGTTTCGACACTTCGTCGGCGACCGGAGTGGCGGTCGGCTCCCCCTTGCGTGGGAGATGGCCCGAAGGACCAGAGGGGGACGCCTCGGCGGTGCTCGGCGCGGCCGCTTCAACGACCGGCCCCGGCTCGGGAGCACGCATCGTTGGCTCGGGCGCCTGGGGCTCTGGTTGCGCCGGAACTTCCTCGGGCAGGTCAGGTTCGGACGGCTCAACCGGCGGAACCGGAACTTCGACCGGCGCGGGCTCCGGCTCGACCGGTATCGGCGCAGGCACGGGCTGTTCGGACGGCTTCTCGGGCTCGATGGCGGGCACGTCCGGCTCAGGCTGCGGCTCGTCAGGCAGAACGGGCTGCGGCGCAGGCTCGACCGGCGTCGGCAGCTCCGCCGGTTCAGGCGCGACGACTGGAACCAGCTCCGGCTTCGGTTCCTCGACCGGAGCGGCCTGCGTCTCGGCCATTGGCGTTTCCGCAGCGGCAAGCGCGTCCTCCGCCGGCTTCAGCGCATCGAGCGCCTCAAAATTCAGCGGCGGCAGGATCTCGTCCTCGGCCGGCTGCTGCACAGCGTCCTTCTTGCCGAAGGAGAAAACTTTCTTGATGAACCCGAATGCCATGCGGTCGCTTTCGTCAGGCCGCGCGCGCGGCGGCCGGTGCCGCGGTCAGCCGCTCGCCGTCATGCCCGGCGATGTCGACTTCCAGAATTTCGCCTGCCGTGCCCCGGTCGAGCCCAACGAGGGTGAAGCCTTCCGTGCGCCCGAGCCCTTCGCGCTCGACCAGCACCTTCTGGCGCGAACCCTTGAGGCTTTCGAGATGACGCGTATATGCAACGTCGCCGGCGGCGCGCAGGCGTGCGGCGCGCTGCTTGACGATGTCGCGGCGGACCTGCGGCATGCGCGCGGCGGGCGTGCCCTCGCGCGGACTGAACGGGAAGACGTGGAGATGGGTCAGCCCGCACTCCTCGACGATACGGATCGAATTCTCGAACATCTCGTCGGTTTCGGTCGGGAAGCCGGCGATGATGTCGGCGCCAAAGACGATGTCGGGGCGCAGTCTGCGAACATCGGCGCAGAACTGGATCGACTGATCGCGCAGATGGCGGCGCTTCATGCGCTTGAGGATCATGTCGTCGCCCGACTGCAGCGACAGGTGCAGATGCGGCATCAGGCGCATCTCAGTTGCGACGGCCTCAAGCAGGTCCTCGTCGGCCTCGATCGAATCGATGGACGAGAGGCGCAGGCGCTGCACATCGGGCACCTGGCGCAGGATCGTCTTGACCAGCTTGCCGAGACGCGGAGCGCCCGGCAGGTCGGCGCCGTAGCTGGTCATGTCGACGCCCGACAGCACAACCTCGGCATAACCATTGCCGGCAAGGCGCTTGATCTGCTCGACCACCGCCCCCATCGGCACCGAACGCGAATTGCCGCGCCCATAGGGGATGATGCAGAAGGTGCAGCGGTGGTCGCAGCCGTTCTGGACCTGCACGAAGGCACGCGCCCGGCCCTCGATGGCATCGACCATGTGGCCCGCCGTCTCGCGCACGGAGAAAATGTCGTTGACCCGCGCCTTCTCGAAGTCGTTGACGCCGAAATCAGGCAGCGCCCGGTAGTTGTGCGCCTTGAGCTTCTCTTCGTTGCCGAGCACGAGATCCACCTCGGCCATGTCGGCAAAGGCCGCCGGATCGGTCTGCGCCGCGCAGCCGGTGACAATGATGCGTGCGTCCGGATTTTCGCGCCGCGCCTTGCGGATCGACTGCTTGGCCTGGCGCACAGCCTCGCTCGTCACCGCGCAGGTGTTGAAGATCACAGCGCCGCCCTTGAGCTCTTCAAGCCCCGCGGCCTTGGCCTCGCGCTTCATCACCTCTGACTCATAGGTGTTGAGGCGGCAGCCGAAGGTAACGACGTCGACCGCCATCAGGCGACGTCCTGCTGGTCGCGGCGCCAGGCGCCGGTGGCCGGGTCGAAGCTGCCGGAGAACTCCCACTCGGCCGGGCCGGTCATGACCACATGGTCGTCGGCGCGCCAGTCGATCCTGAGCGTACCGCCGCTCGGCACGGTCACCGTCACAGTGCGGCCGGTGCGTCCGGTGCGCGCGGCCGACACAGCAGCAGCGCAGGTGGCCGAGCCGCAGGCCAGCGTCAGGCCGGCGCCACGTTCCCATGTGCGCAGGTTCAGCGTCTCGCGCGAGGTCACCTGGGCGATCGAGATGTTGGCGCGCTCAGGGAAAATCGGGTGATTTTCGAGCAGGGGGCCGAACCGGTCGAGGTCATAGGACCAGACGTCCTTGTCGACCCAGAAGATGGCGTGCGGATTGCCCATCGAAGCGACCGAGGGCGAATGCAGCACGGGCTCGTCGATCGGCCCGATCTGCAGCTCGATGGCGCGCGTGTCGCGGAATTCCTCGGCCAGCGGAATGTCCTGCCAGCCGAAGCGCGGAATGCCCATGTCGACCGAGATCGAACCGTCCTCATGCTCCTCGGCGTTGAGAATGCCGGCGACCGTCTCGAAGGTGAACACCTTCTGCCCGGTCTCGGCAGCCAGCGCCTGCACGACGCAGCGCGTGCCGTTGCCGCAGGCCTGGGCGTGGGTGCCGTCGGAATTGATGATCTCGATGTAGTTTACGGTACCCGGCGTGCGCGGATCGTGGATCGCCATGATCTGGTCGAACTTGGTCGCCGGATCGGCCGCCAGCGCAATCGCCGCAGCAGGCGTAACACGGTCCGCACGACCACGCATGTCGGCGACGATGATGTCGTTGCCGAGCCCGTTCATCTTGGCGAAAGGGGCCTCATTGGCCATGGCGCAGAATTCTCTTGGCTGTTCGGCGCCTATATGGCGGAAACATCGTCGAATTACCAGTCTTGCCGGCCGAACACATCGCTGCGACAATTTTGCAACAAGTTCCGACGCAAACCCTATTTTAACCATATCCGGTTGAAATTCTGCCAACTTCGCCGCTTTAGAGGCGAGCTATCGATTGCGCGGGGGCGCCCCCAGAACTGCCCCACGGAGGGACTGCAATGGCTTTTTCGAAAACCGGCCTGCTGGCCGCATCGCTGGTGGCGTTGATGACGGCCGCCGGCTGCACCAGTACGCGCCTTTCGTCGATGGATTCCCAGCCGGCCCCGCTGCCGGCTGCACCGGCAGGCACCGTGACCAGCGGCCAGTTGCCGCCGCCGGTTGCCCCCGGCGCCTCGCAGTTCCCGGCAGCTCCCCAGCAGCAGACGCAGGTCGCAGCCCTTCCGGCTGACGGCGGTGCCGCTGCCGCCAACGCGCCCGACCTCACCGCATCCAGCGTCGCTGGCGTGTGGAGCGCTTCGGTTTCGGGCCAGAGCTGCAAGGTGGCGACACCGCAGACCAAGTTCGGCCAGGGCTTCCGCGCTGGCCCGTTGCGCTGCCCGGCCCCCATCGACGGTGTGAAGTCGTG
Organism: Aminobacter sp. MET-1; assembly: GCF_026521175.1. Lineage (NCBI taxonomy): Bacteria > Pseudomonadati > Pseudomonadota > Alphaproteobacteria > Hyphomicrobiales > Phyllobacteriaceae > Aminobacter > Aminobacter sp. MET-1. The sequence goes on along the minus strand of NZ_JAMSHL010000004.1, from coordinate 158,554 downwards.
GAACGTCGCCGGCAAGCAGCTGACGCTCTACGATGAAGGCGGCTCGCCGCTGGCCAAGCTCTATTCGTCGGGCGCCGGTCGCTTCGACGGGCAGACCTCGAACGGCCTGCCGATTTCGCTGAACCGCTGACGCGGCCTTCGTAGCAGTCAGAGTGAACCATGCACCTGCGTGACGGCCTGCAGACCCATGTGACCGTCAGGCAGCGCTACGATCACCTCGTCGAACTGGGCAGTGTCCGCCGCGACCCTGCCCAACTCGCGATTGTCGCCGCCCTCGACCGGCTGATCGACGAAATTTCCGACAAAAGGCTGGCGCGCAAGTCGAGCGCGCTCGGCTGGCTCTTTGCCAAGCGCAAGCCCCAGCATGTCCCGGTGAAGGGGCTCTATGTCTATGGCGGCGTCGGCCGCGGCAAGACCATGCTGATGGACATGTTTTTCGAGCTCGTGCCGGTCAAGCACAAACGCCGCGTCCATTTCAACGACTTCATGGCCGACGTGCACGACCGCATCCAGAAACAGCGGGCGGCGCGGAAGAACGGCACCTCTCGCGACGACGACCCGATCCCCCCTGTCGCGGCCGAACTCGCCGAAGACGCCTGGGTTCTGTGCTTCGACGAATTCTCGGTCACAGACATTGCCGATGCGATGATCCTGTCGCGCCTGTTTGCGGCGCTGTTTGCCCGCGGCGTGGTCCTGGTCGCGACCTCCAACGTCGCCCCTGTCGATCTCTACCGCGATGGCCTCAACCGCCAGCTCTTCCTGCCCTTCATCGGCCTGATCGAGCAGAACGCCAATGTGCTGAACCTAGACGCCGACACCGACTACCGGCTCGAAAAACTCGACCGCGTGCCTGTTTATCTCAGCCCCCTCGGCGAGACGGCCGACCGCGACATGGACAAGGCCTGGACCAAGGTCACCCATGGCGCGCCCGCCGAGCCTGCAACAGTCACCGTCAAGGGCCGCAAGGTAGCGGTCCCCGCAGCTGTCGACGGCTGCGCCCGCTTTGCCTTCTCCGATCTGTGCGAAAAGCCGCTGGCGGCGCGCGACTACCTGGCGATAACAGCGCACTACAAGACGATCTTCGTCGACCACGTGCCGGTGATGGCAGAAGCCAACCGCAACGAGGCCAAACGCTTCATCCTTCTGGTCGACACGCTCTACGACCAGCACATCAGGCTGGTGGTCAGCGCCGCTGCGACACCCGACAAGCTCTATGTCGGCAAGCGTGGCCATGAGGCCTTCGAGTTCGACCGCACCTCGTCGCGGCTGATCGAAATGCAGGGCGCCGAGTGGCTCGACGCATGGGCCGAGCGTCACGCGGTCGCGCCGCAGGCAGCGGCTGCGTCAAGCGCCTGAGTCGGCCTGGAGTAATTCCAGGAAAAGTGCGTAGCGGTTTTCCGCCCGGAATTGCGTCAAAACAAAAAAGATAGAGTGTTTTCGCGATTCGAAGAAAAGCGGAAACGCTCTAGGCCCGCATCACCTGCATCGCCGGCGCTTGGCTCATACGTGGCTTCGCGTAGCGCGTGGTCGCGGCCATCAGCACGCCGAGCATCAGCCCGTTCAGCACATGCCACATGAAGTGTGTGCCAACAGGCAACACGTCGCACACCAGCGGGTCCATGACCCGGAAGGTGACCGCCCCCAGGAAGATGATGGCTGCAACGATGTTGTACCAGCCGGCCGGGCTGCCGCGGGCGATCACCACGCCACCGAAGAACACCAGTGCCAGGAATGGAGGCAAATAGCCTGTCGTGCCGTTGGAGGCCTGACGCAGCCAGTCGGGCACCATGGCGGTCGCCGTGCCGACGACCAGATAGAAGGCGAAAAAAATGGCGAGCGCCGCCGGCCATTTCATGCCGGCGAAGCGGCGCAGGTTGAACAGGGTGTAAGCGAGCGTAAAACCGGCAATGGGCAGGATGTCGGCCCATTTGGTACCTTCGGTGGCGAAGGTGTGGAACAGCGTCGAGCCGACGCCGACGGCCACCACCCACCAGCCGAGCACCTCTGCAAACAGGCCGGCCTTGAGCCGGCGCGCCTCACGGACGCCCCAGAACCCGGCGGCGAAGAAGGCAAGGTTGCTCAGCGCGTTCAATGGCTCGGCCCACAGGCCCGGCCCCAGGCGCTCGCAATAGAGGTCGATATGTTGGCCGAGCTGTTCCAGCATCGCAAGTTCCCCCCACCCCAACTTTACGCCCGCGTCGAGCGTTTCGATAACAAATTTCGTTCCGCAGACATGACGTTACGGAATATTCGAAAAGCAAAAAGTTTCACCTCAACGTGACTTCCCGTTGAATGGCGCATCTGCCACATATTCCGCCAACGACAAGAAAAAGCCGGTGCCGCCGGCCGAGGATTTGGATTGGTCATGGAGTCTCGCAGATATTTTCGGCTGGCAGCGCTGGCGCTGGCCGTGGCCGGATTTGCCGGCATGGCCAAGGCCGACCCCAACGATCGCCCCCGCGGCGTGATCGAACTCTTCACCAGCCAGGGGTGCAATTCCTGCCCGCCGGCCGACGAATTGTTCGCCGAATTCGCCGCCAAGAATGACATGGTGGCGCTCGCCTATCACGTAACCTATTGGGACTATCTCGGCTGGCAGGACCAGTTGGGCAGCAAGGACAACACCGACCGGCAATATGGCTACATGCGCGCCTTCGGGTCGCGCTCGGTCTACACGCCGCAAGCCGTCATCAACGGCCGCACCCATGTCAGCGGCGCCAAGCGCGAGGACGTGACCGCGGCCCTCGACAATCTGAACCAGACCGGCCAGGGCATGAGCGTCGACCTCAAGGTCACGCAGAACAGCGACACCTTCACCATCGATGTCGGCGAGGCTGCCGGAGCGGGCGGGCCCGCACATGTGATCGTGGTGCATTTCCAACCGCCGATGGCCGTCGACCTGCAGCGCGGCGAGAACAAGGGCCGCCGCGTCACCTACTGGAACGCCGTGACCGACTTCCACACCGCCGGCATGTGGCACGGCAAAGCCCAGCGCTTCGAGCTGCCCAAGAGCGAGGTGGAAAAGAAGGGCGGCTGTGCCGTACTGCTTCAGGCCGTCGGCAAGGACGGGCTGCCAGGGCCCATTCTCGGCGCGGCGATCGTGCGCCGTCCCACCGTCTTACAGCAGCGGATGTAAAAAGGCCGACACCAGCTGGACTGGCATCGGCCGTGAATCTTGGGATCGTCGCACCTGGTCTATCCAAAAGGAGAACCGAGGTTGGTTCGATCCGACTCGGGCCCGTGGGCGGGGGGCTTGGGGTTTACGAGCCAGTGCCGGACCGAACCGTCTCAGGCAACGGGTGTAAATTCGTCGGACATTGGGGCGTCAGCGCGGATAAAAAACGGCAGGAATGTGGCACATCATCACCAATTCCAACAGTTTGTCTCGCAATCGTTACCGTCGCGGTAACCTTGTCGAAAGGCCTTTCCGGCCCGCGATTCTTAGCCGGGGGTTGCAATTTTGGCCCGAAAGCGCGACCTTCTCCTTAGGTCAGAATCTGCAAAAGGAACGATTGATGACCGATCGCGGTGCCGGAGCGGAGGATGCAGAGACATCCGGAGTATTGATCCCGCTTCATGAGGCCCGCCGGGAGCGGCTCGACCTTCCGGTGGCTTTCGAAAGACGGGAACTGGATCAGATTCTCAGGCTTTACGGCCGCATGGTCGCCGCCAACGAGTGGCGTGACTACGCAATCGACCACATGAGCGACCGCGCCGTCTTCTCCGTTTTTCGCCGAACCAGCGAAACGCCACTCTACCAGATCGTCAAGGATCCCAAGCTGGCGCGCAAGCAGGGTGCTTTCAGCGTGATTGCCGCCGGTGGCCTGATCCTCAAGCGCGGTCACGAGCTGGCTCGTGTTCTCGGCGTATTCGACAAGCGTCTCAAGCTGGTCGAAGCCTGAACAAACCTGCCTTTTGGGGCGCATCGGGCCATGGCGGCCCGATCCCTGCGGCCAGACCAGCAATTTCCATCGCCCTGTCAGGCGCCGATGCTATCAATGGCGCTCGACATCTTCGCAGTGCGGGCCATGGGCTCTGCTGCTGGCGACTGGAGCACGCTTGACCAACATTCTCATCCGACCAGCCACCGTCGACGATGCACCCCTGCTGATGGCGGGCATAGAGGGCATTGCCGAACATCTCGGCGAAACCGGACAGATGTCCTGCACCGAAGACGACCTCAGGCGTTTCGGCTTCGGCGACACCAGGGCCTTCGAGGCCGTTATCGCTGAAGCCGACGGCGCCTTTGCCGGCATGTGCCTGTTCTTCCCGATCTTCTCGACCTGGTACGGCCGCCCGGGCGTCTTCGTCCAGGATCTGTTCGTCGACATGGGCTTCCGCAGCTTGGGCATCGGCGAAAGCCTGCTGCGCCATGTCGCCCGGCTGTCGCGCGAGCGCGGCGGCGTCTACATGCGACTGGCGGTGGATGAAGACAATGTCCGCGCCCATGGCTTCTATCTCGGCCTCGGCCTTGTCCATTCGCACGACCAGCGATCTTACATCGCCCAGGGGCCGGCTTTCGTCGCCCTGGGCGAGCCAGCAAAGGACTGATCGGGAGCGAGTATGAAGACCTTCTACGCCGAGGAACAGAAGCGCCACGACCCCAGGAATTTCCTGTCGGCGGGCGCGCTGAAGCCCAATCCGGAAAAGCCCGAGCGCGTCGAACGCCTGCTGTCGGGCGCACGCGCCGCGGGCTCGGCAGTGGCAAGGCCCGGCAATTACGGCCTGGGACCCATCGCCGCTGTCCACACTCCCGAATACATCCACTTCCTGGCCCACATATACGAGCGCTGGCAGCACCTGGACGGAGCCTCTCCGGAGGTGATCCCCAACATCCACCCCTTCGCCCGCAACGGCACCTACCCCGCCTCCCCGGTCGGCCAGGCCGGCTTTCACATGGCCGACACCGCCTGCCCGATCTCGGCCAAGACATTCGACAGCGCCTGCTGGAGTGCTTGGAGCGCCGCGGCCGCGGCAGAAGCGGTTCTGTCGGGCGAACCGGCCGCTTATGCGCTGTGCCGTCCTCCGGGCCATCACGCGTATACCGACGTCGCCGGCGGATTCTGCTTCTTCAACAATTCGGCCATCGCCGCGCAGAGGCTCCGCGCCACAGCGGCACGCGTCGCCATCCTCGACGTCGACTTGCACCACGGCAACGGCACGCAAGGCATCTTCTATGCCCGGCCCGACGTCATGACCGTCTCGGTACATGTCGATCCGATCAGCTTCTATCCGTTCTTCTGGGGCCATGCCGACGAGCGCGGTCAAGGTCCCGGCCTCGGCTACAACTTTAACCTGCCGCTTGCGCGGAAGTCGGGAGACGCCGAGTTCATCGACGCCCTTGGCCATGGCCTCGCCCGCATCGAGGCCTTCGCGCCCGAAGCGCTGGTGGTGGCTCTGGGCCTGGATGCCTTCGAAGGCGACCCGTTCGGCGGGCTCGAGGTATCGACACCAGGATTTGCGCGGATTGCCGAAGCCATTGCCCGTCTTGGCCTGCCCACCGTCATCGTTCAGGAGGGCGGCTACCTCTGCGACGCGCTGGGAGACAATTTGACCGCCTTCCTGACCGGTTTCGGCGGCGCGCATCGGCTGCGCTGAACACTTTCAGCCCCAAATGGAAGTTGTGACCGAAATGGAACCAACCGCGCGAGGCCAGCATTTCTTTAGTGGCGAATGAACGCCGCTACTGGAGTTACTTACATGCATAACGCACAAGTCGGCTGGATAGCAGCTATCATCATTGGCGGCCTGGCTGGCTGGCTCGCCGAGATGTTCATGAAGAGCAACACCGGCCTCCTCATGAACATTATTCTTGGCATCGTGGGTGCTGTTGTCGCCAACGCCCTGCTCGGCCTCGTGGGCATCGCGCTCACAGGCTGGATCGGATACCTGGCCGCCGGCTTCGTCGGCGCATGCATCCTCATCGCAGTCGGACGCGCCATCAGGCGCTAGCCCCGATCGCCCGGTCCGGCTGCTCGTCCTCCCGCAATACCCTGGCAGGCTCAAACAGAGCCTGCCCGCGTGCGCCAGGCGCGGTAGAACAGCAGAAGCGCATAGGCGAGCATCAGCACCATGGCGATGCGCATCAGCGTTGCAGCGCTCGTCAGCGGCACGAACATCAGCGCCAGCCCGAACACGGCATAGACGGCGCCACCGACCAGCGTCGGCCACAGCCGCGTCTGACGTTCCCCATCGAGAAAGCTCGAAGCCATCTCGAACAGCCCGACAAGCAGCGCCAGAAGACCGACCATGCCGATCAGGAACGACAGCGTGAACACGCTGACGAGCAGGCCGCTGGCGAGCACGATCACGCCGGCGAGGATCGACAGGAGATTGCGGATGAGCGCCACCCAATGGCCGGTCGTCCGGGCGGCCGAACGGTCGATGGTCACCAGTCCGAGCACGCCGTCGACCAGAAGCAGGCCGCCGCCGACCAGCACCAGCAATTGCACCGCCTGCGTCGGATAGAAGAACGCGACCAATGCCGCGGCTGCGATCAAGACCCCACGCAACGCCGTCAGCGTCGCTTCGAAACGCTTGCTCTTAGTCTCGGCCATGCCCAGCTCCCTTGACCATGCGACACGCATTTGTCGATGAAAAGCGCAGGCAGCGCAACCGCTGCGATCAGGTCGAAGACGCATCGGCAGCCGGTGGCGGCAAGCTCCGCCGGATGGTGCAGCCTGGTGAAACCGACAGGCCAGCTTTGCGATAACTTGCCGGAAGCAGTTCTACATTAGGGATTTCTTTCACTTTTACAGCAGACACTCGCCTCAAGGCTGGCCGGCAAGCATTGTCCGGCGGTGGGGGCGTGGCAATGTTTAAGGTCATTTCCTGTCTTGCTTACGATCACGACTATTCGTTCGTGGTCATAGCAGCGATCGTCTGTGTCGCGGGGGCGGCCATGACCATGCGGCTCTTCGAGCGCGCAGTCAGGATCTCGGCACAGTCTCGTCCCGGCTGGATCGTACTCTCGGGCATTGCCTGCGGCGCGGCCATCTGGACCACTCATTTCGTCGCCATGCTCGGCTACAGGCTGCCGTTCGACCATGCCTTCAATCCGGCCCTGACCATCGCGTCCCTGCTGATCGCCATCTTCTTCACCGCCGCCGGATTGCATCTGGCCGCGACCCGGCCGCGCGGGCTGGCGGCCGAAGTCGGCGGCGCCGTCATTGGCGCCGGCATCGTCGCCATGCATTTCACCGGCATGCGGGGCTTCGAGATCGCCGGCAGGATCGAATGGGACATGGCGCTGGTCGAGGCGTCGATTCTCTTCGCCTTGGCCTTCGGGGCCCTGGCCATGCATCTGGCCTCCCGCCGCAGCGTGCGCCACTACAAGCCGCTCTCCGTGCTGGCACTGGTGCTGGCCATCTGCGCCATGCACTTCACCGCCATGGGTGCGGCAACCGTCGTGCCCGATCCGTCCATTCCGGTTCCGACGAAGGTCTTCTCCAGCGAATTCCTCGCCGTGCTGGTACTCGCCACCATGGCAGTCATCACCGGCTTGACGCTCTACGTCATGGACGCACGGTCGCAGCGCGAACTGGTCGACAGCTTCCGCCACGCCGCCCAGCATGATCCGCTGACCGGTCTGCCCAACCGCGCCTTCCTCTCCGACAAGCTGCCGGCCATGCTCAAGCGCAGCGAGGCGCGCGGTAACAAGGCCGCCGTAATCGTCGTCGATCTCGACCGCTTCAAGGAAATCAACGACGTCCACGGCCACAACGCCGGCGACCTGCTGCTCCAGACGGTCTCCAGCCGGCTGAAAAGCCTGACCGGCGCAGGTGAGCTGGTTGCCCGCGTCGGTGGCGACGAGTTCGTCGCCGTCAAGCAGGACATCACCTCGACCGAGGAGATCGACAGCTTCGTGCGCAAGCTGATCGACAGCGTGCTCGATCCGATCCAGAACAAGGCCAAGACGCTGTCGGTCGGCGCCAGCGTCGGCGTCAGCGTCTATCCTGACCACGCCGCCGACAGCGACGATCTCATCGGCGCTGCCGACCTTGCCATGTACCGCGCCAAGCGCTCGATAACCGACAAGGTCTGCTATTACGACCGCTCGATGGACGAAGGCCGGCGCGAGCGCAGCGCGCTTGCCATCGAGCTCCGCCACGCGCTGGAGCGCGACGAATTCGAGCTCTATTACCAGCCCCAGCATGACGTGATGTCGGGCGAGATCAGCGCCTATGAGGCGCTGCTGCGCTGGCATCACCGCGAGCGCGGCATCGTCGAGCCGGAAGTGTTCATTCCAATCGCCGAGGAGAACGGGTTGATCATCCCGATAGGCGAATGGGTGCTCAAGACCGCCTGCGCCGAGGTGTCCCGCTGGCGCAAGCCCTACAAGATCTGCGTCAACATCGCCTCGGCCCAGCTGACGCAATCCGACCTGCCGCGGCTCGTCCACGAGACACTTCTGTCCACCGGCCTCGCCCCGTCGCGGCTGGAGCTCGAGATCACCGAAGCCAGCATCATCGACGACCGCGACCGTGCGCTGCATGTCGTGCGTCAGCTGAAGTCGCTTGGCGTCTCGATCGCCATGGATGACTACGGCGTCGGCTATTCGTCACTGTCGACGCTGCAAATATTCCCCTTCGACAGGGTCAAGATCGACCGCTCCTTCGTCGAGGACGTGGCCAACGACACGGCGTCGGCCGCCATCGTCCGCGCCACCATCCTGCTCGCCAACGACCTCAACATCCCAGTGCTGGCCGAGGGCGTGGAAAAGCAGGAGAATTTCGAGTTCCTGCGCAACGAAGGCTGCGCCGAGGTCCAGGGCTTCCTCTTCGGCCGGCCGCAGCCGCTGTCGGAGATAGCAAACCTCGTCGGCCGCAGCGAAATCCGCCCCGCAGAGGCTTCACGGCCGGTGCAGGGTCCGCGCAGCGTGGAGCCTGCCGGCCTGAAGCTCGGACGCCAGGGCGTGGCCTGAGGCCAATCAGCTATCTGGCGTGCGGTCGTGGCGTGTAGCCGTCGCTCTCGATGATGGGCAGATGGGTCCAGCCTGCCTCATCAGGCAGGCGCGACCAGGCACCCGCCGCGAGCACACCACCGTCGACATGGATGGTCGTGCCCGACACCCAGCCTGAAAGCGTATCCGACGCCAGGAACAGGGCCGCACCGGCAGAATCCGCCCCTTCGCCGAAGCGGCCGATGGGGAACCAGCGCTTGAGATAGTCGCGGTTCTCAGCCGGCACGCGCGGCGTCGCCACGATCTGCGCCGAATTGGTGGTCTCGGGCGCAATGGCGTTGACACGGATGCCATGCTGGCCGAGCTCGACGGCAAGGCTCTGGGTAAAGCCTGTTATCGCTGCCTTGAAGGCCGAATAGACGACAGTCAGCGGAATGCCGCGGAAGGCTTCGATGGTCGAGACATTGATGATGCTGCCGCCGGCACCGCCGGCCCGCATCAGCGGAATCGCCGCCTTGCTCATGTGGAACATATGCAGGAGGTTGATGCCGTAGAGCGCGTTCCACTCGTCTTCGGTCGACTGCTCGAACGGCTTCTTGAAGCCGAGATAGTCGCCGACATTGTTGACCAGCACGTCGAGCTTGCCGAAACGGATCTTCACCGCCTCGATCACATCAGCCACGTCAGCGGCCTTGCGCACGTCGGCCTCGACGACGAGATGGGCGTCGCCCAAGGCGACGCGCGCGGTTTCCACCCGCGCCGGATCGACCTCGGCAACCACGACCTTCATCCCGGCGCGCGCGTAAAGCTCGGCCGTGGCGAGGCCGATGCCGGCGCCGCCACCTGAAATCAGCGCCACCTTGCCGGTTAGCCCGAGAATGGAGAGTTCCTCCGACATGCTGTCCTCCGCAGTCTGTATTTTTTCCCCGGCGCGATCCGGATTCAGGTCCGTGAGCACCGGAAACGCAGAAGGCCGCCATTTGCAGGCCGGCCTCACCTGAATCCGCGCTAGTTCGGCGTTTCCTGCGCCTCGCAGGTATGGGTGCCCAGGACCACCAGTTCGCGGCGCGCCAGGCGCCAGCCATTGGAGGTACGGGCGAAACGGTCCAGGTAGCGGATGGTCATCTCGTAGCAGAGATAGCGGCCGGCCGGATCGCGGAAGTAGTGGCGGGCGATGCAGTAGGTTTCGCCCTCCGCGCCGCCCTCGACCGGGCTCAGCATCTGGTTGAGCACGGCATGGAAGGTCTTGAGATACCGCTGCTTGAGCATCCCGGGGATGCCGCGGATCTGCTCCAGCCCCTCGAACGTACCGCGCGGCGACACGATCACGCCTCCAGGCACGAACTGCGCGGCGAGCAGGTCGCCGTCGCCGCTGTCCACTGCAAAGGCGTAACGTTCGGACACGCTCCGAAGCGCGACCGACATCAGCAATGCCGCCTGGTCGTCTGCCATGTTTTCCTCTCCTTACACTGCGCCGACCTACTGGCCGGACACCTGGGTGAAGACCTCACGCAGCGCCCGCTGCACGTCGTTGCGGCGATAGCCGAGCAGCTTGGTCTCCTCGGGATCCGGCTCGTAGGCGAGGATATTGCCACGGCCTGGCACGATGAACATATCAGGCAGCAGCGGATGTTCTTCGTTGCGCTCCTCGACACGGTGCGGATTGCCCACCGCGTCGAACAGCGACTGGAAATACTGCTGGAAGGTCAGGTTCTCGTCGCCGACCAGATAGGCCTTGCCGCTCTCGGCGCGCTGGAACGCGCCCCAGATGGCTTCGGCCAGCGACTGCACCGACATGTAGTTGGTGCCGCCAGGCGGCGCAAAGATCGGCATCTGCGTCTCGCCGCGCGCATAGGCCATCAGTGTCTCGTAGCGCTTGGTCGGCAAGCCCTTCACGTAGCCCACGATCGACGGCGGGTTGAGCGTCGAGACGTTGAACTCGTCGGTCGCAAGCGACCGCACGCCCTCGTCGGCCAGGCTGCGGCCGCGCACATAGGCATTGGTTTGAACGAGGTCGGGCATGACCTGGTGGTAATAGCTGCCGATATGGACGACGCGGCGCACGCCGGCCTTGCGCGCCAGCTCGACGAAGGTCGGCACGCCCTCGATCTGCATCTTGGTCCAGAATTCGTTCTCGTCGACGCCCTTGGGCAGGTGGCGGATGTCGTTGCCGGCGGCAAACAGGATACCGTCGAAGGGCGCGAGGTCGGCGGCCGAGAAGTCACCCTTGGTGTAGTCGCCATAGATCGTCGGATAGGCGGCCATCGGCGTCGATTCGGGCGCCGGCTTACGCGCCGCCAGAACTACCTCGTTGCCCTGGGCCTTGAGATAGTTGGCGGTGTGGCCGCCGATCATGCCCGTTCCGCCAATGATAAGGATTTTCATGCGCGCACTCCCGGGCATTTGCAAAAGATGCCCGGACGATAGGCGGCGCTACAGGTGCGACATCGTCCGTATCGACTACCAGCCGGTACCAGGCCGAATGGCAACCTCCCCCTCCAGCGTCACCGCTTGCCCTTCCGCAATGTCGACATCGATGGCAACAGCCCAGGTGCCCGCTGCCGGCAGGTCGAGCCTGTCGATCCGCCAGGTGCCGTCGCCGGGTTTGTAGCCCTTCGCCTTGATCTCGGCGGAGCCGGGCTGGCTCAGCCGCAACTCCACGTTCCGCGCATCGAGCGGACCGAAGTCACCGGTCATGATGACGATGGAAGCGCTCGTGCTGCCTGCATGGCCGGGGCTGATGGCGAGATCGGCCATGGCTTCCGCAGTATGAATGTGGATCGCGGCCGGTTCGGCCGCCTCGATGGCCAGCACGCGTGGCGGCGGCGTAAAGCGGAAGCCGGCGACAACGCCGAGGATCGCCACCATCAGCAGCGTCTCCAGGACGATGCTGCGCACCAGCCAGCGCTGCGCTGCGGCCTGTTCGGCCAGTACGGGTTTGGTCAGGCGCCAGCGATTGATGCCGGCGAGCGCAAGCAAGGCTGCGGCCAGCGCGAGCTTTGCCAACAGAAGCAGCCCGTAGCTGGTGCGCCAGAGCGCGGCGGGCGCTTCGACCTGGATGACCGACAGCACGAGGCCGGCTGCCAGCAGCGCCACCACGACATAGGGAACTGATACAGAGAACCGCCGCAAGGCGGCCTTTGCGCTTTCACCACCTTCGCGCCAGGCGAAGGCCAGCGGCAACAGCGCCCCGGCCCAGAAGGCGATGCTGGTACCATGGACAAACACCATCGGCCGGGTCAGCCATTGTGGTGCGGCAGCACTGGCATGGCCACTGGCGGCCAGGGCGACGCCAACGCCGACAAGGCCGGCAAGCGATATCAAGCGCGCCAGCTTGGCCTCCACCGCAAGCGCCAGCAGCGCCAGGGCCAACGCCATGAAGGCAATGGCCACCGTGAAGCTGTAGCTGGTCGCCCCAGCCGTTTCCCAAGCCAGGGCGCTGCCGAACATCGACAGCGGCGCGCCCAGCGCGTCGAGCCCCTGCAGGCCGAAGGAGACAGGAGCCGCAGCGAGGCCGAGCACCAGAAACGCACCAATGGGCCCGACACCGAAATGTTTGCCCGGCGCGAGCCAGGCGAGCGCGAAAGCGCCGCCGACGCCAAAGAACAGGCCGAGATAAAGCACCAGCCTGGCGCACCAGATAGCGAGGCGGAGCGAATTGTCGTTCAGCTCCAGCGCCAGAGGCGGCGTGACACTCGGGCTGCCGAGCGAAAAGGACAAAACACCGGCAACAGGGTGTCCATCGGCGGACACGACGCGCCAGGACAGGAGATAGGTGCCTTCAGCCTTCGACGCCGGCCAGGCAATCGCCAGGTCTGCGCCGGCAAGCCTTGCCGTCAGCCGTGTCGAGCTGCCATCGGGAGACTGCAGGTTGACGACGAGCGGCGTCACTGTCTCGCTGAACCCGAGCACGATCTCGGCAGGTGCCGTCTGCACCACCGCACCTTCGACCGGCGTCGAACGCAACAGCGAAGCGTGGGCGCTCGCTGTCCCAGTCGCACCGAAAAGGGTGGCGGCCGCTACGAAAAGGCCGAAAATCAGGCCAAGCAGGCGCGCGCCGTCGCCGGCAAAGCCGCCCCCGGTCAGGGAAGGAAAGCGCGCGCCCATAATGTCAGTGACCCGAATGATCCTGGCTCTGGCCGCCCAGCTTGTCGGCCTGGAACTCGACCGTAACGGTGCCGGCCTTCTCGAAGGTCAGCGTGCCCGAGAACTTGTCGCCTTCTTTGACCGGCGCCTTCAGGCCGATGAACATGATGTGATAGGCGCCCGGCTTGAGCGCGACTTCGCCGCCGGCGGGAATTTCGACACCTTCGGTGATCTGGCGCATCTTCATCACGCCCTTGGCGTCGACGGCCATCTCGTGGATCTCAGCCTTCTCGGAAATGTCCGACTGGATCGACACCAGCCGGTCCGGCTGGCTGCCGCTGTTCTTGACCGTCAAATAACCGGCCGCGACCTTGGCGCCGGCAGGGGTAGCGCGCGACCACGGATGGCCGATCTCGAGATCGCCAAGCTTGAAGCCATGGGCGAGCAGCTGGTGGGTCGAGGCGAACAGCATCAGCAGCGCAAAGACGGCGATGCCGAAGCGCTCTTCGAAGCTGCGGAAAAGCGGGCGCGAAGAGGCGCGAGCGGAACGGGTCATGGAAGACTCCTGTGTCGTGATGTTGCGCCGATGCATGCGGCGCAGGATAGGCTGAATTGGGGGTTGTCGTCCGGCCGCTGCCAGAGCAATTCCACGAAAAAAGCGATGCGTCGTGAATTGCGCCAGAAGCTCTATCCGGCAGTCCATGTCAGGCCACAGGCGGGGCGCGCGGATTGCCGGGGTCATGCTCCGGCGCAATCGATGGATCGAGCCTGGGCGACTGGAAAACGATCCTGGCTTCGAGCGGGCGCTCGACCCGGAACCCCGCACCATCCGGCGGCGAGCCGGTGGCCATCGAGAACATATTGCAGCCGAGCGTACAGCATTCGGGCAGGCTCGGATGCTCGCTCTTGGCGGGTGCTGTGTGGCCGCTGGCGGAGGTGATGCAGAGCGGATTGCCGAAGATGTCGAGCGGCGGCGTGCCCTGGCCAAGCGCGAGTGCTGCCGCCGCCGTCTGCAGGACAAGCATCAGCGCCGCGGCGAGCGCGACCCCGAACCTTGTTCCTCTGCGGCGAAATCCGACCAAGCGTCGCGACCCTATTCTTCGGAGGCCACTGATAGCATCGATGGCCCCGCAGCGAAAATAGACCACGCTGCGACAAATTCTTTGATCTGCCGCATCGAAGCCGCTCCGCCTGGACATCGTCCGATGCGACGATGAACCGGCAGACAGTTGCCGCTACGCCTGATCGGGAAGCACGGGGAGGAAGTCCATGACGGCGGGCATGTCAGGGCTGCGCGATGTTTGGCGCGGCGGCGTCGCCACCTGGGAATGCGACGAGATGGGCCATATGAACACGCGCTTCTATGTGGCGCGCTGCATGGAGGCCATCGCCATGCTGTTCGGCCTCGCCGGCCTGCCGCACCTGTTCGCCCCCGTATCCGCGACGACACTCGCCGTCCAAAGCATGCATATTCGCTTCCTGCGTGAGGCCCGCGCCGCAACGTCGATGCATATCTCAGCCGGCTTCACTGCCCTCGGTGACACTTCGGCCGAGGTCGTCGCCATGATGTTCGACAGCGCCACCGGCGACTGCGCCGCAACCTTTCGCGTCGGGCTCAGCCATGCCGCCGCTGTGGACGGTATCGCACGGCCATGGCCGGAAGCCTTTGCCGCGCGCATTGCGACCGAACTGGTGGAAACACCGAGGCTGGCCATGGCGCGCAGCGTGGGTGAGTTGCCCGCTATGACGACGGCCTCGGGCGCCCGAGCCGAACACCTCGGGCTGAGCCTTCTCGGCCAAGGCGCGGTGTTCCAGCAATCCTGCGATCCCCATGGAAGGATGCAGCCGCAAGCCTTCGTCGCGGCCGTCGCCGACAGCGTCCGCAACATCATCACGCCGCTGCGCGAACTCTGCGCCCGCCACAGCGACCGCAGCGGCCCGCATTTCGGCGCCGCAGCACTCGAATTCCTGATCCGGCTGCAGGACCTCCCCGAAAGCGGTGACTGCTGGGAGGTGCGCTCCGGCCTTGCCCGCGCCGACGGCCGCACCATGAACATCGTCAACTGGATGCTCGATCCGTTCTCCGGCCGCGCTTTCGGCACCATGGAGGTGGTTGCCATCTGCTTCGACCTGGAGACGCGCCGGCTGCTGCCCATCGCCTCGTCGGCACAGGCCGAACTGGCCGGCTGGACAGTCCCCGACCTTGCGATCTGACCCGACAAACAAAAGCGCCGCCCGCGTTGGCGGACGGCGCTTGATGTTTGGCAGGCTTGGCTGCGGCTTAGTCGATGTCGAACGACACGCCCTGGGCCAGCGGCAGTGCCTTGGAATAGTTCACCGTGTTGGTGGCGCGGCGCATGTAAGCACGCCAGGCGTCCGAGCCGGACTCACGACCGCCGCCGGTTTCCTTCTCGCCGCCGAAGGCGCCGCCGATTTCGGCGCCCGAGGTGCCGATATTGACGTTGGCAATACCGCAGTCGGAACCCTCGACCGACAGGAAGCGTTCGGCCTCCTGCAGATCGAGCGTGAAGATCGACGACGACAGTCCGGCGCCGACAGCGTTATGCGCGTCGAGCACGGCGTCGAAATCGGAGTACTTCATGACGTAGAGGATCGGCGCAAAGGTCTCTTCGAGAACCGGACCGACCTGGCCGGGCATCTCCACCAACGCCGGCTTGACGTAGTAGGCGCCGTCATGACCTTGGTCGACGCGGGCGCCGCCGGTGATCTTGCCGCCGTGTTCGCCGGCTTCCTTCAGCGCCTTCTGCATGCCGTCGAAGGCGGCCTTGTCTATCAGCGGACCGACAAGCGCCGAGCTCTCCAGCGGGCTGCCGACCGAGACGCTCTCATAGGCCTTCTTCAGGCGCGGAACGAGCGTGTCATAGACGCTGTCATGCACGAACAGGCGGCGCATGGTGGTGCAGCGCTGGCCGGCAGTGCCCATGGCGCCGAAGGCGATGGCGCGCAGCGCCATGTCGAGATTGGCCGACGGGCAGACGATGCCGGCATTGTTTCCGCCGAGCTCGAGGATGGCGCGGGCAAAACGCTTGGCCAGGCGCGGGCCGACGTCGCGGCCCATGCGGGTCGAGCCGGTGGCCGAAACCAGCGGCACCTTGGGGTTGTCGACCAGAACTTCGCCGACCGCGCGGTCGCCGATCAGCACCTGCGACAGGCCCTCGGGCGCGTCGGTGCCGAAGCGGGCTGCCGCACGCTTGAAGATCGCCTCGCAGGCCAGCGCGGTCAGCGGCGTCTTTTCCGACGGCTTCCACACCACCGAGTTGCCGCAGACAAAGGCAAGCGCTGCGTTCCACGACCACACGGCCACGGGGAAGTTGAAGGCCGAGATGACGCCGACGACACCAAGCGGATGCCAGGTTTCCATCATGCGATGGCCTGCACGCTCGGTGGCGATGGTCAGACCGTAGAGCTGGCGCGACAGGCCGACGGCGAAGTCGCAGATGTCGATCATTTCCTGGACTTCCCCCAGGCCTTCCGACGGGATCTTGCCGACTTCGATCGACACCAGGCGGCCGAGATCGGTCTTGGCGGCGCGCAGCTCCTCGCCCAGAAGGCGGACGAGTTCGCCGCGCTTCGGCGCCGGCACGTTGCGCCAGGCCTTGAAGGCCTTGTCGGCGCGCTCGATGGCCTTGCCGGCTTCGTCGGTCGAGATCGACGTCAGCGCGCCGATCTGTTCGCCCGTCACTGGGCTGCGCACGATCAGGTCGCCACCGGTGAAATCGGCCTTGGCAACGCCGAGGCGCTCGAGAAGCACAGCGGTTTCGCTGGTCACGTTCATGCTGAATTCCTTTCCTCGTTCCTCACCCACCCCAAGGCGTCAGCGTGTTGTTCTCATTCGTCGCTGGCCGGAGCGCTATCGTTTCGTTTCTCCTGGACGCTTGGGCCGGGAGACGCTTGGCACTGCCTATAGCCTGTAAGACCACCCGAACGCCACTGTGCTGATTGCAGCACGCGCGCTGTCCGGCGCATTGCATCGCCGTGGCCCAGCAGCAGGAGGCCAGGTCGGTCTTTTTGGGCATTTGGGGAGGGGCTGAAAAAACAACACCCGCCGGGGGAGGAGGTCCGGCGGGTGTCGTATTTGTGGCCAGCGCCTGGGAGGAGGTAGACACTGACCTATTCGTCGGAACCTGGGAGGAGGTAGGCCCGACAAATTCGATGACTGATATTTAGCTCCGCAGCGCCCGCTTTTAAAGTGTTGATATTGCATAGGTGCCTTGCATTTTGTGCAATGCAGCAAGAATGTCGCACCGCAACATCCTTCGGACGCTACGGAAGGTCTCGCGAAGGGAACTTCAAGGCCTGAACTCGATTAATTGAGATCGGCAGGCAGGCCATGATCGACTACCGGCAGGCGCGCCTCAGAATGGTCGAAACCCAGATTGCCCGGCGCGGCATCAGCGACGTTGCCGTTCTGGAGGCGATGTCGGCCGTGCCGCGGGAGGCCTTCGTGCCGCAGCACCTGCGCGACTACGCCTACGAGGATACGGCAATCCCCATCGCCCAGGGGCAGACCATCTCCCAGCCCTACATCGTTGCCTTGATGATCTCGGCCGCCAAGCTGCTGCCGGGCCACAAAGTGCTCGAGATCGGCACCGGCTCCGGCTATGCGGCGGCGGTGCTGGCCGAGATCACCGGGCGTGTCGTCAGCATCGAGCGCCTGCCTGTGCTTGCCGATGCGGCACGAAAGCGCCTGCAGAGGCTCGGCTATGCCAACGTATCGGTGATCCTTGGAGACGGCACCCGTGGCCATGAAGCCGGGGCGCCGTTCGATGCGATCCTTTCTGCAGCCGGTTCACGCACGGTGCCGCCGGCCTGGAAACAGCAACTGGCGATTGACGGGCGGCTTCTCATGCCGCTTGGCCCGCTCGGCTATCAGCGGCTGGTGCGCATCGTCAGGCAGGCCGACGACGATTTCCCCGAGGAGGCGCTGGCCGACGTGCGCTTCGTGCCGCTGATCTCCGGATCGGCATAGCGCAATTCCAGGAAAGTGCCGAGCGGTATTCCGTCTGCTCCGGGCCTCAGCCCTTGCCGCCCTTGGCGCGAAAGCGGCGCTCCGGCGTCGAGTTCGGATCCGGCTGCGTGGTGGCGCCGCCATTCATCGACAACTGCATGAACACTGTGTCGAGCCAGCGCCCGTGCTTGTAGCCCGAGCCTTCCATGCGACCGGTATGATGGAAGCCCAGCCTCTCATGCAGCTTCACCGAAGCGCTCGCCGCATGGCCGTCGCCGATGACGGCGACGATCTGCCGGAAGCCCAAGACAGTGCATTCGTCGATCAGCGCCTGCATCAGCGCCTTGCCGATGCCCGCACCTTTGGCCTCGGGCGCGATGTAGATCGAATCCTCGACGATGAAGCGATAGGCCGGCCGCGCCCGGAATGGCCCGGCATAGGCATAGCCGACGATCGCACCGTCGCGCTCGGCGACCAGATAGGGGTAGCCGTCATCAGTCAGCGCGTCGTAGCGGCTGTGCATCTCCGCTTTTGTCGGCGGCTCCAATTCGTAGGTGGCGGTGCCGTTGACGACGGCGTCCGAATAGATCTCGGCGATCCGGTCGAGATCGTCAGCAAGCGCGTGGCGTATTGTGATGCTCATTTTTTAGGCAGTCCATTTTTCTGCCTCCACTAGAGCAAAGCTCGGCGCAAATGAAAAGGGCGGCCATTGGCCGCCCTTCCAAAGTCTGATGGTCCAGGCTTGGAGCGCCGCGTGGCCATCTGGACACGCAAAGGATGCTCCAACTCTCGAAATCTGCTTATTCGCGGTTGCCCAGGAACGACAGCAGGAACGAGAACAGGTTGATGAAGTCGAGGTAGAGCGTGAGTGCGCCCATGATGGCCTTGCGGCCGGCAACGAGCACGTCGTCACCCTCGAAGTACATTTCCTTGATCTTCTGCGTGTCGTAGGCGGTCAGGCCTGCGAACACCAGCACGCCGATCGCCGAGATGGCGAACTGCAGGGCCGACGACTGCAGGAAGATGTTGACCACCATCGCAATCAGAAGACCGATCACGCCCATGGCGAAGAACGTGCCCATGGCCGTCAGATCGCGCTTGGTCGTGTAGCCGAACAGCGACAGGCCACCGAAGGCGGCCGCGGTCACGAAGAAGGTCTGCACGATGCTTGCGCTGGTATAGACCAGGAAGATCGACGACAGCGACAGGCCCATCAGGCCGGCGAAGACCCAGAATGCGGTCTGCGCGCCCGAGACGCTCATCGACTGGATGCGGGCGCTCAGGAAGAACACCATGCCGAGCGGAGCCAGCATGACCACCCACTTGAGCGGCGAGCCGTACAGCGCCACGCCAAGGCTGGTCAGCATCTTGCCGTTGCCCAGCGTCGCAACCGCGGTCGCCGGGTCGTTAGTGGTCGCCAGCATCATCGTTGCGAACGCCGCAATACCGGTGATGACCAGGCCCAGGCCCATAAGGTTGTAAACCTTGAGCATGTAGGCGCGCAGGCCTTCATCGATCGACGCATCAGTGCGGGCACCGGTGGTCGCCATGCGCGTCTGGTAATTTCTGAAGTCAGACATGGTTTCCTCTGTTGCTTCTGCCCCGTCGGGTGTCGGGCATACGCCCAGGCGCCGCTGGCGGGACTCCAGCATGCCTGTGGCCAAATATGATGCTTATTTCAGGCCAGAACAAGGCCCGTTACCATGTGAAACGCTACGTGAGACAACATTTCTCATACAAATGCACTTGATCAAGCCTTGAAAGGCGCCTCGAATTACTCGGTTCTAAGCACTGGCGCCGCCTTGTGGCCGAGTACCCGCCAGGTGCCGACCAGGCCGAAGCCGACAGTCAGCACCAGGGCCGCGACGATGGTCGCAACTGCCACCTCGGGCAGAAACTGCGACGGCAGCGTCATGATTCGCGCAACCACGAACCAGGCCGCGACACCGCCGGCGGCAAGTGCGAAGACGGCGGTGGCAAGCCCGATCAGCATGTATTCGAGCGAGAACGCCGCAATCAGCGTCCGGCGCGTCGCCCCGAGTGTCTTGAGGATCACCGCATCGTGGATACGGGCGCGGTTGCCGGCGGCAAGCGCCCCGGCCAGCACCAGCACCGAGGCGATCAGCGCCACGCCCGCAGCTGCACGAATGGCGGTGCCGAGCTGGGCGACCAGCCGGTTCACTACATCGAGCGCATCCTTGACCCGGACCGTGGTGATCGCCGGATAGCTGCGCGTCACCGCGTTCAGGATCTTCGCTTCGTCGGCGGGAGCGGCCTTCTGCTCCGTCAGCGTCGCCAGCCAGCTGTGCGGCGCGCCGGCAAAGGTGTTGGGCGAAAACACCATGACGAAGTTGATGCCCATCGTTTCCCACTGCACCTCACGGAAATTGGCGATCTTCGCCGTCACGTTGCGGCCGAGCACATTGACCGTCACCGTGTCGCCGAGCTTGAGGTCGAGCTCGCGTCCTTCCTGTGCCGAGAACGACACCAGCGGCTCACCCGTATAGTCGGCCGGCCACCACGTGCCCTGCGACAGCGTCGAATTCTCGGGAATGTTCTTGGCATAGGTCAGGCCGCGGTCGCCGCGCAGCACCCAGGCCCCTTCAGGCGGCACGTTGAGCTTCTGCACCTCGGTACCGTTGAGCGCCATGACGCGCCCGCGCAGCATCGGCACGCGCACAAGCTTGCCGCCGGGTGCCTCTGTTTCGACCAGTTTGGCGAAGTCGTCGACCTCGCCGGGCTGGATGTCGACGAAGAAGAAGTTCGGCGCCCGCTCCGGCAGGCTGCCTGATATCTGGCGGCGCAGATTGCCGTCGATCAACGCCAGCGTGACAAGAAGCGTCAGTCCGAGGCCCAGCGACAGCACCACCGAAGGCGTCAGCGCGCCGGGGCGATGGATGTTGCCTATGGCAAGCCGCAGCGCCGTCGAACGCACCCTTGGGCTTTTCCGCGCCAGCCATTGCACGCCCAGCCCCACCACCCTGAGCACCAGGAACGAAAACACAGTCGCGCTGACGAAGATGGTAGCGATGCGCCGGTCGCCGGCGAACCAGATGGCGAGCAGGGCCAATGCTGCGGCAATACCGAGCGCCGTCGCCACATAGACGAAGCGTGGCATGCCGCGGCCTTCGAAGCCCATTTCGCGAAACAGCGCCGTCGCCGGTACATCGCGAGCCCGCCCCAAGGGCAGGATGGCGAAGGCAAGCGTCACGAGCACGCCGAACAGTGCTGCCATCGCCAACGCCGCCGGATAGACGCCGGCCTCTGCCGGCACCGGGATGACCGATTGCAGCGCCGCACTTGCCGCAAACGGCATCAGCGCGCCGAGCACGAGGCCGATGGCGATGCCGAGGCCGGCGATGAGCAGGATCTGGATCAGATAGACCGACAGCACGAAGCCACCCGATGCGCCTAGGCTCTTGAAAGTGGCGATCACGCCGCGTTTGCCGTCGAGATAGGCGCGTACGGCGTTGGCCACGCCGACGCCGCCGACAACCAGCGAGGTCAGGCCAACCAGCGTCAGGAACTGCGAGAAACGCTCGATATTTGCCGACAGGGCCGGCGCCGCATTGGTGCGGGTCCGCACGCTCCAGCCTGCCTCGGCAAATTCGGCGTTGGCGCGCTCGCGCACGGCCGTCACCTCGGCCTCGCTTGTGCCCACCGGCATCCGCACCTTGTAGGCGTGCTCGACCAGGCTCCCGGGCTGGATCAGCCCCGAAGCGGTCAGCCCATCCATTGACACCAGAAGCCGCGGCGCAAACCCAAATCCGTCGGACACCGCATCCGGCTCGGTGACGAGCTTGGCCCTCAGCTCGAAAGTCGCAGCCCCGAGCTTGATGCGGTCTCCGAGTTTGAGCTTTAGGCGCTCGAACAGCAGATCGGGTGCCGCCGCGCCATAGGCCCCGGCCTTTTCGGCGAACAGTTCGGCGCGCGGCAGCGCCGGCTCCGTCAACAGCTGGCCGTAGAGCGGATAGACGTCGTCGACCGCCTTGGCCTCGACTAGCGACTGGTCGGAGCCGTCCTCCAGCCGCGCCATGGAGCGCATGCCGGCGTTGTGCGAAACCGTGCCGAGGCTATCGAGGAATGCGCGCTCCTTATCAGTCGCTTCGCGCTGAATCAGCTGGAAACGTATGTCGCCGCCGAGCAGCGCCTGGCCCTCGCTGGCAACACCCGCGGTAATGGCGCGAGCCACCGAATTGACGCCGCCGATCGCCGCTACGCCAAGCGCGATGCAGGTCAGGAAGATGAGAAAGCCGCGCAATCCGCCGCGCATCTCACGCGAGGCGAATCGGAAGGCGAGAGGCAGATCCTTCAGCATGGGAGCGCCTCATTCCGAAGCTTAAGCTCTCTACGTTGCCCCCTTCTGCCCCGCCGGCCATCTCCCCCTAGAGGGGGGAGATTAGAAGCGGCGCTCCCGCCACTCTTGCTGCGACACTGAAAGTTGGCCGAGGACGCGATGAAAGCTGATCTCCCCCCTTGTGGGGGAGATGGCCGGCAGGCCAGAGGGGGGCGCTGTCCCGCAAACCTTTCAGCGCCCGGCACAACCCTGCAACCGACAGCGGCAGCAACACCCACCCTCATGCCCGAACCTTTTCGGCCAGCGGCGCAACCGTCGCAGTCTCGATCCGCCCCGACCGCATCGCCACCTGGCGGTCGCAGCGGGCGGCCAACGCCGGGTCGTGCGTCACCAGCACCAGCGTCATGGCGCGCTCGGCGGCCTTGGCGAACAGCAGGTCGGCGATCTGCCGGCCGGTGGCCTGGTCGAGATTCCCAGTGGGTTCGTCGGCGATCAGGATGCGCGGCTCCGGCGCCAGCGCCCGGGCAATCGCCACGCGCTGCTGCTCGCCGCCGGAAAGCTCGCCTGGATAATGCGTCACCCGGTCTGCAAGGCCGACCGCCGCGAGCTCACGCTCGGCGATGGCAAACGCATCGCGCTTGCCGGCAAGCTCCAGCGGCACGGCGACATTTTCCAGCGCCGTCATGTTGGGGATGAGGTGGAACGACTGAAAGACGATGCCAATGTTGCGGCCGCGGAAGGCGGCGATCTGGTCTTCGCTGCGACCGTTGAGCAGCTCGCCGGCGATCTTCACCGTGCCGGCGTCGACGCGCTCCAGCCCGGCCAGCACCATCAGCAGCGTCGACTTGCCCGACCCTGACGGGCCGACGATGCCGGTCGCTTCGCCCGCAGCAACGTCCAGGCTCACGCCTTTCAGCACGTGGACCGATGAGGCCCCCTGGCCCAGTGTGAGCGATACATCCCTCAGTTCGATGACGGCTTCTGTCACGGCAAATTCGTCCTATATGGAAACTGAAGGGCGGGGATCGTCTTCGTCATATCGGGTCTGACTGTATGGCTTTCAAACAACTCTTTGCCGCAGCCCTGCTGATGCTTGCGGCCGCGCTTCCCGCCTGGGCGGAACCTTTCCGCATCGTTGGCTTCGGCGACAGCCTGATGGCCGGTTACGGGCTTGGGCCCGGCGAGGGTTTTCCCGAAAAACTGGAGGCCGCGCTACGCAGGCGCGGTCACGATGTGGTGATCACCAATGCCGGCGTCTCCGGCGACACGACCAGCGGCGGCTTGTCCCGTCTCGACTGGTCGATCCCGGACGGCACGCAACTGGTCATCCTCGAACTCGGCGCCAACGACATGCTGCGCGGTATCGACCCGGCATTGGTCGAGCAGAACCTCGACAAGATGCTTGCGCGGCTGAAGGAGCGCAAAATCCCAGTGCTGTTGGCCGGCATGGTCGCCGCCCCCAATCTCGGCCACGCCTATGGCGAACAGTTCGGCAGCATCTATCCGAAGCTGGCGGAGAAGTACGGCGCCACCCTCTATCCCTTTTTCCTCGACGGCGTCGCCGGCGATCCCAAGCTGCTGCTCGAGGATGGCATGCATCCGAACGCGACAGGTATCGACCGCATGGTCGAGCGCGCCTTGCCGACTGTCGAAAAGGCGATTGCCGGCAAATGATCAGGCGTTAACCGGCAGCCATGCATCGCTGCAACACTTGTCCGTCACAAACGTTGTCTATTCAGCAACGGCTGAACAAACAGCTTGCCCGGCCGTCTAATCGATGATTCGCTGAGGCTACGAATTTCGATTCGAGGAGAAGGGAGCCTGGCCATGCCGCGACTTTTCACCGCCCTCGAAGTTCCGCGTGATGCGGCCTTATCGCTCTCCCTGCTCAGGGGAGGGCTGTCAGGCGCCCGCTGGATAGACGTCGAGAACTATCACCTCACCCTGCGTTTCATCGGCGATGTCGAAGGTCATGTTGCCGACGAGATCGTCGAGGCGCTCGACCGTGTCGACCGCCCGAGCTTTTCGCTGACGCTTTCGGGTGTCGGCGCTTTCGGGCAGAAGAAGCCGCATGCGGTATGGGCGGGCGTCACCCCCTCGCCCGAACTCAACGCCTTGCAGGCCGAGATCGAACGCATCTGCAAGCGCCTGGGCGTACCGTCCGACCCGCGCAAATTCACCCCGCATGTCACGCTCGCCCGGCTGCGCAACACCAGCCCGCTCGACGTGGCTCATTACCTCTCGGCACGCGGCAATTTCGCCACCGTACCGTTCCGGGTCGGCCGCTTCGTTCTGATGTCGTCGCGCGACAGCGTCGGCGGCGGCCCCTACATCGTCGAGGAGGCCTGGCGGCTCAACGGCGTCGACTCGCTTGCGGCGAGCCGGCTGGCGAGCGCCTCGGAAGCCTCGCGGATCATGCGGTAGACGTCGAGAAAGCCGCCCTCGCCGCCATAATAGGGATCGGGAACATCCTTTGCCCGCCCGGTCGCATGGCCGAGGAACAGTTCGACTCGCGCCACTGAACCTGACGGCGCAAGGCGGTGCAAATCGTCGACATTCGAACCGTCCATGCCGAGGATGAGGTCATAGTCGTCGAAGTCGTCCAAGGTCACCTTGCGCGCCTTCTGCTCGGATATGTCGATGCCGTGATGCAGGGCGACGGCGATCGAGCGCGGATCGGGCGCCGAGCCCGCATGCCAGCCCCCGGTGCCGGCCGAATCGATCGAAAACGCCGTCTCAAGCCCACGCTCGGCAAGCACGGCGCGGAACACGCCTTCGGCCAACGGCGACCGGCAGATATTGCCCAGGCAGACGAACAGGATGGATTTTACCGGCTTCTCGACCATCGTTCCCGCGCTATGCTGCAGCAATTCCAGGACAACCGCGAAAGCGGCGTTCCGTCAGGAATTGCCTAGAACAGACCTAGAGCCTCTTGCATTCGAAGACAGCGAGCGCTCTGAAACAGATACTCGATTACCCATGGGAGCGCGAAATGACCAGAGAGAAACTCACGCCTGCCGAGTTGAAGGACGGATTGGCTTCGCTCGGCGGCTGGACACTTGCCAGCGACAGCCTGTCGATGTCGCGACGCTTCGAGTTCAAGACCTTCAGCGAAGCCTTCGCCTTCATGACCCGCACAGCCCTTGCCGCCGAGAAGCTCGACCATCACCCCGACTGGTCGAACGTCTACAACACCGTCGACGTCAAGCTGAACACCCATGACGCCGGCGGACTTACCGAACTCGACTTCAAGCTGGCCAAGCGTATGAACGCCTATTTCGGTTCCTGAGCGACCGATCTTGCAGCGGGGGCAGCGCTTTCCCACATTCTGTGCCGAAGGAGAGATTGCCCAGATGGTGAAGTTCCCCGGATTTGACCATTTCCGCAACGACGCGGCCGGCATCGGCGCGAACGAAGGCGAGGTGCGTGAAAAATTCTGGCGCAAGGCCAAGGCCGCAGCCCGCCACATCCCCTTCATGGAGGAGGTGGTGGCCGGCTACTATTGCGCCATGGACAAGGAAACGCCGTTGCGCGCCAGGGGCATCCTGCTGGCGGCACTTGCCTATTTCATCCTGCCTTTCGACACTGTCCCCGATATGCTCGTGGGCATCGGCTTCACCGACGACATCGCCGTGCTGACGGCGGCGTTTGCAGCCGTGCGCGCTCATATCACCCCCGCCCACAGGCTTGCAGCGCGGGAAGCCTTGACGCAGGACGTGTGAGCGCGGTCGGGCTGTTTCAGCGCCTCCCCTGCTTACCATGACCCCTAGTTTCATCATGAAATGAAAAGTCAAACTCTTGCCGCTTTCTCGGGCTTCAACCGAGCAAGGGACAAGCTGTCGTGCCTGCGCGCGACGGGACAGGCCACGGTACCAGCGGGCGAATGTTGCTTTTCGTGGGGCGATTCACCCTTTGGTAACCCAGATTAAATCAAAATGAAGCGAACGGGTGGGCGCGCTGCCGGCCTGCCCCCGCTCCATTTGAAGTACAGGAAAACCAATGCGCGGATTGATAGCTACATTTACGGGTCTGGCGCTTGCCGTTTCGGCAGTGCCCGCGCTGGCCCAGTCGGCGACCAAGATCGGACAGCACAATGCCTGGGGCACCTACAGCTACCAGGCGCAGAACGGCAAGGTCTGCTACGTGCTGACGGTGCCGACCGACAAGCAGCCGCCGACGCTCGACCATGGCGACATGTTCTTCTTCGTCAGCCAGCGCCCAGGCCAGAAAGTGTCGTTCGAACCGCAGTTCATTGCCGGCTACAATTTCCAGGAAAACTCCAAGGTCACCGTCACGATCGGCGACAAGTCGTTCTCCATGTTCACCAAGGGCAAGTCGGCCTGGGTCGAGAATGCCGCCGAAGAGCCTGCCCTGATCGCAGCGATGAAGACCGGCGCCGACATGAAGGTCGCCGCCAAGTCCGGCCGCGGCAACCCGACCAGCTACGTCTTTTCGCTCAAGGGCATTTCGGCGGCACTGACGTCGATCACCACCTGCAAGTAGGCGCAGCGCGAGTCAGTTTCGAAAGCCGGGCCATGCGCCCGGCTTTTTTGTTGAGGGGTTCCGATGAGGATCATCGACGGCACAGCTACCCATCTCGACGCCGCGGCATCGATCTGGGCGCGCGCCACCGCTGCGCGCGACGGAGACGACAAGCCGGCGACGCTTGAGGAGGCGCGGCCGGTGATAGCGAGAGTGCTGGGTCCAGGCGCTCTGCTTTTGATTGCCGAGACCGCGTCTGGCCGGGCAGCAGCCTTTGCCGCCATCGCCCCGATCCCCGGCGAACCTGATACCGCAGAGCTGCACTATCTCGGTGTCGATCCTGACCACTGGGGCGATGGTGCCGGCCGCGAACTCCTGTCCGCACTGACGGAACGGCTGGACGGAAGATGTTTTCGCGAGGTCCGGCTCTCGGTCTATGCTGACAACCAGCGCGCCGTGAGGCTCTACGAACGCATGGGCTGGCATGCTTCGGGCACGCCCGTGCCAAATCTCCGCACCGGCCGCCTCGAGCAGCGCTACGCTCTGTCCCTGGTTTGACGGCTCAAGAGACCTCCGGCCCACGCGACAGCGACATCAGACCCTCGACCCATTGCGGCGCGACCAGCCAGATTGCCAGCGCCGTGACGGCGATCGCGTGCAGAGCGACGATGGCGTAGAGCCGCGAGCGGAACGGCTCCTTGCGAGTCTTGTGACGAAACAGGTGCTGCGCTGCCACCGCTCCCACGCTGCCGCCGACGAAGGCAAGCCACAGCAAAGTCTTTTCGGGAATGCGGCGCGCGCCCGCGCAGGCCAGCCGCTTGTCGCGCCAAAACGCGATGAAGGCAGCAAGGTTGACGCCGAGCACCACCAGGGCGATGTGAAGGATGTTGCTCATCCAGGTAGCATCGCAGCCCGATCCTTAACAAGCAACGAAGCCCAGTCACAAATGCATGGCCGCCAAAACGTGACGCAGAGCCAGACCTGTGATATGTGGCCCCAAAATCCTACATTTGCCGATATCTATAGCTAGCTGAGCCCGAATGACCGTTTCGCTCGACCTCACCACCGATGCCACCCGCGACGCGCTGCGCTCCCGAATTGCTGCGCCCGTCAAGGAGTCGCTGATCGGCCTCACCCGCGAGGAACTCGCGGAAGCTCTCGTCACCTCTGGCGTCGTCCCCGAACGCCAGGCCAAGATGCGCGTCCAGCAACTCTGGCACTGGCTCTATGTCCGCGGCGTCTCCGACTTCGGCGACATGTTCAACATCTCCAAGGACCTGCGCGCCGAGCTTGCCAAGCACTTCACCATCGCGCGTCCCGAGATCGTCGAGGAGCAGATTTCCGCCGATGGCACGCGCAAGTGGCTGTTCCGCTTTCCGCCGCGCGGCGCCGGCCGGCCGGTCGAGATCGAGACCGTCTACATTCCCGAGGAAGGCCGCGGCACACTCTGCATCTCCAGCCAGGTCGGCTGCACGCTGACCTGCTCGTTCTGCCACACCGGCACGCAGAAGCTGGTGCGCAACCTGACGGCGGAAGAGATCCTGGCGCAGCTGATGACGGCGCGAGACCGGCTCGGCGATTTCCCCGACCGCGACACCCCCGCTGGCGCCATCGTGCCGGCGGAAGGCCGCAAGGTGTCCAACATCGTCATGATGGGCATGGGCGAGCCGCTCTACAATTTCGAGGCGGTGAAGAAGGCGCTGCTGATCGCCTCCGACGGCGATGGGCTGGCGCTGTCCAAGCGCCGCATCACGCTGTCGACCTCCGGCGTCGTGCCGGAAATCTTCCGCACCGGCGAGGAGATCGGCGTCATGCTGGCGATCTCGCTGCACGCCACCAACGACGATTTGCGCGATCTGCTGGTGCCGATCAATAAAAAGTATCCGCTCGCCGACCTGATCGACGCCTGCCGCAAATATCCCGGCCTGTCGAACGCCCGCCGCATCACCTTCGAATATGTGATGCTGAAGGACGTCAATGACAGCCTCGAGGACGCCAAGGCGCTGGTCAAGCTGCTCAGGGGCGTGCCGGCCAAGATCAACCTGATCCCCTTCAACCCCTGGCCAGGCACCAACTATCAGTGCTCGGACTGGGAGACGATCGAGAAGTTCGCCGACTACATCAACAATGCCGGCTACGCCTCGCCGATCCGCACCCCGCGCGGCCGCGACATCCTTGCCGCCTGCGGCCAGCTCAAGTCGGAATCCGAGCGTATGAAGAAGACCGAGCGCCTGGCGCTCGAAGCGATGATGATCGCAGGGCACGGCGAGGCGTGAGCCGCGTCCTCATCTATCTCGGCAAGTTCGCCCACATGGTGCTGGGCTACGCGGCGGCGGCGCTCGCCGCCAGCGCCTTCCTCAATGTCATCTTCCTCGGCGCGGTCGGCTTCTTCGCCCCTGACATTCCGGAGGGTGTGGCAGGCGGCTCGATGGTCGTCACCATCCCCTTCTTCGCCTTGTTCGTCGCCTATTTCGCCTTCGTTCCCGCAGTCGTGGTCATGCTGCTTGCCGAACTGCTCGGCAAGCGTGACTGGCTGTTCTACGCGCTGGCGGGCGGCTTCGTGGCACTGGTCTTCATCGGCCTCGCCTACCAGAGCGGCGAAGGCGCCTTCGCCTATCGCGACCCGTTGCTGCCGGTATCGATCCTTGGCAGCGGCCTGGTCGGAGGCATCGTCTACTGGTTCGTCACCGGCCGCTTCGCCGGCGCGCTCAGGGACACCCCTACTTCGCCTGCGCCGTAAGGATCTTCAGCGCAAAGGCCGAGAACACGCCAGCGAAGAGATAGTCGACGATGCGTGTCACCCGCGGGCTCTTCTTGAGCAGGCCGGCGAACTTGTCTGCGGCGATCACCATCGGCGCCACGACCGGCA
Organism: Aminobacter sp. MET-1; assembly: GCF_026521175.1. Classification (NCBI taxonomy): domain Bacteria; kingdom Pseudomonadati; phylum Pseudomonadota; class Alphaproteobacteria; order Hyphomicrobiales; family Phyllobacteriaceae; genus Aminobacter; species Aminobacter sp. MET-1. The sequence goes on along the minus strand of NZ_JAMSHL010000004.1, from coordinate 128,949 downwards.
GCGACAGCACGATGAACATGCCTCCGAGAAAGAATAGCTTGCCCGGCGCATTGGTGTCGTGGGCCGAAACGAACTGCGGCAGGAAGGTCATGAAGAACAGGATGATCTTCGGGTTGAGCAGGTTGATGCCGAGGCCCGTCGCCCAGTTCTGGAACACCGAGCGCGGCTCGCGCTTGGTGGTGTCAGGCGAAAACGCCGAGCCCTTGGTGATGGCCTGGAAGGCAAGCCATACCAGATAGCCGGCGCCGACGATCTTCAGCGCCATGAAGGCCTGCGGCGAGGCGACGATCAGCGCCGACAGGCCGAGCGCCACCAGCGTCGTGTGGATGACGATGCCGGTCATAGCGCCTGCCATGCAGGCAAAGCCCGCCTTGCGGCCTTCCGACAGCGCGCGCCCGACGAACAAGGTCATGTCGGGGCCGGGCGTGATGGCGATGATGAAGGTGGCGACCGCAAACTGAAGAATGGTCGACCAGTCGGGAATGAAGGACATTGTCGTGCCGCCGGTTCTGCCTGCAAGGCATGGGTTGTCTGGGGATCAGTCAGGCTTTCGAGCCAAGCCGTACGCCTAGACCTTTCCCGCAGCAACGGAAAAATAACGCGCCACGCCGCCGGGCCATGTCGATCCGGCGGCGTGTCTTGTCTTAGCTGTCGAAGTAGCTCTGCGTGCCGTGCGCCTCGATCGCCTCGGCAAGACGGCCGAGCGCATGAACATAGGCAGCCGTGCGCACCGAGATCTCCTTGTTGCGGGAAACCTGCCAGATGGCACGACCCTCGCGCTCCATGATGGCGCGCAGGCGGTCGTGGATCTCCTCGATCTGCCAGTAGAAGCCCTGGCGGTTCTGCACCCATTCGAAATAGGAGACAGTCACACCCCCGGCATTGGCCAGGATGTCGGGCAGCACCACGACGCCCTTCTTCTCCAGGACGGCATCTGCCTCCGAGGTCACCGGGCCGTTGGCGAGTTCGAGCACGATCCTTGCCTTGACGCTGTCGGCGTTGCCGATATGGATCATGTTCTCCAGCGCCGAGGGCACCAGGATATCGCAGTCGACGCCCACCAGCGCCTTGCCGTCGAGCAGCTCGTGACCGCCATGGCCAGCAGTCGAGGTTACCGAACGGCCGCTGTTCTTGGCCGTGAAGAGGCGCTCGATGTCGAGCCCGCCGGACGCCTGCACCGCACCTTCCGAATCCGACACGGCGACGATCTTGTGGCCGTCAGAGGCGAGAAGGCGGGCGATGTGCTGGCCGGCATTGCCGAAACCCTGCACGGCGATGCGCAAGCTGCCCTTCAGCCCGAGGTCGTCGGCGAGATGGCGGACCAGATAGTAGCCGCCGCGCGCGGTGGCGTCGCCGCGGCCAAGCGAACCGCCCAGCGCCAGCGGCTTGCCGGTGATGACGGCGGGCGAGGCCTGGCCGACGATCTGGCTGTATTCGTCGGCCATCCAACCCATGATCATCGAGTTGGTGTAGACGTCGGGGGCGGGAATGTCGCGGTCCGGGCCGATGATGCGGGCGAAGGCCTGGATGTAGGAACGGGACAGGCGCTCGAGCTCCGCCTTCGACAGCTTGCGCGGGTCGACCTGCACCGCACCCTTGCCGCCGCCATAAGGCAGGTTCATGACAGCGCATTTGAAGGTCATCCAGAAGGCCAGCATCTCGACCTCGTCGGCGGTCGATTCCGGATGGAAGCGGATGCCGCCCTTGGTCGGTCCACGGGTGTCGTCATAGCGGCAGCGCCACGACAGGAAGGATTTTCGCGAGCCGTCGTCCATGCGGATCATCAGGCGCGCCTTGGTCGTCTCGCGGGCAAACTTCAGTTTCTCGATCACGTCTGCATCGACGTTCAGATGTTTTGCCGCCTCGTCGAGGCGCACGAGTGCATGATCAAGAAGACTGCCTTCTGTCATAATGAATATGTCCTGTCGTGATGAATGGATCGGCAATGTGATGCACGGCTAATCAACCGCGCCCGACCCGCCTGCACAAAAAAGCGCCACGACACAACGTCCAACAGGGTTACGGCACTGCCCCAACGTCACCCGCCGAGACGCCCGACAGCCGCCAACCCCTGATATCCAGCCTGTTTGAGGACCGTAGCGGCCCTTTCAGGCGCGAGTGGTCCAGGCATGGGTTAGTGTTGGTCCTGGGCATGCATTCCCCAGCGGAACCGGGGTTTCGGGCCTGGAGGCACGCCTTTCGGTATGTTGACTCGCCCGGCCTGTCATCCTTCAACTGCCCCCCACTGACAGGAGTGGGTAATGCAGGCAGTTTTCGACGGTCACAACGACGTGCTTTTCCGGTTGTGGCAGAATGCCGCCAAGGGCGCCGATCCAGTGTCCGAGTTCATCGAGGGCACCCATCAGGGCCACATCGACATGCCGCGCGCCGCAAAAGGCGGCCTAGCTGGCGGTCTCTGCGCCATCTACATCACCTCCGCCAGCATGCCCGACGAAGTACGTGACGAGAACGGCCACTATGCCATTCCTCTATGCAAGCCGCTAGAGCGCGCGCCGTCGCTCGACATCGCGCTCGACATGGCCTCGATTGCTTTCCGCGTCGAGCGCGCCGGCGGCTGGAAGATCTGCCGCAACGCCAAAGACATCGAGGCGGCCGAAGCCGAAGGCAAGTTTGCCGCCGTGCTGCACATGGAAGGCTGCGAGCCGATCGACGCCGATCTCGCGGCACTCGACGTGTTCTACGCCGCCGGCCTGCGCTCACTCGGCCCGGTGTGGAGCCGCAACACCGTCTTCGGCCATGGCGTGCCCTTCGCCTTCCCATCGAGCCCCGACACCGGCCCCGGCCTAACCGAAGCCGGCAAGCGGCTGGTCAAGGAATGCAACCGCATCGGCATCGCCATCGACCTCGCACACATCACCGAAAAGGGTTTCTGGGATGTCGCCAAGCTCTCGGACAAGCCGCTGATCGTCAGCCACTCCAACGTGCATGCGCTGACGCCGATCAGCCGCAACCTGACCGACAAGCAGTTCGACGCGGTCAAGGAGAGCAAGGGCGTGGTGGGCCTGAACTTCGCCGTCACCATGCTGCGCGAGGATGGCGCCAAGAGCGCCGACACCCCGCTCTCCGACATGATCCGCCACATCGACTATATGGTCGAGCGCATGGGCATCGACTGCGTGGCGCTTGGCTCCGACTTCGACGGCGCCACCATTCCGGCCGAGATCGGCGACGCCGCCGGCCTGCAGAAGCTCGTTGCCGCCCTCTCTGGTGCAGGTTACGGTGACGCCGACCTTAAGAAAATCTGCCGCGACAACTGGCTGAGGGTTCTGCGCTCGGCCTGGCATGAAGCGGCGTAACGACAAAAACACTTCGTCAACTTGGGGAACTGAAAGACATGTTTATCGGAAAAATGAACGGGCACTTCCGTCTGATGCTTGCTGGCGCAGCCCTGTCGGTCATGGCGCTTTCCGCGCCGGCACTGGCCGTCACGCCTGCCGACACGCTGGTCCAGGCCTGGGCCATCGACGACACCATCACGCTCGACCCGGCCGAGTCCTTCGAACTCAGCCCGGCCGAATTCCTTGGCAACGCCTATGACATGCTGGTGCGTCTCGACATCAACGACACCACCAAGGTACGTCCCGGCGTCGCTGAAAGCTGGACCGTCTCCGACGACGGCCTGACCTACACCTTCAAGCTCAAGCCAGGCCTGAAGTTCGCCTCGGGCAACCCGATCACTGCCAAGGACGTCGCCTGGTCGTTCGAGCGCGTCGTCAAGCTCGACAAGAGCCCGGCCTTCATTCTCACCCAGTTCGGCCTGACCAAGGACAACGTCACCGAAAAGGCCAAGGCCGCCGACGACAACACCTTCGTCTTCACCGTCGACAAGTCCTACGCGCCGTCCTTCGTGCTGAACTGCCTGACCGCCACCGTCGGCGCCGTCATGGACAGCAAGCTGGTGCTCGAGCACGTCGCTCCGGTCACGCCGACCGACGACTACAAGTTCGACAACGACTTCGGCAACGGCTGGCTGAAGACCGGCTATGCCGGCTCGGGTCCGTTCAAGATCCGCGACTGGCGCGCCAACGAGATCCTCGTCCTCGAACGCAACGACAACTATTACGGCGAAAAGGCAGCCCTTGCCCGCGTCATCTATCGTCACGTCAAGGAAAGCGCGACGCAGCGCCTGATGCTTGAGGCCGGCGACATCGACGTGGCCCGCAATCTCGAGCCGGGCGATCTCGAAGCCATCTCCAAGAAGGCCGACCTGACCACCACCAGCGCGCCCAAGGGCACGGTCTACTACATCAGCATGAACCAGAAGAACCCGAACCTGGCGAAGCCCGAAGTGCGCCAAGCGTTGAAGTATCTGGTCGACTACGACGCCATTGGTTCGACCCTGATCAAGGGCATCGGCGAGATCCGCCAGACCTACCAGGCCAAGGGCGTGCTCGGCGCACTCGACTCCAACCCCTTCACATTCGACGTCGCCAAGGCCAAGGAACTGCTCGAAAAGGCAGGGCTGAAGGACGGCTTCACCGTCACCATGGACGTACGCAACACCCAACCGGTGACCGGCATCGCCGAGTCCTTCCAGCAGACCGTCGGCCAGGCCGGCATCAAGCTCGAGATCATCCCCGGCGACGGCAAGCAGACGCTGACCAAGTACCGCGCCCGCAACCACGACATGTATATCGGTCAGTGGGGCATGGATTATTGGGATCCGAACTCCAACGCCGAGACCTTCACCTCCAACCCGAACAATGCCGACGACGGGACGGTGAAGACGCTGGCCTGGCGCAACGCCTGGGACGTGCCGGAGCTGACCGAGAAGACCAAGGCCGCCTTGCTTGAGCGCGACAACGATAAGCGCGCCACGATGTACAAGGAACTGCAGCAGGCAGCCCTCGACACCAGCCCGTTCGTCCTCGTCTTCCAGCAGACCGAGGTCGCCGGCCTGCGCGGCAACGTCAAGAACTACAAGCTCGGGCCGAATTTCGACTCGAATTTCGTCGCTCCCGTGACCAAGGAATGATCCTTCGCGACGGCGCGTCCTCAGGGCGCGCCAAGCACCGCTGTAACCATGCGAGTCTGCGCATGACCTCCGACCTCAGGGGGTCGTGCGCAAAAGGATCTGACCATTGAGCACCGCTGACACACAGACGCCAGCGAGGCGCGCCAACCGGCGCGCCTCCGCCATTCTCAAGGCGGTCGCCAGTTTCCTGGTGATCGTTGGCACCACCTATCTCGGTCTTCTCGCCGTGACCTTCTTCATCGGCCGCGTCGTGCCCATCGATCCCGTGCTCGCCATCGTCGGCGACCGCGCGCCGGCGCATGTCGTCGAGCGCACGCGCATCGAGATGGGTTTCAACCTGCCCTACTACCAGCAGTTCTATCTCTACGTGAAAGGCGTGCTGTCAGGGGATTTCGGCACTTCGGTGCTGACCACAAATCCCGTCATGGCCGACATCCGCCGCGTCTTTCCGGCAACGATGGAACTCGCCACCCTCGGCACGATCATCGGTGCTGCCGTCGGCATTCCGCTCGGCGTGCTGGCCGCGGTCAAGCGCGACAGCCTCGCCGACCAGATCGTCCGCATCATCGGCCTCATCGGCTATTCGGTGCCGATCTTCTGGCTCGGCCTCCTGGCGCTGTTGGTGTTCTACGCGCGCCTCGGCTGGACTGCCGGCCCCGGCCGCATCGACGTGGTGTTCGAATACACCTTCACCCCGATCACCGGCTTCTTCCTGCTCGACGCGATGCTCAATCGCGACTGGACCGCCTTCAAGGATATCTTCGCCCACATCATCCTGCCGGCCTCGCTGCTTGGCTATTTCTCGCTCGCTTATATCAGCCGCATGACGCGCTCCTTCATGCTGAACGAGCTGAGCCAGGAGTACATCGTCGCAGCGCGCGCCAAGGGCCTGTCCGAGCGCCGCATCATCTGGGGCCACGCGCTGCGCAACGCCGCCGTGCCGCTGGTGACAGTCATTGCGCTTTCTTATGCCGGCCTGCTCGAAGGCTCGGTGCTGACCGAGACGGTCTTCGCCTGGCCCGGCCTAGGCCTCTACATCACCAACTCGCTGCAGAATGCCGACATGAACGCGGTGCTCGGCGGCACTATCGTCATCGGTTCGGTCTTCATCGGCATCAACCTGCTGTCGGACCTGCTCTACCGCATGCTCGACCCGAGGACGCGCATCCGATGAGTGACACCGCTATGACCCGCCGCGAATGGCTTCTCACCGACCGGCCGCAATCGCGGACGCAAGCCCGACTTGGCCGCGCCTATCTCACCTGGCAGCGCTTTGCGGCCAACAAGCTGGCTCTCATCGGCATGCTGATGATCTTCGGCCTGCTGTTCGTGGCGGCCTTCGCGCCGCTGCTGGCGCCCTATTCGCCCTACATCGGCGACCTCAAGAACGCCCGCCTGCTGCCACCGAGCTCTACCTACTGGCTCGGCACCGACGACCAGGGCCGCGACATCCTCTCGCGCCTGATCTACGGTTCGCGCCTGACGCTGCAGGTGGTGGTGCTGGTCGCCGTCATCGCCGCCCCCATCGGCCTGCTGGTCGGCACGGTCGCCGGCTATGCCGGCGGCTGGGTCGACGCGGTGCTGATGCGCATCACCGACATCTTCCTCGCCTTCCCCAAGCTGGTGCTGGCGCTGGCCTTCGTCGCGGCCCTCGGACCCGGCATCGGCAACGCCATCATCGCCATCGCGCTGACGTCATGGCCGCCCTATGCGCGCATTGCACGTGCCGAAACGCTGACCGTGCGCAACTCCGACTACATCGCCGCCGTCAAGCTGATGGGCGCCTCGCCGATGCGCATCGTGCTGCGCCACATCATGCCGCTCTGCATCTCCTCGCTGATCGTGCGCGTCACGCTCGACATGGCGGGCATCATCCTAACTGCCGCCGGTCTCGGCTTCCTCGGCCTAGGCGCCCAGCCGCCGCTGCCCGAATGGGGTGCGATGATCGCGTCTGGTCGTCGCTTCATCCTCGACCAGTGGTGGGTTGCCGCCGCACCCGGTGCCGCCATCCTCATCGTCAGCCTCGGTTTCAACCTGCTCGGCGACGGCCTGCGCGACGCCCTCGATCCCCGGAGCAGCGGCCAATGAGCGACCTGCTCCACGTCGAGGACCTGCGCGTCCAATTCCCCACCCGCTCCGGCACGGTGCAGGCGGTGCGCGGCGTCACCTTCTCGCTCGGCCAGGAACGCCTGGGCATCGTCGGCGAGTCGGGTTCCGGCAAGTCACAGACCGGCCGCGCCATCATGGGACTCACGCCAGAGCATGCCCATATCTCGGCACAGCGGCTGGAGTTCAGCGGCATCGACCTGCTCAAGGCCTCGGCCGGCGAGCGGCGGGCGCTGCGCGGCAAGCGCGTCGCCATGATCCTGCAGGATCCGAAATATTCACTCGATCCGGTCATGACCATCGGCCGCCAGATCGTCGAAACGCTGAAGACACATGAGCGGGTCTCGACGTCGGAGGCGCGCTACAAGGCGCTCGACATGCTGGCTGCGGTCCAGATCCGCGATCCCAAGCGTGTCTTCGATCTCTATCCGCACGAAGTCTCAGGCGGCATGGGCCAGCGCGCCATGATCGCCATGATGCTGATCGCCGGCCCTGAACTTCTGATCGCCGATGAGCCGACCTCGGCGCTCGACGTCACCGTCCAGCTCGACATTCTGCGCATCCTCGACCGCCTCGTCATCGACCGCGGCATGGGCCTGGTCTTCATCTCGCATGACCTGCGCCTGGTCTCGACCTTCTGCGACCGCGTCATCGTCATGTATGCCGGCAAGATCGTCGAGGAGCTCAAGGCCTCGGAGCTGTCGCAGGCCCAACACCCCTATACGCAAGGCCTGCTCAACTGCATGCCCAGGATTGGCGCGAACAGGCATCCGCTGCCGGTGCTCGACCGCAAGCCGGAGTGGATGCTGTGACCCATGCCCTCTCAATCGACAGACTGCGCGTCGTCTATGACGACTTCATCGCCCTGAGGGATGTCAGCCTCACCGTCAACGCAGGCGAATCCTTCGGCCTGGTCGGCGAATCCGGCTCGGGCAAGTCGACGCTTCTGCGCGCCGTGGCCGGCCTCGCGCCCGTCTCCGGCGGCACCATCGACGTCTCCGGCCAGCGCCTCGGCAAGGTCAGGGACAAGACGTTCTACCGCCAGGTCCAGATGGTGTTCCAGGACCCTTACGGCTCGCTGCATCCGCGTCAGACGGTCGACCGGCTGCTGCTGGAGCCGCTCGACATCCATGGCTTCGGAGACACCGAAAAACGCATCCTGCGCGCCCTCGACGAGGTCGGCCTCGGTTCGAGTTTCCGGTTCCGCTATTCGCACCAGCTGTCGGGCGGCCAGCGCCAGCGCGTCGCCATTGCCCGTGCGCTGATCCTCGAACCGTCGATCCTGCTGCTCGACGAGCCGACCTCGGCCCTCGACGCCTCGGTCCAGGCCGAAGTGCTTAACCTGCTCGAACAGGTGCGCCGCGACCGCAAGCTCACCTTCATCATGGTCAGCCATGATCTTGGCGTCATCACCCATATGTGCGAACGCCTGATGGTCATGCAGGGCGGCCAGGAGGTCGAGCGGCTGCAGGCCGGCGACCTCGCCACGCGCAACGTGGCGCAGGACTACACGCGCAACCTGCTCGTCGCCTCCGAAGGTTTTGTGCGCGGCGCGTAGGCGATTCCGGGGCGACGGGAGCCGTTTCCCGCCCGAAGGAAACGCAAGAACGGGCGGCTTGCGCGCGGCCTCACTTGCCTGCAATTCTGGGCCTGCAATTCTGGAGTGCAGGGGCAGCCGCTCCGCATCCTCAACCGCACAGGTGAAAAAATGCTCCTTGGCATCGACCCGCTGCTCGGCCCCGACGTCCTCTACGTGCTCCGCGCCATGGGGCACGGCGACGACCTGATCATTGCCGACGCCAATTTTCCGGCCGACGCGATGGCCAGGCAGACCGTCTTTGGCCGGCCGCTGCGCATCGATGGCGACATCGTCAGCGTCATGAAGGCGGTGCTGTCGGTGATGCCGGTCGACACCTTCGTCGACGACGCCTTCGGCCGCATGGAAGTGGTTGGCAAGCCGGACGAAATCCCCGAGGTCCAGCGCGAGGTCGGCAAGCTGATCGCGGGCACGGCCACGAAGATGGTCGGCATCGAACGCTTCGCCTTCTACGAGCGCGCCAAGAAAGCCTACGCAGTCATCCAGACCCAGGAACGCCGCTTCTACGCCGACTTCGCCGTGCGCAAGGGCGTCGTGCCGCCGGGGGCGTGAAGTCCACCCTCATTGGCACAAGGCCAGCAATTCCCTTGAAGGGGGCGCAGCCGTCCCTCATTCGCCTGCCGGCACCTTCTCTCCGTCCTTACGGGTGAGGGTGATGGGTTGCGCAGAACTCTCCGATGCTCAGAGCTAAAGCCCCTGCCTGCCTACGACAGCGACAGCTTCGCCGCCACATCCTTGAGCAGCACCAGCGTCTGATCGATATCGGCCTGCCGGTCATCAAGTCGTTGTATGTAGGGACAGGTCAGCACCGCGATGGCAAATCCGTCGGACGACAGGATTGGCACCGAGATGTCCTCGATGGCCCGCATCTGCTGGCTCGGCCCAACACGGTGGCCCGTCTCGTGATAGGCCTTCAGCACCGGCTCCAGCTTTTCCCGCGCTTCGGCCATCGCAGTCCCCTCCCAGCGCGCAGCCGCCTCGGATTGCGAATGCTCGTCCTGGAAGGCCAGCAGGATGTGCCCTGAGCTGGTGGTCAGAAGATCGATGTGAGCGCCGATGCGGATGCCGAATTCCCAGTTGCCGGGCGGGCTGGCATGCGCCACCACGAGCGCCGCGTCACGGTCGGGCGCCACCAGATGGCATGACTGGCCGGCGGCGATCGAGAACGCATCCATCAGCGGCTGGGCGCGGGCCACCAGACGGCGCACCGGCGGGTGGCGGTGGGCGAGGATGAACAGCTTCATCGTCAGCGCGTAGCGATCGCCCTCGGGCGAGCGGCTGACGAAATCGCGCGCCACCAGGCGTTCGAGCATGCGATAGACCTCGCTCGGTCCGCGCCCCATCGCCTCGCCGATCTCGGCGCGGGTCAGGCCACCCGGCTGCTCCGACAGCAGCTCGAGAATGTCGAGCCCCTTGTCCAGTGCCGGCGCGCGGTAGCGCTCGTCCTTGTCCACGCTGTTGGCGGTCTTTGCCGGCCCTTTTGGCATGACGCGAAATCCTCCCGGTCGACCGGCTTCACGATTCCCCATTGCAAGGCCGGTTCATTTATGAATAGTATGTTCGTATATAGACAGAAGCGCAAGCAGTTTGCTGGGAGGAGCGACGGTTATGCGACTAAGCGGGAAACGCATTTTCATTTCCGCCGCTGCCCAGGGCATCGGCCGCGCCAGCGCGCTGGCCTGCGCCAATGAGGGCGCCCGTGTCATTGCCACCGACATCAATGATGACGCGCTCAAAGCGCTTTCGGCCGAGCACAAGAACATCGAGGCACACCGTCTCGATGTGCGCGACGCGAAGGCCGTAGCAAGCTTCGCCGCCGGCCAGTCCCCGCTCGACGGGCTCTTCAACTGCGCCGGCTTCGTCCACAACGGCACGATCATGGACTGCAGCGACGAAGACTGGGATTTCAGCTTCGACCTCAACGTCAAGAGCATGTACCGCACCACCAAGGCATTCCTACCCGGCATGCTCGAACGTGCCCAAGAGACCGGCGCGGTGTCGATCCTCAACATGGCCTCCATGGCCTCATCGATCAAAGGCTTCCCCAACCGGCTGCTCTACGGCGCCACCAAGGCAGCCGTGATCGGCTTCACCAAGGGCATGGCTGCCGACTATGTGCGCCGCGGCGTCCGCTGCAACGCGCTCTGCCCCGGCACCGTCGACACCCCCTCGCTGCGCGGCCGCATCGCCGCCGCCGCCGATCCGGTGCAGGCCGAGAAGGACTTTATCGCCCGCCAGCCCATCGGCCGGCTCGCCACCGTCGACGATATCGCGCCGCTGGTCGTCTACCTGTTGTCCGACGAGTCGCGCTTCGTCACCGGCCAGGCGGTCCTGGTCGACGGCGGCGTCACGATTTAGGCGGAGCGGCGGCCATGATCGCAAGGATCGACGGCCACTGCCACTACTGGGCGCTCAAGCGCGGCGACTATGGCTGGCTGACACCAGACGCCGCTCATCTCGCCCCGATCTACCGCGACTTCGGCGCAGTCGACATGCGCCCGTTGGCGCGGGCCGCCGGTATCGCCAGGCGCATCCTCGTCCAGGCAGCGCCAACGGTAGCCGAAACGCAGTTCCTGCTCGACCAGGGCCGCGACGACACTGATGTCGCCGGCATCGTCGGCTGGGTCGACCTGTCGTCTTCAGACAGCGTAACCACCCTCGAACGTTTCGCCGCCAATCCGATTTTCAAAGGCGTGCGGCCGATGCTGCAGGATCTTGATGACGTCAACTGGATCGCCACCCGCCCGAACGCAAAAACCGTTGCCGCGCTGAAGCGTCTTGGCTTGCGTTTCGATGCGCTGGTGCTGCCCCAGCATCTCGAGTCGCTCCGGCGCTTCGTCGAGATGCATCCTGACCTGCCGGTCGTCATCGACCATGCCGCCAAGCCCTCCTTCGCCGCTCCCACCGATGACCCGCGCCACGCACTGTGGAAGCTCGGTATGGCCGAACTGTCAGCCCATCCGCATCTCTGCTGCAAGCTCTCGGGCCTGCTGACCGAACTGCCGGCCGAAAGCCGGTCGACGCCCGAGGCGGCGGTGGCTGCCTTGCGCCCCACCGTCGACGGCCTGCTCGGCTGGTTCGGGCCGGATCGGCTGATCTGGGGCTCGGACTGGCCGGTGCTGACGCTGGCCGCCCCGTTCGCCTTCTGGGACGAGGTCACCGCCCGCCTGCTCGATGGCCTCGGCCAGTCAGAGCGCGCGGCGATCCTCGGCGGCACAGCAGCCCGTTTCTACGGCATCGAGGGAGGCCGCGCATGACCGCCCTCGTTGCGATGAAGGACATCGAAAAATCCTTCCCCGGCGTGCGCGCCTTGCACAATGCCCAGCTCGACCTGCGCCCGGGCGAGGTCCATGCGCTGATGGGCGAAAACGGCGCCGGCAAGTCGACGATGATGAAGATTCTCGCCGGCATCTATCGCCGTGACGGCGGCGAGATCCTGCTCGACGGCAAGCCGGTCGAAATCAACTCGCCGCGCCAGGCGCAAGACCTCGGCATTGGCATCATCCACCAGGAACTCAATCTGATGCCGCATCTGACGGCGGCGCAGAACATCTTCATCGGTCGTGAGCCGCGCAAGGCCGGCGGCCTGTTGCTCGACGAAGCCAGGCTCAACGCCGATGCGGCCGAGATCTTTGCCTCGATGCACCTCAAGCTCGACCCGCGCACGCCGGTCGGCGGGCTGACGATCGCTCGCCAGCAGATGGTCGAGATCGCCAAGGCGCTGTCCTACCGCTCGCGCGTGCTGATCATGGACGAGCCGACGGCAGCCCTGAACGACGCGGAGATCAACGAGCTCTTCGCCATCATCGCGAGGCTCAAGGCCGAGGGCGTCGGCATCGTCTACATCTCCCACAAGATGGATGAGCTGAAGCGCATCGCCGACCGCGCGACCGTCATGCGCGACGGCGAATACATCGGTACCGTTCCCGCAGCCGAGACCCCGGTCGAAAAGATCATCGCCATGATGGTTGGCCGCGCGCTGTCGGACGAACGCCCAGTCGTGCCCGACCATTCCAATTCCGAGGTCGTGCTCGAGGTCAGGAACATCAGCCGAGGCAGCGAGATCCGCGACGTCTCCTTCTCGGTCCGCAAGGGCGAGATCCTCGGCTTCGCCGGCTTGATGGGTGCTGGCCGCACCGAAGTGGCGCGCGCCATCTTCGGCGCCGACCGTCGCGACCACGGAGACGTCTTCATGCACGGCAAGAAGATCGACATCCGCAAGCCCGAGGACGCGGTGCGCGCCGGCATCGGCTACCTCTCGGAGGATCGCAAGCATTTCGGCCTCGCCACCGGCATGGACGTGCGCAACAACGTCGTGCTCGCGAGCCTTTCCCGCTTTGCCGGCCCCGGCGGCCTGCTCAGGGAAGCGGCCATGCAGCAGGCCGCCGTCCGCTACATCGACCAGCTCGCCATCAAGACGCCGTCCGACCGCCAGGAAGTGCGCCTGCTCTCAGGCGGCAACCAGCAGAAGATCGTCATCGCCAAATGGCTGCTGCGCGACTGCGAGGTGCTGATCTTCGACGAGCCGACGCGCGGCATCGACGTCGGCGCCAAGAACGAGATCTACAAGCTCTTGAACGCGCTGGCCCAGCAGGGCCGCGCCATCATCGTCATCTCCTCCGAGCTGCCCGAAGTGCTGAGGCTCAGCCACCGCATCGCCGTCATGTGCGAAGGCCGGCTGACCGGCATCCTGCCTTCCGGTGCCTCGCAGGAGGAGATCATGCATCTCGCCACCTTGAGGGGCGAGCAAAACAATAAGCCGGCAAAGGGAGAGGCCAAATGAGTGCGACAGCATCGACCGCGAACGTCTCGACAGGCGCCCGCTTCTCGGGCGCGCAGCACCGGCTTCTGGCCTTCGCCAGCCTGATTGCACTGGTCGTCGTCTTCTCCATTGCCTCGCCCAATTTCATGCAGACGTCCAACATCATCGCCATCCTGCAGGCGACGTCGGTCAACGGCGTGCTGGCGATCGCGGCAACACTGGTCATCATCACAGGCGGCATCGACCTGTCGGTCGGCACGCTGATGACCTTCTGCGCCGTCTGTGCGGGCGTGGTGCTGACCTTCTGGGGCATGCCGCTCGGCCTCGGCGTGCTGGCCGCGATCCTCGCGGGCGCCTGCAGTGGCACTCTATCCGGCACCTTCGTCGCCAAGCTCAAGATCCCGCCCTTCATCGCCACGCTCGGCATTATGCTGATCCTCAAGGGCCTGTCGCTGGTGATCTCCGGTACGCGGCCGATCTATTTCAACAACACGCCCGGCTTCACCCAGATCTCGCAAGGCTCGTTGATCGGCACCGTCCTCCCAAGCCTGCCCATCCCCAACGGCGTGCTGATCCTGTTCCTGGTCGCCATCGCGACGAGCTTCGTCCTCGAGCGCACGATTCTCGGCCGCTTCACCTTCGCACTCGGTTCGAACGAGGAAGCGGTCAGGCTTTCGGGCGTCAACACCGACCGCTGGAAGATCGCCGTCTACGCGCTTGCCGGCTCGATCTGCGGCATCGCCGGCCTGCTCATCGCCTCGCGCCTCAACTCGGCCCAGCCCGCCCTCGGCCAGGGCTACGAACTTGACGCCATCGCAGCCGTCGTCATCGGCGGCACCTCGCTCTCGGGCGGCCGCGGCACCATCATCGGCACGCTCATCGGCGCACTCATCATCTCCGTGCTCGCCAATGGCCTGCGCATCCTTTCGGTCGCCCAGGAATGGCAGACCGTGGTCACCGGCTCGATCATCATTCTCGCCGTCTACACCGACATTCTGCGGCGCCGCAGGCTTTGAGGAAGGCTTGCTTCGCGCAGCCCGTTGCTGCGCCAACACCAAGAAGAGAGCGAACACGCTCCAGGCAATTCGCATCGAAAATGAACATCAGGAGGAAACATGTTCACTAGACGCACCGTGCTCGGCGCCATTAGCGCTGCAGCCATCCTGGGCTACGGCTCGAGCTTCGCGCTGGCCCAGGACAAGATGTACATCCCGCTGATCTCCAAGGGCTTCCAGCATCAGTTCTGGCAGGCCGTGAAGGCCGGCGCAGATAAGGCTGCCGCCGATCTCGGCGTCACCGTCACCTTTGAAGGCCCGGATTCGGAATCGCAGGTCGACCGCCAGATCGACATGCTGGCGGCAGCCCTTGCCAAGAAGCCGGCAGCCATCGGCTTCGCCGCGCTCGACAGCCAGGCAGCGATCCCGCTCCTGCAACAGGCCAAGGACGCCAAGATCCCTGTCGTCGCCTTCGACTCCGGTGTCGACAGCGACATCCCGGTGGCCACCGCCTCGACCAACAACATCGCCGCCGCAGCTCTCGCCGCCGACAAGATGGCCGAGCTGATCGGCGACGAAGGCAAGGTCGCGCTCGTCGTCCACGACCAGACCAGCCGCACCGGCATCGATCGCCGCGACGGATTCGTCAACCGCATGAAGGAAGCCCACCCGAAGGTCGAGATCGTCGCAATCGAATATGGCGAGGGCGACCATCTCAAGTCGACCGAAATCACCAAGGCGATCCTGCAGGCCAACCCCGACCTCAAGGGCATGTTCGGCGCCAACGAGGGCTCGGCCATCGGCGTCGTCAACGGCGCCAAGGAACTGGGCCGCAAGCTCGTCATCATCGGCTACGACTCGGGCGCCCAGCAGAAGGCGGCGATCCGCGACGGCCAGATGGCCGGCGCCATCACCCAGAACCCCGTCGGCATCGGCTACAAGACCGTCGAGGCCGCGGTGAAGGCGGCCAAGGGTGAAGCGGTCGAAAAGCACATCGACACCGGCTTCTACTATTACGACAAGTCGAACATCGATAAGCCAGAGATCGCAGCAGTCCTCTACGACTGACGCATCCAATCCACCGGAGGCGGCCCGCCGCCTCCGGTCTCTTCCAACCAAGGTGATATCAGATGAAACTGCTCCGCTACGGCCCCAAGGGCAATGAAAAGCCAGGCCTGCTCGACGCCTCCGGCCGCGTTCGCGACCTCTCAGGCACCGTCGATGACATTGCCGGCGACGTGCTTTCGCCCGAAGGCCTCGCTCGCCTGCGCGGCATCGACCTCGAGACGCTGCCGTTGGTAGCCGGGACGCCGCAGCAAGACCTGCGCCTCGGCGCCTGTGTCGGCCGCATCGGCAAGTTCATCTGCATCGGTCTCAACTATGCCGACCACGCCGCGGAAACGGGTGCTGCCATCCCCGCCGAACCCATCGTCTTCAACAAGTGGACCTCGGCCATCGTCGGTCCCGACGACGACGTCGAAATCCCGCGCAATTCGGTCAAGACCGACTGGGAGGTCGAACTCGGCGTCGTCATCGGCAAGCCCGGCCGTTACATCGAAGAGGCCGACGCCATGAGCCACGTCGCCGGCTATTGCGTCGTCAACGACGTTTCCGAACGCGAATTCCAGATCGAGCGTGGCGGCACCTGGGACAAAGGCAAGGGCTGCGACACCTTCGGCCCGACCGGTCCCTGGATGGTCACCGCTGACGAGGTCGCCGACCCGCAGAACCTCAAAATGTGGCTCGACGTCGACGGCAAACGCTTCCAGGACGGCTCGACAAAGACCATGATCTTCTCGGTCCGGCAGGTGGTCGCCTATCTCAGCCGCTTCATGAGTTTGCAGGCCGGCGACGTCATCTCCACCGGCACACCGCCCGGCGTCGGCCTCGGCCAGAAGCCGCCTGTCTATCTCAAAGCAGGCCAGACGATGACCCTTGGCATCGAAGGCCTGGGCACGCAGAGGCAGCGCGTCGTCGCCGCCTGAACCATTGGAGCGGGATAGCACCTCCCCAAGCCGCCATCCCGCTCTCGTTTCAGCCGCATGAACTCAGCCGAAAGGTCCACAGCCTTTCGGGCTCATGCCCAGAGGACCCACGACCATGACCAGAATCATCGACATGCGGGTGCTCGACCTGCGTTTCCCGACATCGCAGCATCTCGACGGTTCCGACGCGATGAACCCGGACCCCGATTATTCGGCGGCCTATGTCATCCTGAAGACCGACACGCCCGGCATCGAAGGTCATGGCCTGACCTTCACCATCGGCCGAGGCAACGAAATCTGCTGCGCGGCGATCGAGGCGATGCGCCACCTGATCGTCGGTCTGGACATGGACAAGGTCACCGAAAACATGGGGGCTTTCTGGCGCCATGTCACCTCAGACAGCCAACTGCGCTGGATCGGGCCCGACAAGGGCGCAATCCACCTGGCCACGGGTGCTGTCGTCAACGCCGTCTGGGACATCTGGGCGAAGATGGCGGGCAAGCCGGTGTGGAAGCTGGTTGCCGAAATGACGCCCGAAGAGCTCGTCCGCTGCATCGACTTCCGCTACATCACCGACTGCATCACCCCTGACGAAGCACTCACCATGCTGCGCCAAAAGGCCCCCGGCAAGGGCGAGCGCATCGCAACCCTCGAGCGCGAAGGTTACCCCTGCTACACCACTTCGGCCGGCTGGCTCGGTTATGGCGATGAGAAGCTGCGCCGGCTCTGCCAGGAAGCGGTCGACGCCGGCTTCAACCACGTCAAGCTCAAGGTCGGCCGCGACAAGGCCGACGACATCCGGCGCCTGCGCATCGCCCGCGAAGTGCTCGGCCCCGACCGCCAGCTGATGATCGACGCCAACCAGGTCTGGGAAGTCGGCCAGGCCATCGACTGGGTGCGCGACCTCGCCTTTGCCAAGCCGTGGTTCATCGAGGAGCCGACCAACCCCGACGACGTCGAGGGCCACCGCAAGATCCGCGAAAGCGTGGCCCCGGTTCAGGTCGCCACCGGCGAGATGTGCCAGAACCGCATCATGTTCAAGCAGTTCATCATGCGCGGTGCCATCGACGTGGTGCAGATCGATTCCTGCCGTCTCGGCGGCGTCAACGAAATCCTTGCCGTGCTGTTGATGGCAGCAAAGTACAACCTGCTCGTCTGCCCGCATGCCGGTGGCGTCGGCCTGTGCGAATATGTCCAGCACCTGTCGATGATCGACTATGTCTGCATTGCCGGAACCCGCGAGGGCCGCGTGGTCGAATATGTCGACCACCTGCACGAGCACTTCAAGGAACCCTGCGTTGTCCGCAACGCCGCCTACATGCCGCCATCGGCACCCGGCTTCTCCATCGAGATGAAGCCGGCGACGCTCGAAGATTTTCAGTTCAGGGGCTGACGGAGGCTGCGATGGAGCTCGGCCTTAGGGACAAGGTTGTCATCGTCACCGGCGGCGGTGCCGGCATCGGCGGCGCGGTCACGCTCGGCCTTGCCGCCGAGGGCGCCATCCCTGTCGTCTTCGGCCGCAGCCCGCTGGCTGAAGACTTCGCCGCGAAGCTGAAGGCAGCATCACCGCGCTCGATCTTCGTCCAGATCGAGCTGATGCACGACCCGGAGATCGCCACTGCGGTCGAACAGGTAGCAAAAACCTTCGGCCGCATCGACGGGCTGGTCAACAACGCCGGCATCAATGACGGCATCGATCTCGCGGCCGGCCCGGACGCCTTCCGCGAGTCGCTCGAGCGCAATCTGATCCACTACTACACCACAGCCCACCACTGCCTGCCGTGGCTGAGAGAATCGCGCGGCTCGATCGTCAACGTATCGTCCAAGACGGCATTGACCGGCCAGGGCAGCACCAGCGGCTATACCGCCGCCAAGGGCGCGCAGCTGTCGCTGACCCGCGAATGGGCCGCCGCCCTGCGCGGCGACGGCATCCGCGTCAACGCGGTCATTCCGGCAGAGGTGATGACGCCGCTCTACGAGAAGTGGCTGAAGACCTTCGACGATCCCGAAGCGCGACTTGAAGAGATCACCCGCCGCATCCCGCTCGGGCAGCGCATGACGACGTCGGAAGAGATCGCCGATACCATCATCTTCCTGCTCTCCGACAAGGCCAGCCACACCACCGGCCAGTGGCTGTTCGTCGACGGCGGCTACACCCACCTCGACCGCGCCTTGGATTGACCAAGGGCAATTCCAGGACAATTGTGAAGCAGTTTTCGACTGGAATTGCCTAAGAACAAAGTGCTTTAAAGCACTGGTCCGAGCATGGCGACGGCGTTGTTCCAGATCTGGCGCGACCTGCTCCATTTGGCGACCATGCGGTCGCTGATGGGGACCGACGACTCGATATAGCTCTGCTGCCGCGCCCGCACCTCAGCAGTGACGTTGATATCGTGCAGCAGGATGTTGTTCTCGAAATTCAGCTCAAAACTGCGCCGGTCGAGATTGGCCGAACCGATCAGCGTCACCTCGCCGTCGACGGTCAGCGTCTTTGCGTGCAGCAGCCCACCTTCATATTCGTGGATGTTCACGCCGGCATCGAGCATCTCGCGATAGTAGCTGCGGCTCGCGGCGGCGACGATCCAAGAATCGTTGCGGCGGGGAAAGACGATTGTCGTTTCGACGCCGCGATGGGCGCAGGCACAAAGCGCCGCCTGGATCGGCTCGTCCGGCACATAGTAGGGCGTGGTGATAACAAGCTCTCGCCGCGCCGAATTCATCAGGGCGATGAACATTTCCGGCATGGCCGAATAACGCACGGCAGCCCCCGTCCCCACCACCTGCGCCGTGAAACCGGGGCCGGCAAGCAGGTTCACCGCCCGCAGCAACGGGCTCAGGTCTTCCTTGACATGGGCCATCCAGTCGCTGGCGAACAGGTGCTGGTTCTGCCGCACCACCGGCCCCTCGAAGCGCATCATCACATCGACCCACGGCGCATAGTCTGCCTTGATGGCGAAGGCCGGGTCGGCGCAGTTCTGGCTGCCACAATAGGTGACGCGGTTGTCGACAACGGCGATCTTGCGGTGATTGCGCATGTCGATGCGCCCCTTGAGCGGGCGCAGCAGCGGATTGCCCACCGGGAGCGCCCGCGCCAGCTTCACCTTCGCGGCCGCCATCGCCTGCCAGTGCTCCGAGCGCAGCAGAAGGCGCGAGCCGATGTCGTCGACAATCACCCGGCAGGTCACGCCGCGCCTCGCCGCGCGCTTGACCGCTTCGACCATCTTCAGCCCGTTGGTGTCGGGCAGCCAGATGTAGAATAGCAGGTGCACATGGTCGGTGGCGGCGTCGATGTCGGCCACCATCGCATCGATCGCCTTGTCGGAATCGGCCATCAGTTGCGCCTTGTTGCCGCCGACCGCTGGATAGTTGCTGATCGACTGGCCAACCCGGAACAGCGGCGCATAGCGCTCGGGGATCGGCGGCTGTCCCTCGGACAAGCCCATTTCCGTAAGCGAAGGCAAGCGCTTCAGCGCATCGCGCAGCCGCGCGATACGGCGACGGCCGACATTGGTGTTGCCGAACAGGATGTAGGCAGCCACACCGACGATGGGCGCGACGATGATCACCACCACCCATGCCAGGCGCGAAGCGGGCTCACGATGCGGACGCAACAGCGCGCGGATGCAGTAGAAAACCTGCAGCGCTATCGGCAGCACGACCAGCGCCCAGCCCATGTAACCAGATGTGCTCATCCAGCCTCCGGCCTCCAAGGGAAGACGCCAACCCATAGCAGATTGTTACCGCGACAAGCCACTTGTCGGAGCTCGGTCTTGCCTGTCATCCTGCCGGCCGGGCGAAATCGCAATCAGGATGGGTGCCTTGCGATTATTTCCCGCAATGGTTGTTGATATTGCCCCTTCTTGATGCAATGTGCCGCCGCGACCAGACGCCTTGCCCTGCCCGGCTTTTCAGGGATTACCCATGCACAAGAAACTACAGGACCTCCCGACTTCTTCGGTCAACTCCAGGCTGACGCTGGGTGGCATGGCTCTCAGCGAACTGGCGCCGGAACCGGTTGCCTACCCGCTCGTGACCTTCATTATCCGCAACTGGAACTACGGCCGCTTCGTCGGCGCGGCGATAAGGTCTGTTCGCAACCAGGACTACCCCAAACTCGAAGCCATCGTCGTCGACAACGGCTCGACCGACAACAGTCGCAGCGAGATCGAAGCGGCCATAGGCGACGATCCACGATTCAGGACGACTTGGCTCGATCGGAACCTCGGCGGGCTGGCTGCCGGCCTCGCAGGATTGCATGCCGCACGTGGTGACTTTGTGTGTTTTGTCGATTCGGACGACTATGTGTTCACCGATTTTGCGTCGACCCACGTCCAGGCGCATCTCGCGCTGGCGGGCAGGGCGGCTTTCACCTCTAACTCGGTGATCGAAGTCGACGGCGACGGCGGGATAGTGTCTCTGGATGCGAGGCTAGGCCCTTCATCGTCAGATCCATCCTTCTGCCCCGAATGGGCGGTGCCAAGGCTCTCCGAAGTGTCGGACCAAAAATTCAACCATCTCCTGCAAGGCTTGGCGGTGTTTGACCCCTGGCAGGGCGGCTGGCCATGGTCGCCTGGCACTGCGAATATGTTCCGTCGCGCCGCACTGGACCTATCAAGGCCCAGGATAGCTGACGACCAGATGTTCGGGCTGGCTGCCGACGGGCATTTCTGCATGCTTGGCCATGCGCTGGGCGGGTCGGCGACTATCAACATTCCGCTGTCGGCCTATCGTCAACACGGCGCAAATTCCTTTGCTGGAAGCTCGGCTATAAAAGCCATGTGGCAGGCCACGGGCCCGGCTACTCAGCACTTCGCAAAGCGGCGGCGAGAAGCATTGCGCGTTCTGGTCGAGCAAGCGGAGCTGTTTGTCCCCCGCATTGGGACAGCTCGCTTCTGGTCGTCGCTAGCTCACGTACTGGGCACCAACGGCAGTTCGCCCAAACAGGATTTCGATCTGCCCGAAACGCGTTCCGTCATTTCTGAAAACCTCGACCACCTGTTCGCGGCCTTCGGCAAATGGCGCACACTGCGGAAGCTGAGGGTCATGATGTCGAGGAATGCCTTGCATTCAACCCTGCGAGACAGCCGACACAGGGATTTCGCCACTTTGTACGGGCCAGGGATGGCCGGGGTGGAGATCGCTGCCTTTGCAGAGCAACTCAAGCGCAAGTTGCGCTCGCTGCGTCGACTTCCTCGATCAGCCCCGTCTGCATGGAACTAACCGACCCTCTCGACATATTGACATAAAGATGTCTTTATGTGACAGCGCATTGCTGTCGCCGAAAGGACGTAAAATGTCGCAAAACACCTCCTCCCTCGACGCCCTGTTCGGGGCCGTTTCCGCCAGATCGGATGGGTCGGAGGTGATGGCCGCGCTGAAGTCGGCCGCGCGCGAGCGCATTCTCGTGCTCGACGGGGCTATGGGCACGCAGATCCAGGGACTCGGCTTCAACGAGGATCATTTCCGTGGCGACCGCTTCGGTGGCTGCGCCTGCCACCAGCAGGGCAACAACGACCTTTTGATCCTGACCCAGCCCAAGGCGATCGAGGAGATCCACTACCGCTACGCCAAGGCCGGCGCCGACATCATCGAGACCAACACGTTTTCATCGACCTCCATCGCCCAGGCCGACTACGGCATGGAGGACATGGTCTACGAGCTCAACCGAGACGGCGCCCGCCTCGTCCGCCGCGCCGCCATCCGTGCCCAGCAGGAGGACGGCCGCCGTCGCTTTGTCGCCGGCGCGCTCGGGCCGACCAACCGTACCGCCTCGATCTCGCCCGACGTCAACAATCCCGGGTACCGCGCCGTCAGCTTCGACGACCTGCGCCTCGCCTATGGCGAGCAACTGCGCGGCCTGATCGACGGCGGCTCGGACATCATCCTGATCGAGACCATTTTCGACACGCTGAACGCCAAGGCGGCGATCTTCGCCTGCGAGGAGATCTTCCTCGAAAAGGGCGTGCGCCTGCCGGTCATGATCTCGGGCACCATCACCGACCTCTCGGGCCGCACCCTGTCGGGCCAGACACCGACTGCCTTCTGGAACTCGGTGCGCCACGCCAACCCCTTCACCATCGGCCTCAATTGCGCGCTCGGCGCCAACGCCATGCGCCCGCATCTGTCGGAGCTCTCCGATGTCGCCGACACCTTCACCTGCGCCTATCCCAATGCAGGCCTGCCCAACGCCTTCGGCCAGTATGACGAAAGCCCGGAATTCATGGCCGCCCAGGTCGAGGAGTTCGCGCGCGAAGGCCTGATCAACGTTGCCGGCGGCTGCTGCGGCTCGACGCCCGAGCACATCCGCGCCATCGCGGAAGTCGTTGCCAAGCACCCGCCGCGCCAGGTGCCGGAGCACCGCGCCATCATGGCGTTGTCGGGTCTTGAGCCTTTCGCACTGACCGAGGAGATTCCCTTCGTCAATGTCGGCGAGCGCACCAACGTCACCGGCTCGGCCAAGTTCCGCAAGCTGATCACGGCAGGCGACTACGCCACCGCCCTCGACATCGCCCGCGACCAGGTCGCCAACGGCGCCCAGATCATCGACGTGAATATGGACGAGGGCCTGATCGATTCGAAAAAGGCGATGGTCGAATATCTCAACCTGATCGCCGCCGAGCCCGACATTGCGCGTGTGCCTGTCATGATCGACAGCTCCAAATGGGAGGTCATCGAGGCCGGCCTGAAATGCGTGCAGGGCAAGGCAATCGTCAATTCGATTTCCATGAAGGAAGGCGAGGAAGCTTTCCTGCATCATGCCCGCCTCTGCCGCACCTATGGCGCCGCCGTCGTCGTCATGGCCTTCGACGAGCAAGGCCAGGCCGACACCAAGGCGCGCAAGGTCGAGATCTGCACCCGCGCCTACAAGCTTTTGACCGAGCAGGCCGGCTTCGCGCCCGAGGACATCATCTTCGACCCCAACATCTTCGCTGTCGCCACCGGCATCGAAGAGCACGACAATTACGGCGTCGACTTCATCGAGGCCGCGCGGGAAATCACGCAGTCGCTCCCGCATGTCCACGTCTCGGGTGGCGTGTCGAATCTGTCCTTCTCGTTCCGCGGCAACGAGCCGGTGCGTGAGGCCATGCACGCCGTGTTCCTCTACCACGCCATCCAGGCGGGCATGGACATGGGCATCGTCAATGCCGGCCAGCTGGCCGTCTATGAATCGATCGACCCCAAGCTGCGCGAGGCCTGCGAGGACGTGGTGCTGAACCGCGTACCGAAGTCGGGCGGCACCGCCACCGAGCGCATGCTCGAACTGGCCGAGCGCTACAAGGGTTCGGCAGGCAAGGAGGCCAAGGAAAAGGACCTCGCCTGGCGCGAATGGCCGGTCGAAAAACGCCTCGAGCACGCACTCGTCAATGGCATCACCGAATACATCGACGCCGACACTGAGGAAGCGCGCCAGAAGGCCGAACGGCCGCTGCATGTCATCGAAGGCCCGCTGATGGCCGGCATGAATGTCGTCGGCGACCTGTTCGGCGCGGGCAAGATGTTCCTGCCGCAGGTGGTGAAATCCGCACGCGTCATGAAGCAGGCGGTCGCCGTGCTGTTGCCCTATATGGAGGCCGAGAAGGCCGCAAATGGAGGCTCCGACCGCAGGAGCGCGGGAAAGATTCTGATGGCGACGGTGAAGGGCGATGTCCACGACATCGGCAAGAACATCGTCGGCGTCGTTCTCGCCTGCAACAACTACGAGATCATCGACCTCGGCGTCATGGTGCCGGCGACCAGGATCCTGCAGACCGCGCGCGAGCAGAATGTCGACATCATCGGCCTGTCCGGCCTCATCACGCCCTCGCTCGACGAAATGGCCCATGTCGCCGCCGAAATGGAGCGCGAGGGTTTCGACATCCCGCTGCTGATCGGCGGCGCCACCACCAGCCGCGTCCACACGGCAGTGAAGATCCACCCGCGCTATGCCAGCGGCCAGGCTGTCTATGTCACCGACGCCAGCCGCGCCGTGGGCGTGGTGTCGAGCCTGCTCTCGCCGGAGGCGAAGGCCGGCTATGTCGAGGGCATCCAGGCCGAATATGTGAAGGTCGCCGAGGCGCATGAGCGCTCCGAGCGCGAGAAGCAGCGCCTGCCGCTGGCCCGCGCTCGCGCCAATGCGCAGAAGGTCGACTGGGCCGGCTACACGCCGCCGAAGCCGAGCTTCCTCGGCACAAAGGTGTTCGAAAGCTGGGAGCTCGCCGAACTCGCCCGCTACATCGACTGGACGCCCTTCTTCCAGACCTGGGAGCTCAAGGGCCGCTATCCCAAGATCCTCGAGGACGAGAAGCAGGGCGCGGCCGCACGTCAGCTGTTCGAAGACGCCCAGGCGATGCTGAAAAAGGTCATCGACGAGAAATGGTTCGCGCCCAAGGCCGTGATCGGCTTCTGGCCGGCCAACACAATCGGCGACGACATCAGGCTGTTCGCCGACGATACCCGCCAGAGCGAGCTCGCGACCCTCTTCACGCTGCGCCAGCAGCTGACCAAGCGCGACGGCCGGCCCAATGTGGCGCTGTCCGACTTCGTCGCTCCATCCGACAGCGGCAAAGCCGATTATGTCGGCGGCTTCGTGGTGACGGCGGGCATCGAAGAAGTGGCGATCGCCGAGCGCTTCGAGCGCGCCAATGACGACTACTCCTCGATCCTGGTCAAGGCGCTGGCCGACCGTTTTGCCGAGGCTTTTGCCGAATGCCTGCATGAGCGCGTCCGCAAGGAATTCTGGGGCTATGCCAAGGATGAGAAGCTGACCAGTGACGAGCTGGTCGGCGAGGCTTATGCCGGCATCCGCCCGGCGCCCGGCTATCCGGCCCAACCCGACCATACCGAAAAGACGACGCTGTTCCGCCTGCTCGACGCCGAGAAAACCGCTGGCGTGACCCTGACCGAAAGCATGGCCATGTGGCCCGGCTCGTCTGTCTCGGGCCTCTATCTGTCGCACCCCGAGAGCTATTACTTCGGCGTCGCCAAGGTCGAGCGCGATCAAGTCAAGGACTATGCGGAGCGCAAGGGCATGTCGCTCCAGGAAGCAGAGCGCTGGCTGGCGCCGATCCTCAACTACCTGCCGACGGCCTTCTCCGAGGCGGCTGAATAGTTGCCGGCTTCGCGGCTTGCGCGCTTGACCGGCGCGCCACTATAGCGTGCCGCACGGTTATGGTTCTCCCGCCTCTGGGCGGGAGCTAAGAGGGAATTCGTAGAAGCCGAAGCTGCCCCGCAACTGTAAGCGGCGAGCCACATTGCCCACCGCGTCACTGGCATGAAGCCGGGAAGATAGGCGGTGAAGCGACGACCTGCGAGCCAGGAGACCTGCCTGACCAAGTGAGGTTCCGTGGGCGGAGTGTACCACAGGGACGCGGTTGAATCGGTTGCCGTTCCGGCGCCGTTCGGCCTGCGTTACCGCACTCCCGCTCCGGCTGGTCAGGGATTGCAGGTGTCGAACTCAACCGAAAACAACTCCGCGCCACAACCGCATGTGCTGCTCGTCGCAAAGTCCGCCTTTGCCGCAGCACCCCACAAGCAGATGCAGCAACTTACCGACCTTGCAGCCGCGCTGCCCGGCGTCGCCGGCGCCAGCTTCGGCTTCACCGAGCAAGGCACGCCGTCACTGCGCGAGGTCCTTGGCTCGCTGCGGGCAGCCGGCGCCTCCGACGTCCTGATCCTGCCGCTGATGCTGCCCATCGAGCCGAGCTTCACCGCCTGGCTCACCAAGTCGCTGCGCCGCAGGCAGACGCTGCGCCCGCCCTTCCCCGCCGAGTCCAGCTAGATTCATAGAAACTGCGCGCCGACAGAAAGCCGGCTAATCACTCGATCGAAATGAAAGGCGGAGGCATGCCCCTTTCGCAGTCTCTATAACCGCGACCTGCCCCCCGTGCAGCGCCATGATCTCGCGCACCAGGTTGAGTCCCAGCCCGGCGCCGCGCCCATCGGGCTTGAGGCGGTTGAACGGTTCGAAGATCGCCTTGCGCTGATCGGCCGCGATGCCCTGCCCCTCGTCGCAGACCTCGACGAAGCCGGCGGCACCCACACGTACTGTGATAACGCCCTGGCGTCCGCCATGATCGATGGCATTTTGCACCAGATTGGTCAGCGCCCGTTCGAGCGATGTCTGGTCACCCTCTACCGGAACTGTCTCCACCTCGGGCTCGAACGACATGTCGTAACCCGCCGCGAGCGCCAGCGGCCCGAGATCGAACACCACCTGCTTGGCCATGGCGACGAGATTGACGGGTGCAAACCGGTTCCCCTTCTGGTCGAGCCGTTGCAGATCGAGCAGCTGCCCGGCGAGCGTGGTCAGCCGCGCCGCATCCTCGAGCAGCTCCCTCTTGTCCGCGCCTGCCGGCAGCGCCGAGACACGCGCGTTCAGGATGGCGATGGGCGTGCGCAATTCATGCGCGGCCTGGGCGAGGAAGTGCTGATGGCGCTCGTACCCCGCATCGAGACGCCGGAGCGCATCATTGACGGCGCTGACAAGCGGACCGATTTCGACCGGCACCTCGTTCACCGGCAGCTGCACACCGCGCTTGTCGAACTCGATGCGCGTGGCCTGCGACACCGTCTGCCCCAGGCCCGCCAGCGAGCGGCGCACGACAAGCGGTGTGGCAACCATCGTCGCCAGCGCCATGAGAACGATCACCGGCAAGATCACCGAAATGAACCCACCCGAGACACCCGCAAGCAAACGCCGGACGGACATCCGGCCTTGCGTGCCGGTCAGGATCTGCACCTTGCCGGCAGCGGTATCGGTCCATTTGACGATCGCGTCGGGCTTGGCTTCGTCGCCGAGCGGATGGCCCAGCCGCGCGTCGTTCAGCTGCTCGATGATACCGGCGACGGGCGCATAGACAGGTGGTATCGTGCCTTCGCTCAAGCGGTGTCCCGTCTTGTCGCGCATGACGAACCACAGGCCAGGTGCATGCGTCCTGAGCCGCGCCAGTTCCGATGTCGGCGCAAGGGCGAGCCTGCCATTGGCGTCCCGCACCACGGCATCCGCAAGCACATCGAGGCTGCCGCCCTCATAATCGTCGACGAGATAGCCTGTGCCCCACAGTGCAGCGACGATCAACACCAGGAACGCCGCGATCATGGCCGCCTGCAGCGTCACCATTCGGCTGACCAGAAGCCACTTGAGCGACGGCGGCCTTGTTGCCATCACGGCGTCTCGCGCAACAGATAGCCGACGCCGCGAATGCCGCTGATGACGACGCCAGCATCGGCGTCCACCAGCTTGCGACGAACCCTGGAGATATGGGTGTCGAGCGCATTCGACTCGATGTCGTCGTTCATGCCGAAGACCGCTTCCATCAGCGTTTCGCGCAGCACCATGCGGCCCATACGCCGCATCAGCGCCTCGAGCACCAGCAATTCCCGCCGGGGCATGCGCAGGTGAATGCCTCCGACATGCGCTTCGCGATGGGTGAAGTCGAACGATATGCGGCCGACATTGGCGACGTCGGGCTGCAGGTTGACCGGCCGCCGCATGATGGCCCTCAGTCGCGCCAGCAGCTCCTCGAAGGCAAAAGGCTTGCCGAGATAATCGTCGGCCCCGCTGTCCAGGCCGGCAACCCGGTCGATCAGATCGCCCTTTGCCGTCAGCACCAGCACCGGCACCACATTGCCGTTGGCCCGCAGCGACCTGACGAGCGAGAGCCCGTCTCCGTCGGGCAGCCTCCGGTCCAGCACCACCACGTCGTAGATGTCCCTGTAGAGAGCGGCTTCCGCATCCGCGAGGCTGGCCACGTCATCGACGACCATGTTGTGGCGAACCAGCCCACTGCGCAGGACCCCGACCATGGCCTGCTCGTCTTCCACCAAAAGCACGCGCATCAATCCGCTCCGCCGCTCGCCCGGATGGTTTAGCCACTCGGCCACATGGTTGCATTGAGAAAACCTGTCATGCCGCCCGCAACAGGGCGTTCCCGCCCTCACCGGCAACAAGGCGCCCCAGTTTGCGAAATCCTTTTGCCTGACAGGTTTTCTCAATCCGGGCGTGTGACCTCTCCGGCCCTCAACTGGATAGGACCCAATCAATGCTGCCTGCCACCTGCGGCCTCACGGTCGAACGACAACCCGCGCCCTTTTCTCACACCATTGTCGTGGATGGCCAGAATGTCGCTCGCTGATATTCCACCCTTCTTCCTGGCCTGGCTTCGCAATCCGCGCAGCATCGCCGCCGTCGCCCCGTCGGGCGCCCGTGTCGCCGACCTGATGACACAGGACATAAACGCTGCCACAGGACCCGTCCTCGAGCTGGGGCCAGGCACCGGCTCGTTCACCTATTCTCTGCTCCGGCGCGGCGTCCGCGAAAGCGACCTGACACTGGTCGAATTCAGCGCCGATTTTGTGGAGCTGTTGAAAAAGCGATTCCCGCGGGCGCACGTGCTCAAGATGGACGCGACGCGGCTCGGCGACATCGCCTTGTTCGACCGGGCCACAACAGGCGCGGTGGTCAGCGGGCTCGGCTTCCGCGCCATGCAACCCCAGCAGCATGCCGCCATCCTGGCCGGCGCATTCAAGCACCTCAGGCCCGGCGGCGCCTTCTACCAGATCACCTACGGCCCGCGCTGTCCTGTACCCACTTCCGTGCTCGGCCAGCTGAAGCTCGTCTCAGCCTTTGTCGGCCGGACCCTCTGGAACGTGCCGCCGGCCTCGGTCTACCGGATTGAGAGGTGCAATGAGCGCTGATGTGTCGATCGACATGCCGCAAGGCGTCGCGATGCTGCTGAGCTTCGGGCTTGCCGGTATCTTCTGCCTCGCCATAGCCGAGAAATTCGTGCCGCTGTTTCCCTCCTACATCCTGCTGATGCTGCTGGGATTGACAGTGCCGGACGGCCCGGCTCTGCTGTTCACCATCGTTGCCACGACGCTCGGCTCGGTGTTCGGCGGGCTTGGCTGGTATGCAATTGGCTGGACGCTCGGTCCACAACGGGCCCGCGCGGCCGTCAGCCGCTACGGCAGGTTCGTGCTGCTGAAGCTGGCCTTCTACGATCGGCTGACGGACGGCTACCGCCGCAATCATTTCTGGGTGACGCTGTCGGGCCAGGTCGTTCCGGCGGTTCGCATCTACCTGGCCCTGCCGGCCGGTGCCCTGCGGCTCGACCTCAAGACGTTCCTGGCAGCGACCACGCTTGGCTGCCTGACGTGGAACGCCCCGTTCCTGTGCCTGGGCTTTGCCTTGCGCAGCAGCGGACACGATCTTGCTCAGATAGGCTTCTGGGCCGCCTGCACGGTCGTCGGGCTGGAAGGCTTGATCTTGCTTGCCGTTCGCAGACGAAAAGCCGCCGTGCGGCCATAGGCAACCAGTCAGCCTTGCCGGACCCCAGAAACGACGAAGGCCGCGGTGTTAGCCGCGGCCTTATCGTGGAGTAATTGGAGCGGGTGAAGCGATTCGAACGCTCGACCCCAACCTTGGCAAACGAGAAACTGTAGCGTCGCAGCAGTACGATGGAGAGTGTTCCAATGACCTCGAATACACGGAATAACGACGCCTTGGAAAGTTGAAGCACTCTCTTAAGATCAGAGTACAGTAAACTGCGGCGAAGTAGCTGGGACGGCCACGAAATGCGGGAAGCGTAACCGCGCGGTAACCGGCCAATCGCCGAATGAGATGGTAGTCGTCACCTTTACCCCGGTCGAACATATAGATTGACCCGGTCCTTTATCTTGTTTGAAGGCCAAGAGTTTCCAACCTGGGTGAATCCGTGGCGCTCAAACAGTCGACGTGATGCCACGTTCATCGACTGGATGGTCGCAAACAGACCTTGGCCTTTGACGACCGCGAAGGTGCCAAGGAGCAAGATATCGGCAAGGCGCGCCCGGCGACATTGTTTGTCAACGTGCAGATAGCCGATCTCTCCGAAGTACTCGGCATCGGCAAGCGAAACCCCTGCACGCTCCTCAAGAGTTCGTTGATACGGTCGATTACTCTTGATCGCATTGGTTCCTACGAGTTCGTCGTTGAGGAAGAGGAGGGCAAGGTAGTGCGCTTCTGCGATACGGCCCGTCAGACCTTCTCTCTGAACCTGTGGGTCCTGCAAAACCAACGCCTCGAACGCCTTGCGCTGCTCGACAGTGAACGCGCTCGCTGGGCTTATCGTCAATCCTATGGTCATTTTAGGCTGTCCTACCAGGATCAGGATGTGGGCGAGCGCCTGTCACTTCCCATGACAATCACGCATTAGCCGATGACTGTTAGTGCCGTGTTCCGTCAATTTTAGTCAAGAACGGCAAATTCGATCTGCTCTAGGTGGTCCGCATATCATCTCTGCTTTTTGGTCACTAGGAAATCTGCGATATACCGTGAGGGATACTTCACGTGGAGGGGGACAATGAACATTGTTTCGGTGAAGAGAGAGGTCTCACCAATCGACGGAACACCTCTCAAACGGGTGTTTATGTCGATAATCAGCGACTATGACCTCAAGACGGGGCTCTGTGAGCTAGTCGACAATGCCGTTGACCTTTGGACAGCTAACGGAAAGCCAAAAGGCATAACCGTACGCATTAGGCTCGACAGTGCGCGGCAACTCATCTCTGTCGAAGATAATGCAGGGGGCGTCCAGCAACAGGACCTTCATCTTCTTGTCGCCCCCGGTGCCAGCCATCATTCTTCAGACGATAACGTAATCGGCGTCTTCGGTGTCGGAAGCAAGCGGGCAGCGGTCGCTTTGGGTGAACGAGTAGAAATAAGAACTCGCTACAAGAAGCAAAAAAGCTTTCAACTTGACCTTACGCCAGAGTGGCTCGCCTCGGAAGACTGGGAAATGCCCGTCTACGAGATTGCAGAAATAGCGCAAGGTACGACGAGAATTGATATCTCTCACCTCCGCCAAACTTTTACTGATGATGACGTAGAAAATATCAAGGCACACGTGTCAGGAACCTACGCATCGTTCATTGAGCAAGGTTGCTCTATAGAGGTCGAAGGTGAGCAGGCAAAGCCGGCTCGGTTTAACAACTGGGCATATCCGCCCGGTTACGCACCACGCTCGACAAGTTTCGAGGTGTCGCCGAACGGGAAAGACAAGATAGCGATCACCACAACCGCTGGGCTGATCCTCGACCGAAGCCCTGCAGAGGACAACTACGGAGTCTACTTCTATTGCAACGGCAGACTAATCGTTAAGGAGCTCAAAAGCTGGGAAGTTGGGTATGTTACTGGGTCTGCCGGTATTCCGCATCCCGACGCCTCCCTATGTCGCGTCATCGTGGAAATGTCCGGTCCACCCGAGATAATGCCATGGAACAGCAGCAAAAGCGGCATCAACTACTCAAACCCTGTCTTCAAGCAGATTCGGCCGACGATCCTGAACCTGGTTACATACTTTTCCATGCTTTCGCGCCGTATGAAAAATGACCGAGATGAAGGCGTATTCGCATATCCCCAAGGCACGATCGAAAGCATCGATCCGCAGGCGATCGGCAAGTCGCGATTGGTGCTGCCAATTCTACCTGCTGGCAAACGTCGTCATGCTGACACCCTGAAGATAAAGAACAAAAATGTTATCTCTAGCAGCCCTTGGACACTCGGCCTTGTCGAGGCAATGGGGCTAGTGGACATCATTTCGCGCCAAAAGCTTGAAACCAAAAACCGTGCAGCTCTCATACTTCTCGATAGTAATTTTGAGATTTCGATGAAAGAATTCATCGTGAATAGAACTGATCTGTTTCCGGTTCACATATATAACGACACAAAAATACTTGAAATCTTCAAGTCTCGCCATAAAGTTATTAACGAGGTTGCTCCCCACATCCCCAAACTGGCAACCCTGATGCCAAAGATCAACCATATGTACACGCTGAGAAACAAGCTCGTGCACGAGAGGGCCACAGTTGGAATTACCGATACTCAGATTTCTGATTTCAGGCAGGTGGTTGGGCAGGCATTGAAACTTCTGTTCGACATTAAGATAAGCTAGTGGGCGCTGCGCCTATCTATCGCCAAAGTGAGGCACTCCAGGCGGCAGCGCAAATTGAACAAATGAAACGAACCTACACCCGACAAGAATTGTACGATCTCGTATGGTCGACTCCGATCGCTACACTCGCAAAGCAGCTCGACATTTCTGATCGAGGATTAGCCAAAACTTGCCTGCGTTACCATGTGCCCGTGCCTGGTCGCGGCTATTGGGCAAAGGTGGAGGCTGGCCAGTCGGCGACGAAGACGCCGCTATGGCAAATCGAGAATCCTGCACTGGAGACAATACACATCGGCGGCTTCAAACCCGCGGTGAACCCATACGTGGCCTTCGCAATTCAGCGGGCAGGTAACGCGGTCGAGCAATCAAAAATCAGGCAGAAAGCCAAACTGACGCCGGAAAAATCCTTTGAGCCCTCCATCGCAAAGGAACCGTTAGTACTCGAGCCCGTGAAGCGTCCACATAGCTCGATCTCACCTCTGACCACGGCGTTAAAGTCGGCAAAACGGGACCAGCATGGCGAGCTGTCCATACCAGGCATTCGCGTCCACCCAGCGTCAGTGACGCGAGTTACGGCATTTTTGCATCACCTCGTTCTGGCTCTCGAAAAGAGAGACATAGCTCTCAGCTACAATGAGAAGGGAATTGGGGTCGCGATTGGCCCCGACGATGTGCGATTCGAGATTGCTGAAAGTCGGAGGCGTGAAAAACACGAACCCACTCCAATCGAATTGAAGAAGCGACAAGATCACGAACAGCGACGGGAATTGGCGAGACGCCGAGGGCAGTGGCTTCCTTGGGAAAGCTTCTGGCCTGAGTACGACTACATTCATTCAGGGAAATTGACACTCCATGTTTTGAACTGGGCGGCGGGCGCCCGCAAAAATTGGGGCGACGGCAAGCATCAGAGCTTGGAATCGATGCTTGAGGCAATCGCAGACGGCATCTTGTTCCATCTGGTTTACGAGAAGGCACACCGGGAAGAGCAAGTGGCCGAACAACGACGACGCGAGCACATGGCGCGTCGACGGGAACTCCACAAGAAACGTCAGGAACGAGAAGCCAACAGACTGGGGTTTCTCCGAAAGCTAGCTGAATTGCAAAGAGAGGTTGCAGACCTAAATGTGACGGTCGCCAAGGCTAGCGAACTTTTGCCACAAGCCAGCCCTGAGTACCTCCGCATGATCGCCTGGGCGGAAAATCGCTTGGCGCACTTACAGGCCCAAAACCAGCTTGAATCCCTTACGGCCAGTTTGAGAGAGCAGAACCTGTTCCCAGACTCAGACGAGTTCCATGACCCCGAAGGCGACCCGCCACCACCGAGATATTCATGGGGCGAATAAATACCCACTTCTCCGCGATGCGCTACGCTGCGCATATACGTCGCTTTTCCGCAGCAGCGCAGACACGCGGGCGCGGGATCCCTTCCCGCGCTAGCCCGAGACTAGGCCGTGAGGTAGCGTCACCGCCGGCACAGCGTCACTGTAGTCGCGGAACGGTGACGGCGTGACGTGTGTGACGGTACCCTACACACGCCGTCTTCGCGGCAGGTAGGGGAGTAGTCCCTCCACCGCATTCACCTGAGGTACAGCTAGGTGTCCAATCGCAACCTAAAAATCGGAGACATGTGGTCGAAGCTCGAATTCGATCTCAGCGAGATTCGCGACTTGCTGAATATGCGCCTCGAAACAAAACAAGAGGCCGTGGGCGTGAGAATTTCCACCGCCAATCGCAGAACTGGCAAGAAGGCAGTATGGCGCGACACCACCGCACGTTGGGCCGATCAAGACATTGGGATGTCAGTGAGAGCATGGAATGTCCTCCCCTACATCGATGCAATCAAACAAGCTGAACTGCAGGAGCAAATCGAGCTAGGAATACGCCTCGTTCCCACGATCGAAAAATCCATTGCTGCACGAGACTTTTCGCCAGAACTCCTTCGTACCTGGGGCTTGCTCAATCGAGTCGCCGGTGCCGTGTACCTCGTCTACCATTCAAAATCAGATGTTGGACGCCAACGGGAAGCATCCGAAAATCTGGACGCCCATCGGCGATGGTTTGCACACTATTATCGGAAGATTTCTCCTGCTCGAAAAAGGGATGACGCTTTGGAGATCATGGAGAGCTTCATCAATTCCATTGCTAAACGCTCGCCAGATGGCGAACAGCGACAATGGTTTGATCAGTTCCTGAGCGACAAGGCGTCGGAAAGCTTGGACAATGCGCGTCGCTTAACAAAGGCGTTTCGAGGGAAGTTGTCCGGTAAGGAAATAGCAAAGCTCGACAGCGAGCCCCTGATCGGCGTTCCGCAATTCGCTCTTGGACTTCCCCCACCCTAGGGGTGGTTTAGAAAATAGTCCCGAACTCAGCGATACCACGTGTGTCGATGGCCATCGGCGTCCTCAAGTTAAGGAGAGCGTCGATATGACAAAGCTTATTATAGAAAACTTGCGTCAGCCGCCGGTGCAACCCGGTAGCTTCGAACCCCTACTCAACATCAAAGAAGCGGCCAAACGGCTTAACCTCCACACCTGGGCGCTGCGCCGAGCCATTAAATCTGGCACAATCCCCGCTTACGCGCCCTTCAATGGCCGTAAGCTAGTTCGCCTGTCCGAGGTAGTCTCGGCGATCGACGCCTCCAAAATCGGAGGTGAAAATGTCTGACGCTGTCTTCGGAACTCAGGCGCCCCGGTATTGGGAGTATGGCCTGCCAGTCGTACCTGTCGAGCCCGGCACCAAACGGCCCCCGCTGGACATGAAGGGATGGCAGGGGCAGCTAGGTTCCTTTGCCAATGAACAAACCCGGCGCAATTGGCAAGAACGATACCCAGCTCACGGCATCGGCATCTTGCTTGGATTTCAGGCTGCTGCTGGCGTTCACATCAACGCCGTCGATGTTGACGATGATCGGCTGCAGCGGATGGTGCTTGAATTCTTGGGCCTCAATCGCTCGGAGCGTCGTGCCTGCATCGCTGGGAAACGTGGCAAGAAGGGCATCACCGTTTTCGTTCGTTCGCCGAAATCCCTCAAATCGACCACCATCAAAGGTGTCGAGGGGCTCGGAAATATCGACTTCCTGGCAGCAGGGCGAATGACCGTTATGCCACCGTCGATCCATCCGGACACGGGCAGGCCATATGAAGTGGTCGGCAAGTCGCTTCTTGAGGTCGATTTCGACGAGCTACCAAAATTCACCGAGCGCGAAGTCGCGATCCTCAAGACGGCTCTTGGCTCTGTACATGTCCTAACCATCATCGGCGGCAAAGCTACGCATGATGCAGGCGTTCCCTTTACGGCGGTGCTGGTCAGAGCGGGCGCAACTGATGAGGAAATCGAGGTTATCTTCGTAGGCCTTCTACCCGAGAACTATGACGGCGATTCCCTGAAAGAGTTGCCCGGCTGGATCAAATCCGCTCGTGAAAAGGGTTTCGACGAGCAAACGCCAGCCAGCCAGACGGTAACGGCCGCGTTGGTTTCGCTGGCTCTGTCTGAAGTTGTCGAATTGTTCAACGACGGCGATGGCAACGCGTTCGCAACGCTTCCGTCCAGTGGCCCCGCGATTGCGCATCGCGTAACTTCTGGCGGCTTCAAAACATGGCTGCGACATCGGGCGCACCGCGAGATGGAAAAACCGGTCGGTACAGGTCCCCTCAACGAGGCAATAGCGACGATAGAAGCAGTTGCTCTGTTTGACGGCAATTCTCAGGCGGTGAATGTTCGCATCGCCGGTGACAGCCAAGCTGTATCCATTGATCTGGGCAGGCCCGACGGCACGGTCCTCCACATCGACAAACAAGGCTGGAGCACTCAAGCAAACACGTTGTACAAATTCGTGCGAGGCGCTGGATTCGAGCAATTGCTTAATCCGGCCAAAGAGGGCGACCTCCGACCGCTTCAAACATTCTTCGGGCTAGACGATCAGAATTATCGTCTGCTCATCGCCTTCCTCATCAACGCGCTGAAGCCAAACGGTCCTTATTTCATCCTCCTTGTTGAGGGGGAACAAGGCTCCGGCAAAAGCTTCTTTTGTGAGATCATCAAGAGGATCATCGATCCCAACAAAGCGCTGCGGCTCCGCCTGCCCGAAAAACCACAGGACCTGATGATACAGGCCAAGGAGTATAGGCTGCTCAGCTTCGACAATGCATCAGGCATGAAAGCCGAGATGTCTGATGTGTTGTGCTCTTTGGCCACGGGCGGCGGCATCGCTGTGCGCAAACTCTATAGCGATGGCGATCTCTATGTCATGAGCTTTGCACGCCCTTTCATGATCAACGGCATTTCGGGCTACGCGAACCGGCCCGACCTCATGGAACGTGGAATTCCAATAAAGCTGGTTCCCATGCCCGAAGGTGGCCGGAAAACCGAGGCCGAGTTGATGTCCGAGTTCGAACGAATCCTGCCGTCAATTCTCGGCGGGCTTTACGATGCGGTTTCACAAGCCTTGCAGACTTTCGATGATATCGAACCACCCCGTCATCTGCGCATGGCTGATGCGGCGAGGTGGATCAAGGCGGCCGAAACAGCCTTAGGTGAGGAACCGGGCGCCGTCATTGAGGCAATTGCGACAGCTCAGCATGAGTTCGTCGTGGATCGCGTCAATGACGACCCTCTCGTCATGAAGCTGCGAGCGATCACGCGGACCGATCCGTTCGTGGGCTATATCGGCGATCTGTTTGCAAGGATTGTTGATCACGAGGACAAGGCTTTCGAACGGGGCCTACCACAATCGCCGTCGCGCCTGTCCAATCAATTGGACCGTATGCGACCGGCAATGGCGAAGGCCGGCGTTATCGTAGAATTCCTGGAGAAGGACCGACGCGGACGCATGATCAGAGTTTCTTCCTCGGACAGCATGGGCTTGCCGAAATTCTGATGTGACGGCGTGACGGTTGTGACGCCGGTCAGCAGTGTCGCCCGCGCTGGGCTTGGGGGTAGTAGTCCCCCCCGCTAGCTGCCAGTGCGCCCAGGGTGGCCGTCACTGCCGGCACGCCGCCACATAGGGCACCGCCGCGCGACCACGAGGCGCTTTC
Organism: Aminobacter sp. MET-1; assembly: GCF_026521175.1. Taxonomy (NCBI): domain Bacteria; kingdom Pseudomonadati; phylum Pseudomonadota; class Alphaproteobacteria; order Hyphomicrobiales; family Phyllobacteriaceae; genus Aminobacter; species Aminobacter sp. MET-1. Next base: position 91,567 of record NZ_JAMSHL010000004.1, on the reverse strand, counting down.
GCTGCGATTTCAACCTCAATGAGGCCGGAATCCGAGAATTCAGGAGCCGCGTCGCTTCGCGGCTTCGACATCCGCCAATAATCCGAGGTTACATGCCTGGTTACAATTCGGACGGGTTCGAGCCCGTCTGAGCGCATCTGGCGATTAATTGTGCCGGTTACTTTGGTGTGTTTTCCTCGTTGTTTTTGACTCCAACAGGCAAGCCAATGAACAACGTCCAGAATGTCAGCATCACCAAAACCACCCGACGCCGCAAGCTAAAGAGCGGCACCATCGCCACGTACCCGCAGTGGTATTGCGAGTACAAGGACCCTAAGCTCCTGAAGCGCCGCCGTAGGGCCTTCAACACCAGGAAGGATGCCGAGGCCTTCAGGACCGAGTTGCTCTTGAAGTTTGCCGAGGGCAGTTATGTCGACGAGCGCACCGCGCCAACCGTGGGGAAGGCTATCGACCATTGGCTAGCTGACAAGATCGGCAAGGTTAAAGCGTCGACCCTGATGGGCTATAAGGTGGTGGTGAATGGAGCTATTCGCGGGCCGCTTTTGGTTGGAACACCGCAGCAGCGAGCCGACTTCACCGAAACAGGCGTCGCGCCGAAGGACGGGCGGTTCATCAAGCTGCTCGGTGACATCAAGCTGACAGATCTGACCACCGCGATGATCCGCGTCTGGCACCGCACGATCGTCGAGCAGTGCGGCACCTACACAGCCAATCGGGCTAAATCGCACCTCAAGTCCATCCTCGCTCTGGCCGAAGAGGACCTGTCGGTGCGTGCTCCCTCGATGCCGACCGGACTTACCCGCAGGCAGCACAAGCCCAACAAGGCCATCCTGACTTCAGAGCACATCCGCAAGCTGATCGCCGCAGCCAAGGACGATCTCGAACACGGCGCCTACTATGCCTTTGCCTTCCTCGCCGGCACACGGCCGTCCGAACAGCTTGGGCTGCTGTGGAGCGAAGTCGACTTCGACAACAACGTCATCCACATCCGTCGCATCCAGGAACGCGATGGATCGCTGACCGAAATGACCAAGACCGAGGCCGGAACCCGCGATATCCCGATGAGCCCGACGCTGCGGGAGATGCTGTTTGCGTGGCGGGTCCGTTGCCCACGCAAGGGCAAGGAACTGCAGCGCGTATTTCCCGGCCCCGGCCGGCTCCAGGAATGGCCACGTGGTCGCATCGGTGGCGGCGGCCCGCTGCTGTACCAGAACTTCCGCAAGCGCTATTGGCAGCCCGTCTTCAAGCAGCTCGGCCTACCCTATGTCACACCGCACAGCGCCCGGCATTCCTTCATTTCGACCTTGCAAGCGCAGGGCATCGAGATCGGTCTGGTGGCTCAGATCGCCGGCCATGCCAATCCGACTGTGACGCTCGGCCACTACACCCAGGCCGTGCGCGACGGCAGTGCCGCCGTCGCCGCACTGGAACGGGCCTACGGCGGCTAGGTCCCGGCGCTTCGGTCCAATTCTCACCATTAATCTAGGGAGCAGACCATGCCCATTCCTATAGTCATTGGACGTTTTCAGTTCTCGTCGAAAGCAGCTGCTACCCGGTATGGCGGCGAAGTGCTGAATCGCGGGATGCTCGGCTCCCAGCTCATGGGCGAAGATGCCGAATTCGCGGACGCGGTGCTTAAAAGTCGCCCCGACAAGCTACAGGAACTGGGCGACAGGGGCGTTGTCCGGTACGTTCGCAAGATGCATCAGGACAACCCTACGCGCTGTATCTTCGCCGAATTGGATGATGGTTCATTTCTCGACATCAGCTTCTGGAAACTGATCAATCACTACCCCGCCGGATAAGTAGGTGCCCAGCGCGCGTGTAGCCAGGCGCGCCCGCTAGTACGTCAGCTATGCGGCGGGCCAGCAGCAGTACGCCAGGCGCCGGCAGCGACCTGGGCGGCATGTAGGTAGCTGCCCGCAGGTCTGGCCCCACGTAGCCGAATTCGACCGAAACTGTGGCGTTCGCGCAGCGACGTTTTGGCATAACATACTGATTTTACACATATAATTGCGTGACGACTCTCCCTGTGTTTTACTGTCCTGTTGGACAGCAGGAGAGAGCTATGCACATCCTCGTCAGAGATAAGCGCACCGGATCGGAGGAATGGATCCGCATTGAAATCGCGGTGGAGCTAATGGGCCTCAACGCCGAAGAGATCGAATGGGCGCTCGAAGAACACGGTGAGTGCGAGTCCGTCGACCACATCGCCCTCGAGCCGGAATGAGCAGCAGTAGCCCATCGCTGGACGATACACGCCGGGGCGCACATCGCGCCCCGTTCTGTTTTTGTGTCTACCGCTCCCGGCGGTCTGCCGCGACCCTCCCCCCTTCGCGAAAGATGTGGGGGGATAGGGAAAGGGACCCGGAGGACCCTGCAATTGGGTCAAAGCTGCATACGCATGGATATGCGCGCCAAATTTCCTCAGGTGCATGTCCGGATGGATCCGGCCTTCACCATGTCCTGCCACTTCGGTCCCAGTGTCTCGCGCGCCGAAATCGCTCGACCGCTGCCCGGATCGCTGTCTCGGAACATCTTGATTGCGAAGGCCTGATCGTGCGTGCCGTGCATGATAGGCATGCCGGGCTGGTAGGTGGTCGTTGCGTTGACGTACCCGCCATAGACGGTACCGGATGTGCGATAGCTTCCTGGTGTTTGGGTAACCTGGACGTTGTTGGCACTCGCTGCGTCGACAATGATGTAGCGGTCATAGCCGGCCTTGATCGTTTCGATGGCAGCTTGTTTCTGGGCGACCTTGGCTGCCCCGGTGCCTCTACAGATGGGCGCAGCACTCGCCTGGACAATTGCCGTATCGGATGAGGTGCGGATCGTATTGGTGCCGGCGCAGGCGGCAAGAGCGATCGCCGGAACAAGGAAGGCGGCAGTTCGAAGAACTTGTGACATTCGTCTATCCTATTGTAATCACTTCGTTATCTGAAAAATCACGTACGAGATTCTCTGTCAATTATTGGGCACGCCGCCTCCGCGTCCGAGATATTCGCCCTTGATGAATGCCGGTTCCCAACGGCCGCAGGCTTCCATCGCCGCGACGGCCAGCCGCGCAGGGCTTTCGGGATGGACAACAAGGAAGAACACGACATGCGCCGTGGTGAACGCCCAGATGGCGGTGTCCTTTGCGAACCCGCGAAGCCGATCCATACAGGAAGCGATGAACACTCGACGCTCGATGCGGGGAAAATGCTGATATACCAGTAGCGACTTGCCGGTCTCGTAGAACGAGGCAAGCTCTTCGAGATAGATGTATTTGCTGGAATTCTTCCGCCCCTTCGGAAGAGTCGTCTCAACACCGTTGTCAGGGTCGAAGAACACAAGATCGGCGCCCAAGAAGTCGGCTAAGCATCCATCCATAAAGATCCGCCGGCCGGCGAGGTCATCAGCGAGCAGGTCGTTGAAATAGGCAGAACCGGGGATCGTATTGTTGTCCTCGATGACCTGCAATCGGCGTCGATCCGGCTCCGACGCGGCGTGGGCCAGGATGTCGAACAGTTCTGCGTCGAAGTGGCGATAGCGGTCAGTCTGTTCCAGGTATCCGAGCTTATTGCCGTCCGAACTCCCGTCCGAAGGCGTCAGCATCCAACACACACCGACCCGGTTTGCGCCTTCTGCCGACAGCGCTCTCAACAGCGCATACTTCCGGTAGTCATTTATATCCCCGACGTACTGTTCCTTCACCCTGCCCCCACGAAATGGCGTCGACTAACACGCCACAACGTACATAGACCCGTGGGGTATGTCATGAACATTTCGTTCCTATGGAGCCGTTCGCGACAAACCTTCGAAAACGAGCCGAGGAGCTTGGGATATCGAACGCCGAAGCGGCGCGGCGCGCTGGCTTGAGCGAGCGGCGCTATGGCAATTATGTCAGCGGCCGGCGAGAGCCGGACCTTGCAACGCTGGTTCGGATCGCCGACGTGTTGGCGACAACTCCAAATCACCTTTTGACGCTAACATTGGGCGAGCTTGACAAGCGAGGTGCCACCACCTTTAAGGACAGAATAGCTGCGGCAGCTGTCAGCCTCCCAGTCGAGGATCTAGAGCGTATCTCGATTATGGTCGAAGCGTTGGCGGCAGCACGAAATCGCGATTGAATAGCCTGTGATCTGACCGCTCGGCAGCGCCGAGCATTAAGCGCGTGTAAGCGTCGCCGCAACCTCGCGGTATGCTTCCAGTGCAGCCTCAAGCTGCTCGATGACTGCCTGTTGGAGAACGTCCGGAGGGGGTAGGATCGGTCCTGCGCCGAGGTCCTCGGCCGCTATCCAATTTAGGTCAAGACTCGTGCGATCGCGGGCGAGGAGGAGTTCCCTGGAAAAAAACCGGAAGCGATCGGTTTCCACCCGCGCAGAACGGTCGTTCGGTTTGTACTGAAGGACGAAGTCTTTCAGATCCTTCAATCGCATTGGCCGACCTTTGAGGGTGAACCGTTTGTTGGTGCGCAGATCGTACACCCAGGTGCCACGTTTTGTTTTTGCTCCTGAGCCACCAGCCGGTCTTTCCAAGAAGAGAACGTTCGCGCGGACCTGCTGCGCGTAGAAGATGCCCGTTGGAAGTCGCAGGATGGTGTGAAGGTCAAACTCGCTAAGCAGACGTTCACGGACACGCTCGCCCGCCCCGGCGGCGAACAGTACGTTATCGGGGACGACGATGGCTGCCGCCCCCCCTTCGGCAAGTAGTCCGGCAATGTGCTGTACGAAGTTCAGCTGCTTGTTGGAGGTGGTGACCCAAAAATCAGGCCGGCGGTACGTGAGGTCATCGTCATCTTGACCGTCTGTATTTGCGGTCATGCTGCTTCGGGTACCAAAAGGAGGATTTGCGAGCACATAATCAAATCGTCGTGAGGGTGGACTGGCGAGCGCGTCCCCAGGCTGCACTAGCGGCTCCGTGCCCAATCCGCCGATCCCACGCAGAAAGAGGTTCATGAGGCACAAACGTCGCGTAGAGGCGACGATCTCGTTCCCATGGAATGTCTCTGCGCGAAGGAACGCCTTCTCGCTCATGGTCAGGGGGTTGCTGTCTCGCCCAAGCCACTGGTTTTCGCGGAGCCACGCCGCTTCTCCTTGTAACCAGTCAGTCGAAGCCAAGAAGAAGCCGCCAGTTCCGCAAGCTGGATCGCAGATCGTCCGGAACGGTTGCGGCCGGATGCAAGCGATGATCGCCTGGATGAGTGGCCGGGGCGTAAAATACTGGCCTGCCCCGCTTTTGGTATCCTCGGCATTTCGCTGAAGCAACCCTTCGTAGATATCTCCCTTAGTGTCGGTATCGAGATCGAGCCAACTCTGAGCGTCGATTAGCTTAATCAGCCGAGCAAGCTTGGCTGGATCCTGAACTTTGTTCTGCGCACGATCGAAGATCGCGCCCAGTACCCCCGGCTCTCGGCCGAGTTCGTGAAGGGTAGCGAAATACTGAGCCTCCAACGCATTCCCTTTCAGGCTGCTCAGCTTACTCCAAGAGTACGAAGCTGGAATCTGCGCTTCACCTTCCGTCTCGTCGATGATCTTGAGAAAAAGCAGGAACGTCAGTTGTTCCAGGTAATCAAGGTAACTTACGCCGTCATCCCGGAGCGTGTGGCAAAAATTCCATATAGTCTGAACTAGTCGCGCGGCGTCGCTCATCCGATCTCCAGAAGGTCTTGGATCCAAGGGTGGTCAGAATGACGCTCCCCTTTGAGTATGAACACCATCTCTCCACTGAAGTCGGCGTTGCGCTTGATAGCGCGCCGTATGATCTTTGCAGCCTTTACGAACTGCCCCTTAGTAGCAGGATCTGTCTTTGATCCCGGAAAGAGGCTTTTCGCTAATTCTACTTGACTGATGAGATTTACTACAGTGGTGTGCCGCCGATTCACAGTCGGTCCGTAGTCGAGATGGTAATTTTGATCGATTGCTCTGCTCTATCGATGTCAACTTTGTTTGTGCTAGCGGGACAGGACTCGCCGCTTTCCTGACGACATCCGAGCAACTTCCAATCGTCCAGATCACAAGGATCGAGCAAAGCTGGTCGTTCCGGACCAACATCCGTCTTACTATATCTTCTATCCGGTTCGTAGACGAGAGGAAAGCGGTCGCCTTTACCGCCAGCCGTGTCAACACCCTTGCGTCGGCTATTACACCACGTACACGAGTAGCGGAAGTTGCTGGGTTCGAAGGCCAGCCAGCGATAGCCCTTGTGCTCCTTCGCGGCGTCCGAGACGCGCCCCTTAGGGCGATAATGATCAACTGCGTTGTCTGCCCGATCAACAGCAACCTCGCAGTACCAGCACTTTTTCTCCGGTAACAAATCTGCCAGCCGGTCCTTCAGGACCCGCCATACATTTGCATAGTCCTCTGGATCCCCTCCAGCGTCAACGGCCTTGGCCGCAGCTTCAGCGCGCGCCTTCCATCCCTTCGGGAGCTTCAGCTCCTCGATGTCGACGTGCCTCATCCCTCCTCCACCTCTTCTTCGAAGAGAATCTCGTCTATGAGTTCCTGGGCAAATGTCTCCCGCTCCTCTCTCGACATCGCTACAGCATTTCGAGCAATGGTTTCCGGATCATCTGTCTGGAATCGCTTGCGAAGTGCCTCATTTCGCCGTCGTAGATAACGCGAGAACTCGTCGTCAGGATGGAAGAGGCGGAATCCGAGTCGTTCCAGTTCGTCGTTCAACTGGTCCAACTCCAGTTGCTCATCCGGTTTCAACTTGTCCTTGCCCGCGAGCGCGCGCTGCTTCTCGAGGATCAGTTGCGTCGGCTGGTCCAGGGTGGACGCAATACCGAACATGTCGCTTGTAACAATGGCGGCATAGCCCATGCCCTTCGGGTTCATTTCTGGGTGACATACGAACACTTGGCGCTCGCCTCGTTGACGAAGCGCGAGAATCTGTACCTGCTCGCGTTCGAGTTCGGCGATCGAGAGAGGATTGTGAGTGGTAAGCAGTACGTGGCTTGTGTCGTCCCCCGTGGCACTCTCCTCCACGAAACTTCTAAGGTAGTCGATATAATCGACGCTCCAACGCGGATTCAGATGTGTGTCAGGCTCGTCCAACAGAAAGAGGCTCTCATCCTCTGCTGTAAATAGCAGCAGCCCGAGCACCGTTAGCAACTGCTGCTCGCCCTCACTTAGCTCGCGAAATGTGACCTCGCCGTCGTTCTTTTTGAGCCGCACGCGAATCCGCACCTCATCTATGAGTTCGGAGACATAGGTGCTCTCTAGATCTCGGAAAAATCGCGCAGGCGATCGATCCCCAACAAGATTGCGGAGGGAGACGATGTCTTTCACGAAGAGGTACTTGAACTCGAGCTTCCTCTCATTCCAGGGCGAGACGCGGACGGTTCGACGAACCTCAATTGGAGCAAGCGCGATGTCATAGAGACGGCTCAGAAAATCTTGTACGACACCTCGTGCGTTCCAGACACGCGGATCCCCGTCCGCAGAGCCCCAAGGCGGCTCGCGAAGGACAAAAAGCACCGAATCGATACCGTCTTCGGCATCGATGCCGAGGTGCTTGTCCAGGAAATCGCTCACTAGTGGGGATGATTGTATCAGGAACGCAAGTAGCACGAACTGGCTGTGTACTGGCATTGCGTAAAACAGACGTTTGAGCCCTGGATCTTCTCCCTTACGGAGGCGACTGTCATAGCGATCTAGATATGGCTGGAAAATTTCACGCATCCGGGTGCTCTCCCCGGAGTAATAGCTGAAGACGTATCTGGGTAGGTCCGCGTTATTGGGCGCGAGGAACTGTTTGAGCGATACCCGGCTGCCGGGAAAGCTGTCGAGTTCTGGCACGAGCAGGTCAAGCGCTTTGTCACGCGCATTGAATTCCTCGGGGGTAGCTATCCATGCAGCTAGCGGCTGTCGAGCTCTATCCGGATCCGCGTCTATGACGATGTGCCTAAGATTATCCCCTACTCCCATCCGATAGACGAGCCGGTATGCGAACGCCGGGCGACGCATACCCGTAATTAGATCTCGGAAAATGATTGCCAGCGCCTCAAGTACATTAGACTTGCCGGTACCGTTCCATCCGATAAGGACAGTTACCCAGTGTCTTTCATCGAAGTCGATGGAAACATCTTTGAGATTTTTGAAGCGGTGTGTGGGGCTGTCCTTCGCGCTCCCGATCCGGAGCTGGTCAAGCCGCATTCGACTTCTCCACCAGCCGAATCCGATCCTCGATTTTGCGCCCTGCGTCGTCGTATACAGCTTGCACCGCAATCGCACCCGACCGCTCGAGCCGGCTTAGCTCGCGGTAGAGTGTCTCAACGTAATCCGTCAATACTTCATCTGCCACCCCACAACGGCGGAACGCCTCTTGCGCAAGTATCCAGCCGCCAGCATCTTTCAACACAGCCTCAAGAGTCTGGTTCACCTTCTTCTTACTCCTTCGCGTGACTGCAACGCGCCTCGTGTTTGCCTCTCGAATGTTTAACCTGGCGGCATGCATGTGGTTGATAAGCGCGTCCCCTCCTTCCACGCCCTCTATACGCGGAGTTAGTTTGCCCGAGAAGGCAGCAGCAAGTATACTTTGACGTTGGACCTTGGTCCGCTGGAGCGTTTCCGTCGCAGCTCGCTCAAACTGCTCTGACTGCACGCGCGCAATATCTAGCGCATCGACGATCGCATGCATCTCCCAGAGTGGCGGAATAGGTATTGGCATCCGTGAGATTATCGTGCGGTTCAATGCGGGTTGGTTGTTCCCTACGCTCACAACCCGAGTCTGCTGGTACCGCGACCACAGCCAGTAGAAGACGAACTCCGGAGGTATTTCGGTCTTCGAGACATGGATAGCAGCGCAGTTCTGGTTGTTAGCAGCTGCAATATCCAGGATTGCAACCTGGCCGCGCGTCTTCCCTTCGCCTATCATGCCGAGTAGGATCGATCCCGGAGGGTTAAGCTGGGTACTGCTATGCCGAAGCCCGATTTCAGAGATCAACTCTCGGGTCGCGCGGATACGATTGAACCGTACCTCCCCTGAACTCACCCAAGGAATGGAACCATTCCAGAAATCGGGGCGCCTTCGACTAGGTGTCGCGCCTACCATAATATCGAAACATTCACCGAGTGTGCTCCAGGTCCATTCACTCGGTAGACTGGACGGCAGGGGGGCGGCGTCCTCGTCTCCTTCCTCCGTGTCACCCATCTTCTCTGCACGTACACGCTTTATCTGTTCGAGAAGGGCATGCCCGCTATGCAACGTTTGGTGCTGATCGTTCCGATCTCTGCGCAGGCCGGCTGTCAATTCTCCGCGCATCGCCGAAACAAGTGCCGAGGTCCAAGCCATTGCGGCGCTTCGGCGAGCACCGTCTACCTCGGTTTGAGCTCTATCAAGACCATTTAAGAGCTCGTCCAGTCGCAGCGCCACGGCACGCTGCTCCTCCAAAGGCGCAAGCGGAAAGCTCAGTGCGTTCAGCACCTCAGGATCTATATGAGGAATCCCAGCGCCCTTGGTTCGGGAATTGAGTTCTCCGAAACTCGCTTGCATGAAGCGGTAAAGATACTCAGGATCAACGAGTACAGGAGTCAAACGCGCTATGGTAGAGCCGGCATAACCGTGTTCGCTGCGCCCCACGAGGCCCGCTCTGGCACCATCCCATACGAGCAATGTATCCGCCGATGTTATCTCGGGCAGGCCCTGTTCAGGTGCGTAGTCCGTGGCTTCGCCAGTCTCAAATGCCGAAATCGTTATGTAAGGAATCGTCCGCTCCGCACTACGCGGACCTAGCTCGAACGGGCGGCGTCCTTTGGAAACGACAACCGCCTGGGATAGCGGAACCAGCGTCCAAGTGGGAGGAAGCACGTCATCCATGTAGTATGGGAACCTCTACCTTACATTGGTGCAGAGGGACGAAGCATGGGCCACGAGCATACAACCTCTCGGAACATGGCAGTAAATTAGCCTGCCTGGTTTGGCTAGCCCGAGAATTGTGAGGGTGCCATACTACGCCGATGTGACCCGCTGGTAACCCTGGCCGCGACGGCCCTGTTTCTGGTTGCGTTTTCGCATGCCCAGAAACGACGAAGGCCGCGGTAAACCGCGGCCTTTTTCGTGGGATATTTGGAGCGGGTGAAGCGATTCGAACGCTCGACCCCAACCTTGGCAAGGTTGTGCTCTACCCCTGAGCTACACCCGCTCGCCGCGGCTCGTCGCCGCAACGGCTGCTATATGGCCGAAGACCGCGGCGAATGCAACAGGGAAAAACCGCTCTTTTTTGAACTTTTTTCGAGAGCCCCCGCAAACCCATATTTCCCCTCGGGAAGCTTCCCCGATTGGCAAAGCCGGGCTTGTGTCGAAAGCCGGCTTTGCCCATAAACCTCGCGCAACGGCAATTCCCGGAAAACCCGATGACCGCCACGACAGCCCCCAAGACCCGTGCCGAACTGCTCGCCTATCTGGCGGAACTCGGCATTTCCGTCACCACCCATGACCACCCGCCGCTGTTTACCGTCGCCGATTCGCAGGCCCTGCGCGGCGCGATCCCAGGCGGCCACACCAAGAACCTGTTCCTCAAGGACAAGAAGGACAATTTCTTCCTGGTGACCGTCGACGAAGACGCCAATGTCGACCTCAAGCAGATCCACCAGCTGATCGGCGCCGCAAGCCGTGTTTCCTTCGGCAAGCCCGAGGCGCTGATGGAACTGCTCGGCGTCATCCCGGGAGCCGTCACCGTGTTTGGCCTCATCAACGATACGGCAGGTAAGGTGAAGGTCGTGCTCGACGCGCCGTTGATGGAAAACGCCACCATCAACGCCCATCCGCTGACCAATGAGGCAACGACCTCGATAGGTCGCGACGAACTGTTGCGTTTCGTCGAGGCAACGGGCCACGATCCTGTTATCTTGAAAGTCTCGGCCTGATCGCCACATGGTGGCTGAACAGCCCCTCCGAACGCCGGCCGGCAACACATCGAAAGAGTGAAGATGAGCAACGAGAACAATCCCTTCGGCGGCCTGAGCGGCAACTACGCCACCAATGTGCAGTTTGGCGCAGGCGACGTTGCGGCCCAGCCGGCAGCCAACCTCATCAAGGACACCACCACTGCCGCCTTCGCCGCCGACGTCATCCAGGAATCGCGCAACCAGCCGGTGCTCGTCGATTTCTGGGCGCCCTGGTGCGGACCGTGCAAGCAGCTGACTCCGGTCATCGAGCGCGTCGTCCAGGCCGCCAGCGGCCGCGTCAAGCTCGTCAAGATGAACATCGACGATCACCCCGCCATTGCCGGTCAGCTCGGCATCCAGTCGATCCCGGCGGTCATCGCCTTCAAGAACGGCCAGCCGGTCGACGGCTTCATGGGCGCGGTACCCGAAACGCAGATTCGCGACTTCATCGATCGCGTCGCAGGAAAAGGTGGCGCAGCCCCCCAGATCGAGGAGGCCATGACTGCCGCCGCCGAAGCCCGCGCCGCCGGCGACCTGCAGACGGCCGTCCAGATCTACGACGCCGTGCTCGAGCAGGCGCCTGATACCATCGACGCCATTGCCGCCCTGGCGGAGATCCTGTTCGAGGCTGGCGATGCCGCTGGCGCTGCCGAGGTGCTGGCCCGTGCGCCCGAGGACAAGGCGGATGCCGCCCCGCTCGCTTCGGTGCGCACCAGGATCGCGCTCGCCGAGCAGGCCGCCGAGCTCGGCGATTCTGCCGAGCTGGAGCGTCGCATTGCGAGCGACCCGAAGGACCATCAGGCACGTTTCGACCTCGCCATGATCCAGAACGCCAGGGGCGATCGCGCCGAGGCGGCGGACAATCTGCTGGCCATCGTCAAGACCGACCGCACCTGGAATGACGACGGCGCCAGGGCGCAACTGCTCAAGCTGTTCGAGGCCTGGGGCATGACCGACGATGTGACGCTCGCCACCCGGCGCAAGCTGTCGTCGCTGCTGTTTTCGTAAACAGCACGGGGCAGCCTTGCGCTCTGGCGCGGCAGCCCCAGATGATGTGGCATCTGCGAGGACAAGATGCAGGCAGGGAACGCGCACTACCGGCTCGACACCGATCTACCGACGACGCTGGCGATTTTTCCGCTGCCGGCGGCGCTGCTGCTGCCGGGCGGCCGCATGCCGCTCAACATCTTCGAGCCGCGTTATCTCCAGATGGTCGACGAGGTTGTCGGCGGCTCACGCCTGATCGGCATGATCCAGCCGTCGCTTGACGGCGCCACACGGGCCGACGGCGAACCAAAGCTCTGCCCGGTCGGCTGCATCGGCCGCATCACCTCTTTCGCCGAGACCGGCGATGGCCGCTACCTCATCTCGCTCCAGGGCGTCTGCCGCTTCAGGGTGGTACAGGAACTCACAGTCAAGTCTCCGTTTCGCCAGTGCAAGATCGCGCCATTTGCAACCGACCTTTCGGAGGACAATCTGGCAGGTGAGATCGACAGGCCGGCGCTGCTGCGGGCCTTCCGCACCTACCTCCAGGCCAACGAGCTCGAGGCAGACTGGGAGAGCGTCGGTCGGGCCGACAACGTCATGCTGGTCAACGCGCTGTCGATGATGGCGCCCTATGGCGCGGCCGAAAAGCAGGCATTGCTCGAAGCTCCCGACCTCAAGACGCGCGCCGAGACGCTGATCGCCATCACCGAAATGACTCTGGCGCGCGAAAACGACGAATTCGGGCCAAGTCTTCAGTAGAAGGCGTCAGGCTGCATGGGCTCGGGCAATAGTCCGCGCAACCGCTGCAATCCCGGCCTGGCAAAGTACTCCGGACAATTGCCGTTCGGTGGGTGGCGCACAGAAGCGGATAAAGAAGGTCCGTCAGACGACAGGAGGCCAAAGATGGGCGAAACCGGCAAACGCGACATCGACGTCAAGCTGCTCGAGCTGCTCGCCTGCCCGCTGACCAAAGGGCCGCTCGTCTGGGACGCAGAGCGCGGCGAACTGGTGTCCCGTCTGGCTCGCCTTGCCTACCCAGTGCGCGACGGCATTCCTGTCATGCTGCCTTCAGAAGCGCGGCAGATCGGCGAGCCGGAAACAAATCCGAGCACCTGACCCTGCCTGTCCCGCGACGCGCACCCGAGCCAAGTGGTCGCGCCGCGCCTCCATTCCCGCCTGCGGAGCGGTAGCAAACCTCGGCAGCCATCTGTGCTCTGCTGTCCCTCTCTGTCCCTCTATTGAAAGTTGCGGCCCTTGGGCATGACGGTGCTCGCCTTGCGGGCGAGCGTTTCGTAGCTTTGCAGAATGCGCGGATCACGCGCGGCCTTGTCCGCGGCACTTGCCCGTGCTTCCGGCACCTGCCTGGTTCCGGCATCAGCACTCGCCTGCAATTCCTCCGACATCGCCGCCAGCCAATGCGTCCAATCCTCCATCTTGTCGGCAACGATATGGATGACGTCGGATTCTTTCTGCAGCTTGCCGGTGACGCGGATGAACTTCGACCCCATGATCACGGACCGGAAGCGGTCGAAAACCCGCGACCAGACGATGACATTGGCAATCGAATGCTCGTCCTCCAGCGTAAGAAATATCGCATTGCCCTTGCCCGGTCGCTGGCGGACAAGCACCAGCCCGGCGACGGAGACGCGCCGCCCATCGGGCACGTCGCCGAGCCGGGCGTTGGGCGTGATGCCGGCGCGGTCGAGGTGATGCCTGAGGAAGGCCACCGGATGCGCTTTCAGCGACATGCCCAGCGAGCGGTAGTCGTGGATGACATGTTCGCCAAGCGGCATGCGCGGCAGCTGTGTCTCGGGCTCGTTGTCGACCAGCTGGACATCGGGGCGGTCGAACAACGGCAGCATTTCAGCGGCACTCCTGCCGTCAAGCGCCCGTACTGCCCACATCGCTGCGCGCCTGTCGATATCGATCGAGCGGAAGGCGTCGGCCTGGGCGAGCAGCTCGATCTCGCCGACGTCGAGTCCTGAGCGCAGCCAGACATCGCGCACCGAGACGTAGCCCTTGCCGCGCCGCTCGACGAATGCCCGCATCTTCTTGTCGGAAAGCCCCTTGATCTGGCGAAAGCCGAGCCGGACGGCGTGGCTGGTCCTGATGACATCCCGCATTTCGGCGTGGCGTTGCTGGATGCGTTTCGGGTCGAAGCCCGACCGCTCGAGGGTGCAGTCCCAGACGGAGTGGTTGATATCGATCTGTCTGATCTCGACACCATGATCCTGTGCATCGCGCACCAGCTGAGCTGGCCGGTAGAAACCCATCGGCTGCGCGTTCAGGATCGCCGCGCAGAACACATCGGGATAATAGGCCTTGAACCAGCAGGAGGCGTAAACAAGTAGTGCGAAGGCCGCGGCATGGCTCTCGGGAAAGCCGTACTCACCAAAACCCTCGATCTGCTTGAAACAGCGCTCGGCAAAGTCGCGCTCGTAGCCTCTTTTGACCATGCCTTTAATCATGCGGTCGCGGTAATTGCCGATCGTGCCGGTACGCTTGAAGGTCGCCATGGCGCGCCGGAGCTGGTCGGCCTCGCCGGGCGTGAAGCCGCCGGCGACGATGGCGATCTTCATCGCCTGCTCCTGGAACAGCGGCACACCCATCGTCTTGCCGAGAATGTCCTCAAGTTCCGTCTTGGGAAAGTCGACGTCCTCCTTGCCCTGCCGGCGACGGAGATAAGGGTGCACCATGTCGCCCTGGATGGGACCGGGCCGGACGATCGCCACCTCGATGACGAGATCGTAGAACTCGCGCGGCCTGAGGCGCGGCAACATCGACATCTGCGCCCGGCTCTCGATCTGGAAGACGCCGAGCGTGTCGGCCCGGCAGATCATGTCATAAACCTTGGGATCCTCCGGCGGCAACGTCGCCAGCTCGAGCGGGCGGCCATGGCGGTCACGCTCGTCGTAATGTACCTCAAGCATTTTGAAGGCCTTGCGCAGGCAGGTCAGCATACCGAGCGCCAGCACATCGACCTTCAATATGCCGACGGCGTCGAGGTCGTCCTTGTCCCATTCGACCATTTTGCGTTCGTCCATCGCCGTCTTGATGATCGGCACGATCTCGTCGAGCCGATCGCGGGTGATGACAAAGCCGCCGACATGCTGGGACAAATGGCGGGGAAAGCCCATGATCTCGTTGGCGCGGTCGATGACATGCCGCGTCACCGGATCCGCCTTGTCGAGGCCACCAGCAGTCGCTTCCTTCTCGCCCAGTTCGGACGAATACCAGCCCCAGATCGAGCCCGACATGGCGCCCCTGACGTCGTCGGACAAACCCATCGCCTTGGCGACCTCGCGCAGGGCCGAACGACCGCGATAGGTGACGACGGAAGCCGCGAGCGCGGTGCGCTTGGCGCTGTATCTTTTGTAGATGAAGGCAATGACCTCGTCGCGCCGCTCGTGCTCGAAGTCGACGTCGATATCTGGCGGCTCGCCACGCTCTTCCGAGATAAAGCGTTCGAAGAGCACGTCGACGATGTCGGGCCCGACATCGGTGATGCCGATGCAGAAACAGATGACCGAATTGGCCGCCGACCCACGCCCCTGACAAAGGATACCTACCGAACGGGCGAATTTCACGATCTCGTAGACGGTGAGGAAATAGCGGGCGTAGTTGAGCTTTTCGACGATACCGAGCTCATGCCGGATGATGCCCTGCACCTTCTCCGGAACGCCGTCAGGGTAGCGCTTTTTCGCCCCTTCCCAGGTCAGCCTTTTCAATTCGGCTTGCGGTTCGAGGCCCGATTCCGTCGGCTCGTCTGGATAATTGTATTTGAGCTCCTTCAGTGAGAAAGAGAGGCTGTCGGCGAAGCGCAGCGTCTCGGCAAGTGCCTCCGGATGGCTGCGGAAAAGCCTCGCCATGTCGACAGGCGCCTTGAGGTGGCGTTCGGCGTTCGCCCTGAGCTCGAAACCGGCCTCGGCGACAGGCACGCTGAGGCGGATCGCCGTCAGGACGTCCTGCAGGGCGCGTTGCCCCGGGGCATGGTAGAGCGCGTCATTGGTCGCCATCAGCGGCACCCCTGCCATGGCGGCCATTGTCGCCGCCTGCTCGATCCTGAAGCGGTCGTCACCGCCGAAATTCGGCGCAACCGCCAGCCACAAGGAGGCGCCGAACCGCTCCTTGAGACTACGCAGAAGCGCAACGTCATCTTGCGTGGCGGCGGCGACGTCGGGCAGGACTGCAAGTGACAGCAGATCCCCCCACTCGAAAAGATCCTCTCGATAAAGAAGCGGGGCACCCTTTTCGCTTTCAGGTCGAGCATTCGCCTCAGTGAGCATGCGGCACAGATGCCCCCACCCCTTGCGATTTCTAGGGTAGGCGAGCATATCGGGCGTGCCATCAGCGAAAACCAGCCGGCATCCCGGGTGGTAGGCCAACCCTTCCGTCTCCGCCATCTTCCACGCGCGGACAACACCGGCCACCGTGTTGCAATCGGCAAGGCCGATGGCCGAAAGTCCCAGGAACTTGGCCGCGATCACCAGCTCTTCCGGAGCAGAGGCCCCACGCAGGAACGAGAAGTTCGACTGGATGCCGAATTCGGCATAGCTGGCTGCGACGACCATGTTCATGCGAAGACCCCGTGCAGGAACCAGCGCGGTACCGCCTGCGTAGTGTAGAGGCCTTGCCGATAGAGCCAGTAGCGGCGGCCCTCCGCATCCTCGATGCGATAGTAATCGCGCGTCGGCGCATCCGCGGCCTCACGCCACCATTCGGGTGCTATGCGCTCGGGCCCTTCGGCACGGGCCACGCGATGCAGCGCCCGGCGCCAGCGGAAATTGAGCGGCGGGCCGTCGGGAACCTCGGTTGCCGGAACATCGATGGGTTCGGGCTGGCGGAACAGGCGGATGGGGCGATCGGCCGGCCTTGGTCGTCTCGTCGCTGTTGGTGCCCCCGTGGCCGGCCGCTCGACCATCTCTTTGCGGGCTTCCTCCCGGGCATAGGGCCGGGCGGGCGCGGCACGTTCCGGCAAATGGCTCTCGACGGGGACGGCCTCAAGCACCGCGGTTTCGCCAAGACGCGCACCGATGCGATCGGCGAAGATCGCCAGTTCCTCGCCGCCATCCTCGACTTCGCCGGCAAGATCGGCCTGGCGGGCATCGAACCGGGCCGTCGACAAGGCGGAAAGACGCACGAGGTCGAAGCCGAAGCCGGCATCAATGGTATCGCCGAGCGTCGCCAGCCGCTCATGGAACAGCCTGCGCACCAGCGCCGGTTCACGGATGGGGCGCGAGGCGCCGACCGTTATCCGGCTGACCATGCCGTCGACCCTGAACAGCAAAAGTTCGAGCCCGCGCGCGCCCTCTTCCCGACGTTCGAGATCGACCTTGAGGGTGACGGCGAGCAGGCTGATAAGCCGCTCGATGTCGTCAACGAGCGACAGCGGGTCGGCGAGGTGCCGTTCGACCGAAAGCGGGGCTATGGGCAAGCGCGGCGAAATCGCCTCCTCGAGCCGGCCCAGCGCCTGGTCCAGGCGCTCCATGAGTTCGGCACCGAAACGGCGGACGAGTGGCGCGCGCGGCCCGTCCATGATCGCGCCAACGGTGCGCAGGCCGACGCTTTCGAGGCTCGCCTTCGTCTTGACGTCGATCCTCAGCGCCGACAGCGGCAGGCGGATGAGGAAATTGCGCTCGTTGCCGGGAGCAAGGATCTGGCCGCTGGCGAAGCGGGCGGCGGCCCAGGCAGCCCCCGGGGTCGAGGCAAGGCCGGCACGGACGTCGAAACCCTGGTGGAAGAAACGCATCATGAGATCGTTGAGCAACGCCTTTTCGCCGCCGAACAGGTGGGCGCAGCCTGAAATGTCGAGGAACAGCCCATCGACGCCGTCGAGGGCGACAAGCGGCGTGTAGCGGTCGCACCAGTCGGCCAAGCCTTCGAGCAGCCTGCGGTCGGCCTCGGGATCGGCCTCGACGACGTCGATGTCGGGGTGCATGGCGCGTGCTTCGGCGATGCCCATGCCCGGTTTGAGCCGGAGAGCCTCAGCCCGCGCGTCGAGGCCGGCGATGCGCTGGGTGTTGCTCTCGCGGTGGCTGATCACCAACGGCTTGACCTGTTGCGGGCTTGAACGCCAGGACCGCCCCAGGCGGCGCCGGAGGACGCGTTCGGCCGCGAGATGGGGAAACCACAGCGACACGATTCTCTGGACTTCTCTCGGCGAGGGTGTGTGCATCGGGGTTCCATTCCAGAATGAAGCTGCCGGGAAGAGCCGTGCGGCTCTTGCCGATCTCGACGGCGAAGGTGGGCGCGCCGATCGAACCGACCAGCGGCCCAAGAAGTGTTTGCCGCAGCGTCGCCGGCGCAGGCGAGACGACAAGCCGGACGGGTGCCGCCGTCGGCTCCGGTTCGGCCGACTGACGCAGCAGGAAGACAGGGCGGCCGCTGTCCTGAGCCCGGCGATGCAGGCGGCGCGTCGCCGTGAGGTCGACGATGCGAGGATTGCCGCGCAGCTCGACGACGATGGCCGCGATCTCCTCGATGCGGGCGGCTTCCTCGGCGATCCAGAGGACATCGGTCGGCTTCGGCGCTTCGGCGAACAGGAGGCTTTCAGCCGGAATGCCGAAGAACCTGTCCAGGCCCGGCGCGTAGGGAAATCCCGCTTCCCTGAATACCTCGGTCGTGCCGACCCACAGGACGAGATCTCTGGGCCGCGACCGCTCCCTCAGCATGCGGCTGACGAGACAAAACGCCAGCCCTGCGGCGGCACCGGCATTGCGGGTTTCAGTTCCGTGGATCTCGGTCAGCGCCGCCTTGGGCAGGCCGCCGCCGAGCACCTCGTCGAGGCGATCGACGCCGGTCGGCAGGAAGAAATCGCGTGCCGAGGCAAAGCCGTTGCGGCGGACCAGAAGCCCCGCGACCGGCTGGCCGTCGGAAGGCGCGGCCAGCCTCTCGGGCAGCGTTCCCTCTATCTTCGCTATCTTCTGGCGCAGGGCAAAAACGACATCCCGCGCCACGGCGCTGGTTGCCATGTCGATCTGCTTTCCCATCAATTGTTCCTGTTATGTTCCTATAGATTCCAGAGGCACCACGGAGAGTCAAGCCGATTCAAGGAGAATTTATTCCTCTCCAGGCACGCGCTGTTTTGCGGCTAATTTACCCCCGGCGTGGCAAAGGCCTCGTAAGCGAAGCGGCGAAAGGCTATATGCCCTCAAAAGGACAAAGAATGGCCCGCATTTACAAGACCCGCGCCTGGCACGACCAGCTTTCGCCCTCAATCGAGGAAATGGAACTCCTGGCGCTTGAAGCCTACGCACACCTGCCGCAAGAATTTCGCCAGCTGACCGGCGATGTCGTCATCCAGATGGCCGAGTTCCCGACCGACGAGATCATGGACGACCTGTCGCTGGAGACGCCCTTCGACCTGCTCGGCCTGTTCGAGGGACGCGGCATTGCCGAGCGCTGGAATCCGCAGACCGGCGAAGGCCCCAACCGCGTCACCCTCTACCGCCGCGCCATCCTCGACTATTGGGCCGAGAACGAAGAGACCCTGGGCGACATCGTCACCCACGTGCTGATCCACGAGATCGGCCATCATTTCGGCCTGTCGGACGACGACATGGAGCGGCTGGAAGCCTCGGTCGACTAAGCCTCGCCGCCCCTGCTCTCAGAAATCGCCGAGCTTGATGCCGGGGTCGTATTCGACGCCGTCGACATCCTTCGCCACCGCCTGGCCGCAGCGCATCGTCTTGGTTTCGGCGTCGAAGGAATAGGTCGGCGAGCCGAACAGGTGCCAGCCCTTGTTCAGGGCTGCGGTCACCTTGTGGCAGAAGGTGGCGTCGTCGGGGCCGGTGAGGAAGCGGTAGAGTTTCATGTCGGTCTCCCTCTTCAGTGCCTGAGGCCTTCGAGTTGTGTCGCCCGCGCCAGAAGCCGTTCGGCCTCGGCCAGATGCAGCCGCTCGACCATCTTGCCGCCGAGCGAGATTACACCTGACGCAGCATTCTCCGGAAGCGCGAAGGCATCGACCACCGCGCGCGCCTCGGCAAGCGCCTCGTCCGAAGGTGAGAACGCCGCATTGGCCGGGCCGATCTGGGCCGGGTGGATAATGCTCTTGCCGGAAAAGCCCATGGCGGCGGCTTCACCGCATTCGAGGGAAAAGGCATCGAGGTCGCGGAAATCGTTGGACACGCTGTCGAGCATGTCGACGCCCCCGGCCCGGGCGCACAACACCATCTGCAGCAGCCAGGGCTGGAGATAACGACGATCGGGCGTGATCTTGACGCCGGTGTCCTTGGCGAGATCGTTGAGGCCGGCGATCAGGCACGACAGCCGGGCCGAAGGATCGCGGCCGAGTTCTGATATGGCAGGTAGATTGAGCAGTGCCCGCGGCGTCTCGATCATCGCCCAGAGCTTCAGCGTATCGGGCGCATCGGCCTCGTCGAGCACGTCATTGGCTTCGAGCAGATCGCGCGCCGTTTCCACCTTGGGTAGCACCACGCCGTCCGTTGCCCAGCCGCTGGCCGCCGCCAGATCGTCAGCCCCCCAGGGACTGGCAAGCGAATTGATCCGCACCACATATTCGCGCCCGCCTTCAGGTCGCTCGGCAAAGAAGCGCTCCAGCCGCTCGCGGGCAGCTGCCTTGTGCTCGGGCAGCACGGCATCCTCGAGATCGAAGATGACGGCGTCGCAGGCAAGCTGGGGCAGCTTAGCGATGGCCTTCTCGTTGGTGGCCGGCACAAAAAGCGCCGAACGGCGCGGACGGGGCAGAGAATGTGACATCTGGTCTTCTTGCCCGGCAACGCTGGCCCTTGCAAGAGCTTGCGGGGCAGTGGCGTAACTGGTTTTCTCTTCCATCCGAACAGACGGAATCATCTCATGGCACGCTACGACGTGGTCATCATCGGCGGCGCGATCGTCGGCAGCTCGATCGCCTACTATCTGCGCGACGAGGGTTTCACCGGCTCGATTGCGCTGATCGAGCGCGACCCGCAATTCGCCAACGCGGCGACCACTTTGTCCTGCGCCTCTATCCGCCAGCAATTCTCCATTCCCGAGAACATCCGCCTGTCGCAGTTCACGCTCGGTCTGTTCCGGCGCCTGAAGGAGGAGTTCGGCCCCGATGCCGACATCGGCTTCCGCGAGGGCGGCTATCTGATCCTCGCCGGCGAGAACGGCCTGCCGATCCTCAAGGCCAACCACGACGCGCAGATGGCCGAGGGCGCCGACATCGTGCTTGAGGACGCCGACCAGCTTGCCAGGCGCTTCAAATGGATCTCGACCGAAGGCATCACCGCCGGCGCCTATGGCCGGACGGGCGAAGGCTGGTTTGACGCGCATGCCATGCTCGGCCTGTTCCGCAAGGCGCTGAAGACCAAAAACGTCGACTTGATCACCGGCGAGGTGGCAGCCATCGAGCGCCAGGGCAACCGCCTGACCGCGGTCACGCTCGCCACTGGCGAAAAGATCGATGCCGGCACGGTCATCAACGCCGCCGGTCCCAACGCCGGCAAGGTTTCGGCCATGGCCGGCCTGGTGCTGCCGGTCGAGCCGCGCAAGCGCAACGTCTTCGTGTTCGAGGCGCGCGACCGCTTCGACGACATGCCGCTGATGGTCGATCCCAGCGGCGTCTATGTTCGCCCCGAGGGCTCGATGTACATCACCGGCGGCGCCGAGAGCGAGGACGGCGAGCAGGCGGCGGACCCACAGGATTTCAACCCCGACTGGTCGCTGTTCGAGGAAGTGATCTGGCCCGCGCTCGCCACCCGCGTGCCGGCCTTCGAGGCGATCAAGGCGACGCGCGCCTGGGTCGGCCACTACGACTACAACGCGCTCGACCAGAACGCCGTCATCGGCCCGCATCCCGAGGTCGACAACTTCATCTTCGCCAACGGTTTTTCCGGCCACGGCCTGCAACAGGCGCCGGCGGTCGGCAAGGCGCTGGCCGAGCTCATCGTCCATGGCGGCTACCGTTCGATCGACTGCTCGGCCTTCGGCTACCAGCGCATCGCTGAGGGCCGCCCATTCCGCGAACTGAACGTGATCTAGCTTTTTAGCGGTAGGGACGGAAACGCTGTCCCCACCGAACAATCAGCCTGACGACGCCGCGGTGAAAACCGCGAGCTGGGCGGCGAAGGCGCGCTGGAAAGCGGGCCGCGCCTCGCCGCGGGCGACATAGGCAGCAACACCAGGAAATTCCTCCAGCAGGCCCGAGCCGTAGAGACGCCGCAGCACCATCACCATCATCAGGTCGCCGGCACTGAACGCGCCGTAGAGCCAGTCGGCCTCGCCAAGGGCCGCGGACAGCTGGCCGAGGCGGACACGGATGCGGTCCTGCAGCATCGGCAGGCGCTGGCCGAACCAGGGCTTGTCGCGCTCGACAAGGTCGGCCTGGTCGTATTCGACGATCGGCGGCTCGACCGTGTTCAGCGCCGCAAACATCCACATGACGGCCCGCGCCCGGCCGTTGACATCGCCGGGCAGAAGGCCGGCATGCCGCTCGGCGATCTCAAGCACGATGGCACCCGACTCGAACAGGACGAGGCCGCCATCTTCGAGGGTCGGGATCTGGCCGAAGGGGTTGAGCCTCAGATGCGCCGACTGCTTCATCTGCGGGAACGAGACCAGCCTGACGTCATAGGGCTGGCCGACCTCCTCGAACGCCCAGCGGACGCGCATGTCGCGCGCCTGTCCCGCGCCTTCGTCGGGCGAATTTGCAAAAGCAGTCATGATGGGGAACATCGGAACCCTCCTGCCGATTGCACGGCGCCACCGTCACCTGGATATGCCATGAAACGCAATCCTTCGCTTGCCTCCGCAGGACGAATGGCGGCAACAGCTCCCAACAGCTGGCTTGCAATTTTTCGCCGGCGCTGGCGCTCAGGCGCTCTGGAGCGCCGCGCATCCCGTCCGGACGCGAAAGCGGTGTTCCCCTGAGGTCATGCATCGTGTCAGCCGAAATCGGCTCCGTACACCCGGTGCGTACCAGGCTCCGGCGAGGGAGATGAGCCGATTCTAAGCCGGCTTTTCAGGATGTCGGAAACGCACGGCGCGAGTTGTCCTTCCGCGATGCATCGAGTTCCTCGGTCGGACAGGCGGCAGGCCGCGACCCGCCAGAATCGGCCAACCAGCGACAGGCACCGAAAGACAAGCGTAAGGCCGCCGAAAAAGGCGGGCCACCACGCGATCGGGAACTTAGCTGCCAGGTTCAGAGGGTGCACCCATCGGGCGTAGGCCCGCTGGCAATTGCCGGCGGCGCGCCGACTTTTTTGCGGGCGGCCGCAACCCTGCCCACGCCATCCAAGACCGCCATTCCGTAGTCGGTCCTTTGCTCCCTCGCAGCACCGTCCAACACCCTGGCGCCTATTTTTGCCCGATAGCGCTTGATGCCGCCCAGATTTCACTCCACATCGGTCGGCATGGCGGACGAGACAAGCAACCGACGTCGGGACTCGCTGTGGGCATTGCCCGCATCGCTGATCCTGCACGGGCTGCTGATTGCGGTGCTGGTGGCCTACAGCCAGCCGAGGGCTGCGCAGCAGCCTGAGGAGGAAGCGGTGAACGTCACGCTGGCGCCGCCGCCGGAACAGCCGAGGCCGGAACCCGCCCCGCCACCGCCACCCCCGAAGCCTCCCGAGGAGAAGAAGCCCGAGGAGCCGAAGCAACCGCCTGTGGCGGAAACCGAGCCGGCCCAGCCGGCGAAGATCGAGGTATTGAAGCCGGTTTTCCAGTTCGGGGAGAAAGATGCCGGCTCCGGCAAGTCGGCCGAGCAGGGAGGAGGTGTGCAGACACCTTCACCGGCGACGGATGACGGCGCGAAGCCACCTGCTGAGACGCGGCCGGACGCCGAAAAGCAGGCGGAGGCGGCGAAGGATACCCAGCCGGTCCAGGATGTGCCGAACGAGGTCGCCACGGCCCAGGACACGCCCAACCAGGCGGCCGCGCCCCAGGACGCAGGTCAGCAGGCCGAGGACAAGCAAGTCGGCCTTGCCGAAGGTGCTGACCAGCAGACAGCTGCGGCTCCGCCAGCCCTTGGGGCCGAAGGCAGCGATGGCGAGTTGGCGCTGCCCGCTTTGGCCAAGGCGCCCGAGCCGAGGCCCGCGGCCGCGGCGAAGCCCAGCCGTTCGGAGTTCACGAAGCCCGGAGGGGCAAGCAGGGCGCCAAGCCAGCGGAATGCGGATGTTGCCGCAGCGCAGCCCTTTTCGGGATTGCCAGGAGTCCGGAGGCCGCAGTCGCAGGGCGGCGACGCCTTGAGCACGACCGCGATGGCCGGCGTGCCGCGTGACAAGCGGGCCGCGAGGCTGTGCGCCAGCGCGCTGCAGCAGCAACTGCTGCAGGCGTCCTATTCCCCCGACCTGGTGCCGCTCGTGCCGCTGAAGCGGGGCAACGTGCTCGACGTTCCGGAGGCCGCGTTCCGCACGCGGACGGCATGGCACGAGCTGAGCTATCGCTGTGAGGTCGACGCCGACGCCACCACGATCCGGTCGCTGACCTTCCGCGTCGGCGGGACGATCCCGCGCGACCAATGGCGGCGTCTCGGACTGCCCTCCGGCAATTAGAAGGTTGGTCGAGCTGGCTCGCGGAAGCCGCCGCTCCGCCTGCGCCCCGACGCTCAAGCATTGGCTCGGCGACAACAGCTGTCGGGCATGCCGCGATGGCGCGGCAGACGTTTTTCGTCCGAACTGGAGTTGAACGGGACCTTCCACCTGAGCTCTTTGCCGAAGGTCGGCTCGACCATTGACTTGCAGGCTTCGGCCATGGTGACGATGCCGGTGGGAGACCAGACCAGATGCTGCCCTACGTGGCCTCCTTGGGTCGGCCTCGTGGATGAATTTGCGCAAGCGGGCCGCGCCAATTGCCCGGATCCGCGATCCTCAAGCCAATCTCCTGCGTGGAAGGGGCGCGCGGACCTGCGTTCCGGTAAACAGATGGCCCGATGCCTTGACCATGCGTCTCAACCGCTTGACCGAGCGTCCCCCGCCATTGACTAGCGCGGCAGTTGCAGATCACCTCATATGACTTGGCCGGCGCAGCGCCGGTGCAAGCGACAGCATGCGGTTCTGGGAGCGGGGGCGACCATGGCGACACCACAACGACAGGAATGGCCGTTTCCGCCCGGCGCGGAGTGTCTGGCCGCGTGGAAAGATGCGATTTCCCTGCTTGTCGACTGCTCCATTCCGGAGGATGCGGATCCTGCGCTTTTTGATTTTCACGGGTGCGCCTGGCAGCTTCCGGGCGCTTTCCTGCATGTGAACGGCGGTTCGGCGATGGCCATGTCGCGGACGCAGCAGGTCATCGACGAGCGGCCGACCCCGCATATGGTGCTGTTCATGGTCCTGGAAGGGCGGGTGACGAGCAACTATGACGGGCTGATCCAGGAACATGAGCCCGGCGACATCGTCGTCGTCGACTATTCCTTGCCCTATGAGAGCCAGACGTCGGGCTTCGAAGCCATCGCGCTGACCTTCGACAAGGCAAGCGTGCCGGTCGAATTCCAGAGCAACACGCACGGTCTGGTGCTGACAGCGAACGACCCCACCGGCGCCATGCTGGGCGGCCAGATCAGGGCACTGGCCGAGCACATCGACGGCCTCAGCGTTCACCAGGGCCAGGTGATCGTCGAGGGCATCCTGAATTTTGCCGCGGCCGCCTTTGCAACGCCCGCAACGCGGGAACGGCGCGACAAGCGTTTTCTGTTCCAGCGCGCATCGTCGGCGGCGCGACAGGGCCTGTCCGATCCCGACTTCGGCCCGGATGAGCTGGTGGCGGCGCTGGGGGTCTCGCGGTCGAAGCTGTTCCGCCTGTTCGAGCCGCATGGCGGCGTGCAGCGCTGGATGCTGGCCGAGCGGCTGAGGGCAAGCCTGCAGAGCATTCTGCGCTCGACCCCGGATCACAAGATATCAGCCATCGCCCGCAATCACGGCTTTCGCAGCGAGGCACATTTCAGCCGGGCCTTTCACAAGCGGTACCAGATCAGTCCCAGCTCTGTCCGCACGCTATCAAGGGATTCGCTGCGCATGGCGACCTACGACACCTTGCTGAAGCGCGGCGACGGCAATGGCGGCGCCATCGTCGAAGCCTGGCTCGCGGCCGCGCGCGCCTGAGACAGGCAAGAAGGCTCGCGGCAGACAAAAGGCGGCCTGTAGGCCGCCTCTTTTCATCATGCGCCCGAGCTCAGAACTTGTAGTTCAAGCCGGTCTTCAGCGTATGGAAGGCGGTATCCATCTCGATCCGGTCTCCGGTGAAGATAAGATTCGTCCCCTTCAGGCTGCCGAGATCGACGTAGAGATATTCGGTCTTCAGCGTGACATTATCGGTGATGCCATATTCGACGCCCGCGCCGGCGGTCCAGCCCAAATTGGTGTCGGAAAGCGCCTCGCTGAACCCGTCGCTATCGCTGTCTGAATAAGAAATCTTGCCATAGGCTGCGCCGCCCGTGCCGTAGAACAGAACATTCTCTTCGGCGTAGCCGAGACGGCCGCGCACGGTGCCGAACCAATCGACCTGGACCGTATATCGGGAGCTGAAGCCTTCGGTCGACTCGCTATGCTCGGCCTTGATCTCGGACAGGGACAAATCCGCCTCGACGCCCGCGACCCAATTCGAAGCGAATTGCCTGTTGTAGCCGACCTGGAAGCCACCGAAACCACCAAATGCCCGGTCGCTGACGTAATAGCCAATCGGGCCAACCTCAGTTTCGATGATGTACGAATTGTCGAACGTGCCGCCGCCGATGCCGCCGTGGACACCTACGTGGAGGCCGCTCCAGTCATAGGCAAAGCGCTCCGCGACTGGCGACGGAGTCTGCTCGCTGATCACGTCGGCAGCCTGCGCCGAGGACAGGCCCAAGATCATCATGGAATAAACGATCGTAATTCTGGCAGATTTTTTCAAAACGAACTCCGGAACTTCATGTGAGAACGACAATGGTTCTACATGAGGCGAAGATCAGCCGCCTTGACCTGGCGTCCCTACTTGATGACCGAACGTCCCAATGCGCACGCCACGCTTGTTCCGGGCAGTGACAGGCTAGCCGACATCACCCAGAAATGTCTCGGGGTCTTGGACAGAGGCCCGCCCGCCGTGGGCGGCGGCCGGCGGGCGATGGCACTGGGGAATGGTGGAGCGAGCGCCTGGGAGGGCACGAACATGCCGAACGAAGCAGTTCAGATGCAGCAGATTGGTCAGGCCGCGGTGGAGCAGCCCGCCCGCCCGCAATCCTTGTCCCTGACCCGTGCATTGAGCAGGGCGTGGGTCGCCTTGGCGGGCTCATATGAGCACAACGAGCAGAGCTCCGACGGCCTGGAGGCACTCGACATGCTCGGCGGTTGGAAGGGCTCCGATGGCAGGCGGCGTAAGCCCTGAGGGGCCGGCCGTCCGGAACTGAAAATGACGATGGGGGGAAGAATGCCGAATATTGCCAAGATGTATTTCCTGACCGCCATTTGTTTCCTCGTGGCCGGCATTCTGGTCGGGCTGAAGATGTCGATTGCGCATGACTATTCGGCAACCGGCGCACATGCACATATCAACTTGCTCGGTTGGGTGACGATGGCGATTTTCGGCACGTTTCATGCCCTTAACCCGCATGGCGCGGGGAGCCGGCTGGCGAAGGTGCAGTATTATGTCTACACTGGCGGAGTGATCGTGATGACGCCGGCGCTCTACCTTCTGCTGACGGGCACCCCGTCGCTGGAGCCGGTGGTTGCCATCTCCTCCCTGGTCGTGTTCGCCGGCGTGCTGATGTTCGGGGCGATCATTTTCCGCGCCCGTGCGGCCTAGGCACGCTTCACAGCGCTAGCTCTTCCGCTTCTTGGCTGCCTGGCTTGCCACATTGACCGCCACGGCAGCGCGGATCAGCGCCCTCAGTGCCTCCTCGTCGACCGCCTCGCCCTCGCGAAAATCGATGGCGCGGCGGACGTTGCCTTCGAGGCTGGAGTTGAACAGGCTCTTGGGGTCGTCGACCTGTGCGCCCTTGGCGAAGGTCAGCTTGACCACCGCCTTGTAAGTTTCTCCAGTGGTGATGATGCCGGCATGCGACCAGACCGGCGTGCCGCCCCATTTGACCTCCTCGACCACCTCGGGGTCGGCCTCGTGGATGAGCTTGCGCAGGCGCGCGAGCATGGCGCCGCGCCAGTCCGAGAGCTCGGCGATCCTGGCGTCGATCTGCTTCGAGGCTTCAGCGCCGCTCGCGCCCGTCTTTGCCTTGTCCATCATGTCCTCCTCGCTTGCTGCGGCGTCCGCCACGCCGCTTGTATTGTTCACCGAGCAGAGCGGATGCTCGGCCCCAGCCACGAATGGCGCCCGCCTCGCCTGGTGGCGACAGTAGAGCATTTCCGCCTGTCCTCGCATCGCGAAAACGCCGGACCATCCTGTTCTGGCGCAAGCTTGGCGGAAAGCCGCGTCGCAATCTTGCCGAAGTGGCGCTGGACGCGCCGGTGGCCACGACGGCAAAAAGCCGGCGCGGGGCTCAGGCCTGGCTTGATACGGCGCCCTGCCCGCGCAGGCCTTCGGCCGACTGGCGCACCACTTCCGAGATCTGCATGAGCTGGTCGGCGAGCGGGCTCGCCTTGCGCCAGATCATGCCGATGGTGCGCGACGGCTGCGGGCTCCTGAAGCGGGCGATGGAGACCGAGGCCGACATCGTTTCAACCGGGACCGCCATTTCGGGGATCAGCGTCACGCCGATGCCGGCGCCGACCATCTGCACCAGCGTCGACAGCGAGCTGCCGTCCAAAAGTTCGCGCGGGCGGGTCGACTGCATGTTGCAGAAGGACAGCGCCTGCTCGCGGAAGCAATGGCCCTCCTCGAGCAGCAGCAGGCGCATTTCGCGCAGCATCTCGCGGTTGGGTACCGGCTTGCCGGCGTCCTCGCCGGGTCGGACGAGCACGAAATTCTCCTCGAACAGCGCGACCTCGGTCAGCGACGGCTCGGAGACAGGCAAGGCGACGATGGCCGTGTCGAGCCGGCCTTCCGACAGCTCGTGAATGAGCTTCTGCGTCTGTGTCTCGCGCACATGGATGTCGAGCCCGTCATGCAGGCGGGTGAGATTACCGATGATGGTGGGCAGAAGATAAGGCGCGACAGTCGGAATGACGCCGATGCGCAGCCGCCCCACCAGCCGCTCGCGGGAGGCGCGCGCCAGGTCCTCGAGCTCGTCGACCGAGCGCAGGATGTCGCGGACGCGGGCGGCGAATTCCTCGCCGAAACCGGTCAGCCTGACCTGCCGGGCGCTTCTCTCGAACAGCTCGGACCCTAGATTCTCCTCGAGATCCTTGATCTGCACCGACATCGCCGGCTGGGAGATTGCACAGGCATCCGCCGCGCGGCCGAAATGGCTGTGGCGGGCCAGCGCCTCGAAATAGCGAAGCTGCTTGAGCGTCAGATTGATCATAACCTTGCCTTATCGCTGCAATCAGGAAATCCAACTTTAGATAATGAAAGGGCTTTGGTACAGATTTGGTGTGGAAGGCAAGGAGGAGCCGTGTCACGATCCCTGGATATCGCGACCGATGGCGGTGCGCGGTTTGCCGGTGTCATCAGGGCATCAGGTAAGACCGTGCTGTTTTGCATTCCACGAAGACCTGCCACGCGCAGAGACGTTCGACGTAGCCACGTGCGGCCATGACCGGCCGCCTCGGACATTGTCCGGCAGATCAACCAACGCAGCCACGACCGGAGACCAAGATGGATACCAAGACTGAGACGAGCGCGGGCAAATGCCCTGTCGCACACAAGCCCACCGGTACCGGCAATCGTGACTGGTGGCCGAACCAGCTGGACCTGAGCGTCCTGCACCAGCATTCCAGCCTGTCCGATCCGATGGGCGAGGCCTTCGACTACGCCAAGGAATTCGATAATCTCGACCTCGACGCCGTGATCGCCGACCTCAAGGCGCTGATGACGGATTCGCAGGATTGGTGGCCGGCCGATTTCGGCCATTATGGCCCGCTCTTCATCCGCATGGCCTGGCACAGCGCCGGCACCTACCGCATCGGCGACGGTCGCGGTGGCGCGGGTGCTGGCCAGCAGCGTTTTGCCCCGCTCAACAGCTGGCCTGACAACGTCAACCTCGACAAAGCCCGCCGCCTGCTGTGGCCGATCAAGCAGAAATACGGCCGCCAGATCTCCTGGGCCGACCTGATGATCCTGACAGGCAACGTCGCGCTGGAGACGATGGGCTTCAAGACCTTCGGCTTTGCCGGCGGCCGTGCCGACGTCTGGGAGCCCGAACAGGACATCTACTGGGGTAAGGAAGGCAAGTGGCTGGCCGACGAGCGCTACAGCGGCGACCGCGAGCTCGAAGGACCGCTGGCAGCGGTGCAGATGGGTCTGATCTACGTCAACCCCGAGGGCCCGAACGGCAATCCGGACCCGCTGGCAGCCGCCCGCGACATCCGCGAGACCTTCGCCCGCATGGCGATGAACGACGAGGAAACCGTGGCGCTGATCGCCGGCGGCCACACCTTCGGCAAGACCCATGGCGCAGGCGACGCAGCCAATGTCGGCGCCGAGCCTGAAGCCGCCGACATCGAGCAGCAGGGCCTGGGCTGGCACAACAGCTTCGGCACCGGCAAGGGCGGTGACACCATCGGTTCGGGTCTTGAGGTGACCTGGACGACGACGCCGACCAAGTGGAGCAACAACTTCTTCTGGAACCTGTTCGGCTACGACTGGGAGCTGACCAAGAGCCCGGCCGGCGCGCAGCAGTGGACGCCGAAGCACAATATGGGCGCCGGCACCGTGCCGGATGCGCATGACGCGTCCAAGCGCCACGCCCCGGCGATGCTGACGACCGACCTGGCGCTGCGCTTCGATCCGGCCTACGAGAAGGTCTCGCGCCGCTTCTTCGAGAATCCGGACCAGTTCGCCGACGCCTTCGCCCGTGCCTGGTTCAAGCTGACCCACCGCGACATGGGGCCGCTCGCCCGCTATCGCGGCCCGCTGGTGCCGAAGGAAGAGCTGATCTGGCAGGACCCGATCCCGGCCATCAACCATGAGCTGGTCAATGACGCCGACATTACGGCCCTCAAGGCCAAGATCCTCGGCTCGGGCCTGACGGTGTCGCAGCTGGCGTCGACCGCCTGGGCTTCGGCCTCGACCTTCCGCGGTTCGGACATGCGCGGCGGCGCCAATGGGGCGCGCATCCGCCTTGCCCCGCAGAAGGATTGGGCCGTCAACCAGCCGGCGCAGCTGGCTTCGGTGCTGGAGAAGCTCGAGGCGATCCAGTCGGAGTTCAACGCACAGTCGGGCACCAAGAAGGTGTCGCTGGCCGACCTGATCGTGCTCGGCGGCGCTGCAGCGGTCGAGAAGGCCGCCAAGGATGCCGGCCATGACGTGAAGGTGCCGTTTGCGCCGGGCCGCATGGACGCCTCGCAGGACCAGACCGATGTCGACTCCTTCGCCCCGCTCGAGCCGTCCGCCGATGGCTTCCGCAACTATTCGAGCGGCAGGCAGCGCCTGAGCGCCGAGGAGAACCTCGTCGACCGGGCCCAGTTGCTGACGCTGACCGCACCTGAGCTGACGGTGCTGGTGGGTGGTCTGCGCGTGCTCGGCGCCAATGCGGGCGATTCCGCCCATGGCGTCTTCACCGCCCGTCCCGGCACGCTCTCCAACGACTTCTTCGTCAACCTGCTCGACATGGGCACGGAGTGGAAGGCGACATCAGAGGCCAAGGACGTGTTCGAAGGCCGCGACCGCAAGAGCGGCGAGGTCAAGTGGACCGCGACCCGTGTCGACCTGCTGTTCGGCTCGCACTCGCAGCTGCGCGCGCTGGCCGAGGTCTATGGTTCGTCCGACGCCGGCGCGAAGTTCGCCAGGGACTTCGTCAAGGCATGGAACAAGGTGATGAACGCGGATCGCTTCGACATCGCCTGATCCGGCAAGCCTGACACGCATGAAAAGGGCGGCGCCTGCCAAGGCGTCGCCCTTTTTCAGACGTTTCTTGAGGAAACGAGCTGATGAATCCGGCTAAAGAATGCCTGTGATCAGTCTGTCGGCGCGAGTGCCCTCCCAGTAGAGCGCCCGCACCAGAAGCGCCGCGACGAGCCCGGTCAGCGCACCGCCGACGACATCGCCGACATAATGGGTGCCGACATAGACGCGCGACAGGCCGACCAGCACCGCGATCGCCAGGAAGGCCGCGCCGTGCCGGCCAAGGCCATGCAGCAGAAAGGCCGCGGCAATGGCAAAAGCTGCCGTGGAATGGTCCGACGGGAACGCCCAGTCGGCGCTGCGCTCGACAATGAGATGGCTGACCCCGCCATCATAGGGCCGCAGCCGATGCACGAAGAGCAAGATGATCTGGTTGATGCCGAGGCCGATGAGGAATGAGAGCCCGGCCGCGACGCAAACATGCCTGACCCGGAGACGGTCCTGCCTGCTCCACCATTGCAGGATGACGAGCAGTATCAGCAGCGGCACGCCGAAACGCGTTATCGAGAGCATTGCCATGTCGAGCGCCGGGATGTTGCCTGCCGGTGCGTTGAGCCAGCGTGTGATTTCCTGATCCATGGATGCTATCTACTCCGCGTCGGGCGTTGCATGGGATGACGTGCGTGGAAGAACGGCAGATCCACCAGGTGTTCAGGATAAGCGTCCTGCTCAAGGGCGCGCATGCCCTGGTCGAATGCGCTGGAGGCATTGCCCTCGCCCTGATCGGCAACGACACGATCCAGCACATCGTCAACACGCTTACGCAGGAAGAGCTGGTCGAAGACCCGCATGATTTTCTTGCCACCCACCTTTTGTCCTGGGCGCAAAGCTTCTCCGTAGAGACAAGGCATTTTTATGCCTTTTATCTGCTGAGCCATGGCATCGTGAAATTGTTGCTGGTGGCGGGCCTGCTGAAGGGCAGGATGTGGGCCTATCCAGCGTCGCTGGTCGTGCTCGGACTGTTCATCGTCTACCAGCTCTACCGCTTTTCCTACACGCATGGGGTCGGGCTGATCGTTCTGACGGTCTTCGACGTGATCGTGATGTGGCTTATCTGGCACGAGTACCGGGTCGTCAGGCGCCATCTCTGCACCAACGACGTAAGATAAGGGCCGCGCCCGACGGGATCGGGCACGGCAGCGCGGCAGGCTCTAGCGCATCGGCCAGAAAATCGGAATCGATTTTCGGAAGGCACGATGCGCAGATTCAAACACTTAGAGCGCTGTGCGTCCGTTCGGACGGACAGCGCTCTATCTGGTCTGTTCAGCCACCAAGCCGATGATCCTGTCCCATTCGGCCTCGTGCAGTTCGTGGCCGCCGCCGGCGAGTTCGTGATAGGTCGAACCAGGCACCGCTTTGGCCAATGCCCGGCCATGCTCGACCGGGAAAATGGGATCGGCGGTGCCGTGGATGACGAGAAGCGGCGCTTCGAGCGTCGGCAGCCTGCCCTTGATGGCGTCGCCTCCCCGCAGCATGAAATGATTGGTCGCCGACAGATATCCGCTCGAGCGATCGTAGTCCCTCGATATGAAGGCGCGCATCGCCGGGGCATCGTGAGGATGGGCGGTGCCGGCAATCATGCGGACGTCGCCGGCAACAAAGTCGATGGCCTGGGTGCGGTCCGACCAGTCGATGCTCTCGCCCGCCGCGGCATGTTCCATATAGGCCTTGTCGGGCGGCGGCAGGTCGAGGTCGAGCCCGATGGGCGTGGTCGAGATCAGGGTGAGCGAGGTGACGCGCCGCGGCTCGGTCAGCGCCAGGATCTGGGCAATCATGCCTCCGAGCGACATGGCCACGACATGGGCCGACGCAATGCCATGGGCGTCGAGCACGGCTGCCGCATCCCTGGCCATGTCGTCCAACCTGTAGGGCGGGTTGCCCGGCACATATTTGGTCGACAGGCCGGTGTCGCGGTTGTCATAGCGGATGACATAGTGTCCCTGTGCGACGAGCTTGCGGCAGAATTCGTCCGGCCACCACAGCATCGATGCCATGGCGCCCATGATCAGCAGCACCGGCGGGGCGGACGGATGGCCGAAGGCTTCGGTGGCGATCTCGACGCCATTGGCGTGAACTGTCCTTGTCGTGGTGTGCGTGCCGGCCATCGTCTTGTTCCTTATCGTTGCGCTGGCCGCTGCGAACACTGCTGCACCGAGCAGGAAGCGGCGGCGGCTGATTGCGTATTTGCCCATCTTGGTTTCCTTCGACCTCCCGAGGTCTGAGCGGAAGCTACGGCACACCCACCTGGGCCGTGAGAGACGATCTGGACAAAAACGAGGCATTCGTGCCATTCATGGCGCATGAGCCTGAATGCCAAGCCGCTGCGCATCGGCCTGCTTGCACTGCCCGAAACGACGCCCGCAGCCGTCTACGGACTCTATGAGGTGCTGTCGGCGGCCGGCTCGATCTGGGACCGGCTGACCGGACAGGAAACCAGGGCGCGGCGCATCGTGCCGTCGATCGTAGCACGCCGGAAAGAGACCTTCACCTGCGCCATCGGCACGCCGATATCGCCAGAGGCGTCGCTGGCCGAGGCTGCCGATTGCGACGTCGTCATCGTCACCGATCTGGCGTTGCCGCTCGACGACCGTGCCCCAGCGCGCTGGACCGAAGAGCTTGCCTGGGTGCGCGACAGGCTGGCCGCGGGCGCCACCGTCTGCTCGGTGTGCACCGGCTCGATCTTTCTCGCCGAGGCCGGCCTGCTCGACGGCAAGGACGCGGCCTCGCACTGGATCGCTGCCGACATCTTTCGCGACCGCTACCCCCTGGTGCGTTTCAGGCCGGAGCGCATCGTCTGCGACACGACAGAAGACGGCCGACTGATCACCACAGGCGGCGCCTCGTCCTGGGAGGATCTGGCGCTGCACCTGATCGGCCGCCACTGCGGCAAGGAGGAGGCGGCGCGCATCGCCAAGGTGTTTTTGCTGGGCGACCGCAGCGCCGGCCAGTTGCCCTTCGCCTCGATGGCCAAGCCGCGCCGCCACAAGGACGCCACCATCGGCAACTGCCAGGTCTGGATCGCTGACAACTATGCCTCGGCCAATCCGGTGACGCGCATGGTCGCCGAAAGCGGCCTGCCGGAGCGTACCTTCAAGCGCCGTTTCAAGGCCGCGACCGGCTACACGCCGGTCGACTATGTGCAGAGCCTGCGCATCGAGGAAGCCAAGCAGATGCTGGAGACGAGCGCCGAAGCAACCGAGGAAATCGCCGTCGCCGTAGGCTACGAGGACCCGGCCTTTTTCCGCCAGCTGTTCCGCCGCCACACCGGCATTACGCCTGCGCAATATCGCCAGCGTTATCGGGCAAGGACATAAGCCCTTGAAATCGCGAAACGCACTTCCCACATAGCGTCCATCGGCGAGCCTGCCGGGAGCGAAACGCACGTCGAGATACGATGTCTGGGTTTTGCCGCGGGCCGCTGCATTTGCCCTGATTGATGGCATGCCGACCACGGATGTACCGGCTGCATGCAAAGTCTCAGGAGCCAGAGGGAAGCGGGCATTGCCCGCTTTTTTCTTGTCCGGCGTTTGCCCTTTGGAGCGCATGAACCTCGCATTCGCTCCAACAACTTGTTTTGCCGCATTTGTGCGATGCCGGGCGGTTTCGCCCTGCCGCAAGATGCCTCGGCTGCGGCAATGTCCGTTGATCTCGATCAATGCGCCCCGCTCCCTGCCGTGCAGCTTTGGCGACGAACGATACAGTCCGCGTCTTTGTCCGCCCAAAAGGCGCTGGGCGCGATAGAATGCGGCGCCGTGCGAGGGAGGAAGCGATGGCGGACATAAGCAACAAGGCCAGCGGCAAGCGGCCGGGCGCGCTGCCCGAGGTGCGGGCGCTCACGGTGGCCGACGTCAAGCAGAGCCTGGCGGAAGGTGCCGCCGACTTTGCCCGCTGCCCCGGTGTCGGGCTCGTTATCGCGCTGGTCTTCGTCGTCATCGGCATGGCGATCACCACCTCGCTCGTGGTGCTGCACGAACCCTGGCTGATCTATCCCTTCGCCATCGGCTTCCCTCTGGTCGGCCCCTTCGCCGCCGTCGGCCTCTACGAGGTGAGCCGCAGGCTGGAGGCCGGGCAGGCACCGACACTCGGTGAGGTCTTCAAGGTGATCTGGGCCCAGCGCCGCCGCGAGGTGTCGTGGATGGCCTTCGTCATGCTGTTCGTGTTCTGGATCTGGATGTACCAGATCAGGCTGTTGATGGCGCTGATCCTCGGGCGCAGTTCCTATGCCACGCTCGACAAGTTCGCCCATCTGATCCTGACCACCAACGAGGGCTGGGTCTTCCTCGGCATCGGCCACATCGAGGGCGCGGCACTGGCGCTTGTGTTGTTCTCCATCACCGTGATCTCCATCCCGATGCTGCTCGACCGCGAGGTCGACTTCGTCACCGCCATGATCACCTCGGTACGAACAGTGCTGGCGAGCCCGCTGGTCATGCTCGGTTGGGGACTGGTGGTGACGCTCGCGGTGCTGGCCGCCTGCGTGCCCTTCTTCCTCGGACTTTTGGTCGTGTTGCCGGTGCTCGGCCACGCGACCTGGCATCTCTACCGCCGCGCAGTGGTGTAGCGAGCCCGCCCAGCCTCATCCCGTACCCACAAACAGCCGTCGCCCCGACTTCCCGTTCACTTCATCAGATGCTTGGCCACTGCTTCGTAGGCCGGCAGCGAGATCGGGTCGTTGGCGGCGTTGCCGGCTGTGGGGTGCGAGGCGAAGCGGGCAATGACGACCCGCGCCTTCGGGTCGATGTAGAGCGCCTGGCCGTGCACGCCACGCGCCATATAGGCACCATGATCGTTGTTGGTGATCCACCACATACCGCGATAGCTCCAGCCCTTGAGCAGCTGGTAGCCGGCCTTCTCGAACGCCGCCTTGTCGCCGCCGGCGCGGATGCGGGCGATCGCCGCCTCCGGCACCAGGCGCTCACCGTTGACGACGCCGTCGTCGAGCAGGACCTGGCCCAGCCGCGCCATGTCGCGCAGGCCGGCGTTGAAGCCGCCGCCGGCAAAGGGCGTGCCGGTGGAATCGACGGTGTAGTAGGCGTCCTGCTCGGCGCCCATCTTGCTCCAGATGCGCTCGGACATGAACTGGGCAACGGATTGGCCGGCGACACGCGCGACGATCCAGCCAAGCGCGTCGGTGTTGATGGTCTTGTAGCCGAAGGCCGCGCCATGTTCGCCTTCCTTGCGCACCGTCTGCAGATATTCGAAGTAGCTGCGCGGGCCGGTGTAACCCTCCGGCTTGGGCAGCGGGCTGCCGGCAGCCGAATAGACCCAGACGTCGGCATCCGGGTCGGCATAGTCCTCGCTGTAGCGCAGGCCGGTGGTCATCTCGAGAACCTGCTTGACGGTAGCATCGCCGAAGGCGCTCTTGGCGAGCTCGGGCACGACCGAAGCCACCTTGGCATTCTCGTCGAGCTTGCCCTCGGCCACCAGCATCTCGCCCATCAGGCCGGTCAGCGACTTGGTGACCGACATGGCGCCATGCTGGCCAGCCTCGTCGAGGCAACCGAAATAGCGCTCATAGACGATCTTGCCCTCATGCAGGACAACGATGCCGTCGGTGTAGTTGGCATCGAGCGACTGCGCCCAGGTCATCTCCGTACCGCCGCCCAGCGGGGTGAATTTGACCGCGTCGATGGTGGCGTCAATGTCGCGCGCAAGCGGCACCGGCGCGCCAAGGCCGCGGCTGACATTGACCGTCGGCATCAGCTGGCGAAAATTGCAGACCGACCAGCGCATCCTGGGGAAGGCAAAGTAGTCAGGATCAGTGAAGCGGATGATCTTGTCGGCCGGCGGTGGCGAACCGACCATCCAGCCCAGCTTGACGGGATCGGAGTCCGCGGCTGACAGCACTTTTGGCTCCTGTGCCCAAGAGATCGATGGCATTGCCACGGCGATCGTTGCCGCGAGGAATGCATTGCCCGCGAACTTGCACCGTCTTGCACCCGTTGCGGCCTCAGAAATTGACGACGACATTGACGAAGCCTCCTGTCCAGACGGGCGCATCGAAACTGACGACGGAGTCGGCTCCGGGACCGGGGATTGAGACACTGAACCCGGCGGTCAGATATGTGTTGGGGTTCAGCACGCGGTTGTATTCGATGAAAAAGTCGTCCGAGAGGTGCTTGGCCGATACGCCCGCGACCGGATTGGGCACGCCGTTGATGACCTCGAGATGCGTGCCCTGGCCGAACTGGATCGGGCTGCGCAGTTCGTTGGCGCTGATATAGGCGTAGCGGAATGTCAGCGTGTCGCGCTCGGTCGGCTGAACGCGCAGACTGAGCTGATGGGCGTTGACGTTGGAATTGATGAACACCATCGACGACTTCGAGCCTGTCGACCACGAACTCGGGCTGCCCTCGTAATAGAGCGGGTCGAAGCGCTCCAGCCGCGATGTCGACGGATCGTCGCCGGAGAATGTCTGGTAGGAATAGGCAATGGTCGGCGACCACGAATATTCGGCAAAGGTGTAGCCGACCTGGACGCGGCCGCCCCAGGCCCGCATGTCGATGCGCTCGTTCCACTGATAGGCGAAGTCGCCGGCGACGAAGACGTTTTCGAAGCTGCCGCCGAACGGAATGGCGCGGCCGTACAGATTGACGAAGTTCAGCCCTTCGCGGCCGTTCTCGACCAGCGTCGGCGCCCCGATGCCGCCAGGCGCCGCCTGCGGGTAAGGCTGGTCGGAGCGCAGCACATGACCGAAGGTCATGCCGGCAAACGTGTCATCCTCGCCGTCGTAGCGGAAGTCGCCGCCCACGATCCTGGTGTGGGTGTCGCTTTCGGTCTGTTCGTTGGCATCGAGATAAAAGGCCGTGCCGGTGAAATTGTCGAAGCCAAAACGGCCGATCGACGCCATTTCCCAGGCCTTGCGCGGACCGAGCTTGAGCGCGCCGCGATCGAAGCCGCTCGACCCGCCATTGGCGAGCAGCATGCCGGTGCCCGCCTTGAAGGTGCGCGGACCGACCGAGACATCGAAGAACGGGTCGCTCTTGTCGCCGCTGCGTAGGCCGAGATAGCCTTCTTCCAGCGTGATGCGGCCGGTGTTGCCGGTTGCGTAGGCATCGATGCCGAGCGTGCCGGAGGCGACGGCCGAGACCTTGCCGTAGGCAACGGGTCCGCCAACATCCTGGGTGAAACTGAGGCCGGGCAGGATGTAGCCCTCGAGCCAACTGGCGTTGGAATTGAACCCGGACGACGGCGCGAATGTGTCGGCATAGTTCCAGAACACATTGTGCTCGGCCACCGCGTTCAGGCCGGCCTGAAGATGCATCCGTATGGCCAGCCCGTCCTGGTCGTAGAGAAGCATGCGGTCATCGGCGGCAAGGACCCGGTCGGAGGCAAACACGCCCGCAAGGGCCAGAGCCGATAGTCCGGCCCAGCTGGCGAGTCGCCATCGGCCTTCGCCAGACACCTCGATGTTCGAACAGCTTTGAGGTGGGCCTGGATGGATGCTACCGGCCCTGAAACCTGCCAATGTCTGGCCTCCGCCAATGCCTGGCTTCCGATTGTCCGCCGCGCTTCGAAGCAACTAACCGAATTTCCAAGACACTATGGCGGCAGGGGTGAGCTACGGCAAGTCGCGCAGCCGATCCGAGGTATCCGGCAGCGCCCCATCACATTCTGCAACAAGCCTCCGCCCGCCTTGCTACCGCCCGATCAAAGGTGCAGAATTGCCGGCTTCGGCGGACGAGGAGGCCTTTTCTCTGATCGGAGGAAAGCTCCATGAACGACCTGAACCTCACGACCCTTGACGGAGGGCTGGCGACGGTGAGCGCGCCTGTCCTCGATGCATTTGCCGCGAGCCTGCGCGGCCAGCTGCTCAATGCCGGTGACGCCGGCTATGACGAGGCACGCAGCGTCTGGAATGCGATGATCGACCGCCGGCCCGGTCTCATCGTGCGCTGTGCAGGTGCTGCCGACGTCATCGCCGCTGTCAACTTCGCACGCGAAAACCACCTGCTGACGGCCGTGCGCGGCGGCGGGCACAATATCGCCGGAAGTGCCGTATGCGACGGCGGCCTGATGATCGACTTGAGCACCATGAAGTCGGTGCGTGTCGACCGCGTGGCCCGGCGCGTCTGGGTCGAGCCGGGTGCAACCCTCGCCGACCTCGACAAGGAGACGCAGGCATTCGGGATGGCGGTGCCGACAGGCATCAACTCGACGACCGGTGTCGCCGGGCTGACGCTCGGCGGTGGCTTCGGCTGGACCACCCGCAAGCTCGGCCTGACCATCGATAATCTGCTGTCGGCCGACGTTGTGACGGCGGATGGCGAACTGGTGCGGGCAAGCACCGCCGAGCATCCCGACCTGTTCTGGGCGCTGCGCGGCGGCGGCGGCAATTTCGGCGTGGTCACCGCCTTCGAGTTCAAGCTGCATAAGCTTGGTCCGCAGGTTTTCGCCGGCCTGGTGGTGCATCCATTCGACGACGCCAAGGACGTGCTGAAGGCCTATCGTGCGGCCCTCGAAGACGCGCCCGACGAACTGACCTGCTGGGCCGTCATGCGCCAAGCCCCGCCCTTGCCGTTCCTGCCCGCGCAGTGGCACTGGAAGGAGGTGCTGGTGCTGGCAATGTGCTGGAGCGGCGACATGGCTGCGGGCGAAAAGGCGACGGCGGCCCTGCGGGCCATCGGCAAGCCGATCGTCGACGTGGTCGGGCCGAACCCGTTCACCGGCTGGCAGACGGCATTCGACCCGCTGCTCCAGCCCGGCGCGCGCAACTACTGGAAGAGCCACGACTTCATCGAACTGGCCGACAAGACGATCGACATTCTCGACGGCGCGATCAGGACGTTGCCTGGGCCCGAATGCGAGATCTTCGTCGGCCATGTCGGCGGCGCGGCCGAACGGGTAGCCACCGATGCCACGGCTTTCCCGCAGCGCAGCTCGCATTTCGTCATGAACGTGCATGCGCGCTGGCGCGAAGCCTCGATGGACGACGCCTGCATCGGCTGGGCCCGCGGCATCTATGACGCGACGCGGCCGCTGGCGGTGGGTACTGCCTACATCAACTTCATGCCCGCCGACGAGGCCGACCGCGTGGAGGCGGCCTATGGCGGCAACTATGCGCGGCTGATGGAGGTGAAGCGCAAATACGACCCCGACAACCTGTTCCGCATGAACCAGAACCTCAGGACAAAGTCGAAGCGCAAGGCCGCGTAGAACGCGCAAGGCATATCCGCGACAGAAGCTGCTGCGACGAGACATCGGAAGCAGACTTGACAAACGTGCGCCCATAAATAACCATAAGGTTATCAAATATACGGGTTATGCAATGACGCCTTCCGAACGCCTCGACGCCACCTTCACCGCCCTTGCCGATCCGACCCGGCGGGCGATCCTCGCACGGCTGATCCAGGGCGAAGCCTCTGTGATGGAGCTGGCCGAGCCCTTCGCCATGAGCCAGCCGGCAATCTCCAAGCACCTCAAGATGCTGGAGCGCGCCGGTCTGATCTCGCGCGGCCGTGACGCCCAGCGCCGACCCTGCCGCATCGAGGGCGAGGCGATGGCCGAGGCCGTGGGTTGGCTGGAGGAGTACCGCAAGGTCTGGGAAGGCAACTACAGGCGGCTCGACGGCCTGCTGGCCGAACTGCAGGCTAATAAGGGCAAAGCCTGACCCGAAACCGACACGAGGAGAGGATCATGACGCACAAACTGGAAGTGACGACGCCGAGCCCGCGCGAGATCGCCATGACGCGCGTCTTCGACGCGCCGCGCGACCTGGTTTTCGACTGCTGGACGATCCCGGCGCTTTTGAAGCGCTGGCTGACCGGGCCTGACGGCTGGAGCTTCAAGGTCTGCAACGTCGACCTGCGCGTCGGCGGCCAATATCGTTTCGTCTGGCAACATGTCGACCGCGGCGACATGGGCATGACCGGCACCTATCGTGAAATCGTCAGGCCCGAGAAGCTCGCCAGTACCGAGATCTTCGACATGGACTGGACCGAGGGCGAGGCGCATGTGACGCTGATGCTGACCGAAAAGGACGGCCGCACCACCTCGATGACGACCATTCTCTACAGTTCGGAAAAGGCCCGCGACGGCGCAATCCAGGTCGGCATGGCCGATGGCGTGGCGGCCGGCTATGACAGACTGGACAATTTGCTAGCGGAAGGGGTTTCAGCCGGATAATGCGCCGTGCGTTCGAATGGACGCTCTGGCTTGTCGAATCCGCAAATAGTGGTGGCAGGGCCGATGCGCCGGCGGATCAGGGACAGGCCGGCTGGCCGGCATAGGCGTTGCCGAACACCTGCGGCTGGCAGGGTTGGCGCAGCCTCGGCACCTTGAGGCGCAGCGGCGTCTGCTGCTGGATCGCCTGGCGGTCCTGGTCTCGGAACTGCTGCTGCTGGAGCTGGAAGTTGAGCCTGTCCTGCCTGTTTTGCAGGATCTGCAGGTCGTCGAGCTGGCCGTTGCGCAGGGCCTCAATGCGGGCCGCCGGCGTCAGCACCTGATTGGGCGGCGTCAGGATGTCGATCGCATGCGCAGGGGCCGCCGCGAGCATCAGCCCGGCCGCAACCACCACCGCCATTGTTTCCTTCATCCCGCGCACGGCAAGAAATCCCGTTGGACAGGGCCTCTTTGGCCCTTCCCCAAAGATAGTGCATCGCCACAGCGATGCAATACGGCATAGCCTGAGCCCGCCTCAGGACCGCGCCTTGTCGGCCAGGAAATCGATGAAGGCGCGGATGCGCGCGGCGAGATGGCCATGGCCGGCGAAGACGGCGTGGATGGTCTCGATGTCCCGAGGATTGAAGCGCTCCAGCACCGGCACAAGCCTTCCCTCCGTTATATCGCGCTCGACCTGGAAGCGGCCGGAACGGATGAGGCCGAGGCCGTCGAGGCAGAGCCGGCGCAGGGTCGGGCCATTGTTGCCAAGCATGTTGCCGCCGATGCGCTGGGCGAAATTCTCACCGGTTTCGGGGTCGCGGAAAATCCACTCGTCGCGATTGGCGAGGAAGTTGAAGCGCAGGCAGTTATGCGCGGCGAGATCGGCCGGCACCTGCGGTGTGCCATGGCGTTCGAGATAGGCGGGCGAGGCGACGACGACACGGCGGATTTCAAGGATCTTGCGTGCCACCAGCGAGGAATCGCGCAGCTTGCCCGAGCGGATCGCGACATCGGCCCGCTCCTGGTAGAGGTCGATGACGCTGTCGGTCAGCGACAGGTCGAGCTCGATGCCGGGATAGAGCGCCAGGAACTCGGCCATGTGCGGCACGATGTGGCTGGCACCGAAGGCAACCGAGGCGCTGACCCGGAGGGGGCCGCGCGGCACAGCCGAGCCACCTGACGTCACCACCCGTTCCGCTTCCTCGATCTCGCCGAGGATGCGGCCGGCGCGTTCGAGATAGACTTCGCCCTCGGGCGTCAGCTGCAAGGCCCGCGTCGAGCGCACCAAGAGCCGCGCGCCCAGCCTGTCCTCGATGCGGGTGATGAGCTTGCTGACTGCCGAAGGCGACAGACCGAGCTGCCGGCCGGCGGCCGAAAAGCTGCCGAGCCCGACGGCCCGCACGAACACTTCCATCTCGCCGGCGCGATTGTCCATGACAGCCTCTTGTGAATTTGTTTCACAGGTATTCGTCCATCATACCGGATTATTGCGCAAGTGGGCGGGCACCATATTGCCGCCATCGTCAACCCGGCGGCCACGCGCCGCCTTAGTCTGGCCGCTCGCAAAAGGGGCGGAAACGGTGCTCCAATGCCTCTTGCCATCCTGGCGCTCACGATTGCGGCCTACGCGATCGGAACCACCGAATTCGTCATCGTCGGGCTTCTGCCGACGGTGGCTCAAGACCTCGGCATCACCTTGCCGCTCGCCGGCCTGATCGTCAGCGTCTATGCGCTGGGCGTCACCTTCGGCGCGCCCATCCTGACAGCGCTGACCGGCAGGATCGAGCGCAAGCCGCTGCTGCTCGGCCTGATGGCGCTGTTCGTCATCGGCAATGCTGCCGCCGCACTCAGCCCGAGCTACGGGACGTTGCTGGCGGCGCGCGTGCTTTCGGCCTTCGCCCATGGCGTGTTCTTCTCGGTCGGCGCCACCATCGCCGCTGACCTCGTGCCGGAAAACCGCCGCGCCTCGGCGATTGCCATGATGTTCATGGGCCTGACGGTGGCGATCGTGACCGGAGTCCCGCTCGGCACCTTCATCGGCCAGACTTTCGGCTGGCGCGCCACCTTCTGGGGCGTATCTGCCCTTGGCGTCATCGCCTTTATCGCCATCGCAGCTCTCCTGCCCTCGACGCTGAAGAAGGCTGCCCCATCGGGCCTGCTCGACCAGGTCAGGGTGCTCGGCTCGGGCCGGCTGCTTCTGGTCTTCGCCATGACGGCGTTGGGCTATGGCGGCACTTTCG
The DNA here is from genome assembly GCF_026521175.1 of Aminobacter sp. MET-1. Classification (NCBI taxonomy): domain Bacteria; kingdom Pseudomonadati; phylum Pseudomonadota; class Alphaproteobacteria; order Hyphomicrobiales; family Phyllobacteriaceae; genus Aminobacter; species Aminobacter sp. MET-1. The sequence continues at coordinate 47,496 of NZ_JAMSHL010000004.1, read as the reverse complement.
TCGCCTTCACCTACCTCGCCTCGATCCTCGAGACCATCACCCGCTTTTCGGCCTCGAGTGTCAGTCTGTTGCTTGTCCTCTATGGCCTGGCGATAGCGGCCGGCAACATCGCCGGCGGCCGCATCGCCGACCGCAACCCGGTGAAGGCGCTGACGGTGCTGTTTGCGCTGCAGGCGGCGGTGCTTGTCGCCTTCACCTTCACCGCAGTCTCGCCAATCTGGACCATCGTCACACTCGTCGGTCTCGGATTCCTGTCCTTCGCCAACGTGCCGGGCCTGCAGATTTATGTCGTGCAGCTTGCCAAGGAGCATCGCCCCGCCGCCGTCGACGTCGCCTCGGCCCTCAACATCGCTGCCTTCAATCTCGGCATCGCACTCGGCGCCTGGATCGGCGGCCTGGTGGTGGCCTCGCCGCTCGGCCTCGGCGCCACGCCCTGGGTCGGCGCCGTACTGGTAGCGGCGGCGCTGGTGCTGACCGTCTGGAGCGGCTTGCTCGACCGGCGCCAAGAACCGGCATCAAGAACCGTTGTGCCAGCCGGCCTAGGCGGTTGATCGCCCGGAAGCCGGACCTAACTTAGGAGGGGCCTACCTTCCCAGGCCCCTCCTCCCAACCAAGGAGAACACCATGAAATTCGTGACCGCCAATGGCGCGACGATCCCCGCTCTCGGCTTCGGAACCTTCCGCATGCCCGGCAAGGAAGTGCTCGAGGTCGTGCCTGAAGCCATCAGGCTCGGCTTCCGCCACATCGACACCGCCCAGATCTACGGCAACGAGGCCGAGGTCGGCCAGGCGATCCGGAAGTCGGGCACGGCGCGCGGCGACATCTTCCTGACCACCAAGGTGTGGGTCGACAAGTTTCGCCATGCCGACTTCCTGAAGTCGGTCGACGAAAGCCTGAAGAAGCTTGCAACCGACCATGTCGACCTTCTCCTGCTGCATTGGCCAAACGAGGTGGTACCGCTGGCCGAGCAGATCGGCGCGCTGAACGAGGTCCGGCAGGCCGGCAAGGTGCGCCACATCGGCGTCAGCAACTACAATTCCGCGCTGATGGCTGAAGCCGTGGAGCTGAGCGCCGCCCCCATCGTCACCAACCAGGTCGAGTACCACCCCTATCTCGACCAGGCCAAGGTGCTGGAAACGGCGCGACGGCTCGGCATGTCGGTGACGGCCTACTACGCCATGGCCGACGGCAAGGTTCTTTCCGATCCGCTGCTCAAGGATATCGGTGCCCGCCACAACAAGACGCCGGCGCAGGTGGTGCTGCGTTGGCTGGTGCAGCAGGACGGCGTCATCACGCTGTCGAAGACCTCGACGCTGAAGCGGCTGCCGGAGAACTTCGCCATCTTCGATTTCGAGCTGTCGCCGATCCAGATGAAGGCGATCCATGCGCTTGCCACTGCAAGCGGCCGCATCGTCAGCCCGGCGGGCCTGGCGCCCGCATGGGATCAGGCGGCCTGAGGGCCAAGCCGGCGCGGCAGTTGACGTGGCGTCGGCTTCTTCCTATCTGAGGGCGGTCAAGGGCGGGAAGCCCCTGCTGCCCGCAGCCGCAAGGCACGGTGAAGCTTCCCTCGAAACCTTCGTTTCCCTGTCGATGCGACGGCCGAAGCGGCAATGCGGGCTCCCGACTTTTAACACGCCGTTCGCCAATCGCGAAGGAGCGAAACATGACCAACGGTCAGACCCCGACCGACTACAAGACCAATGCCCGCCGGCTGCGCGACGCGCTCGCCGCCGAGGGTTTTGACATCAGCCACGCCAAAGCTCTCGAACTGGTAGCCAAGCAGAACGGCGCTCGCGACTGGAACACGCTTTCGGCCCGCTCGACAGCGATCTCCGAGGCGACCGGGACCGACGAGCTCAAGGCCGGCGCACCCTTTGCCGTCGGCGAGAACGTCGCCGGCACCTTCAATGGCAATCCGGCCAAGGGCCGCGTCATCGGGCTTGAGGAAACCATCAAGCCGGACCTCTGGCGCGTCACCGTGGCCTTCAACCCGCCGGTGAATGTGTCGACTTCGACACTGTTTTCGTCGGAGCGCCGGCGCATCCAGATGGTGGTGGGCGCCGATGGCCGCTCGCGCCGCCTGACCGGCACCGAGACCGGCGTGATGACGCTCGCACGCGCCTGACCGGACACACAAGGGCCGCCTACGGCGGCCCTAATGCGCCGGCTTCGGCGCAATCATGCTGCCGGCATAACCGCACAGGGCGCCGACGCAGATCGGCCCGAACAGCGAACCGTCGACCACAAACAGCATGATCAATATTGCAGCGATCGGCCGGCCCAGCCCGGCCGTGGCGGCCCCGCTCATGCCGGCCGCGATAGCGACTGCCGGGTGGATACCGGGCGCAACCGCAAGCACCGAAGCTCCCGCCGCTGCACCCGAAAAGATCAACGGAAAGATCGCCCCGCCAAGCCATCCCGTCGACAGGCAGAGCACGGCCGCCAGCACCTTGAGCAGGCCGAGCAGTAAAAGGGTGGCCATGCCGGCGGCTGCCGCCCATTCGAGCATGGCGCCGATCTCGTGATGACCGGAAAAACGCAGGATCGGCAGAACGGCGGCGACAAGACCGAAGGCAACACCGCCCAGGACCGGTTGCCAGAAGGCCTGCGGGACCAGGCGCTGGACCAGCCTTTTGGCGGCCGGCAGTGCAAACAGAAAGGCCACGCCAACCGCCGCCCCGAGCAGGGCCGGCACGACCGATAGCAACAGGTCGCTGCCGTCTCCCGGCGCGGCATAGGCCGGCAGCGTGATGCGGTGGAGGCCGCCTGAAAGCAGCAGCCGCGCGGCGACCAGAAAGCCCAGCAATCCGCACAGGCCGGCAAACAGCAACAATGCGCGCGGCGCCTCTGATGTCTCGTCGGCATAGGCGGCGCCGCCAAGCGGCGAGCCGTAGAAGCCCGAGAGCGCGCCAGCGGCACCGGCCTCGCCGATGATGCGCGCTTCGGCATGACTGCGGCCGAGAAAGACGGCGATCGCGGCCGTGAGTTCGGCCACCACGGCCAAGAGTCCGGCCTCCGGGCCGACGGCGCCACCGAAAGCCACCGCGATCACCGCGGCGAACCCGACGAGAAGCGCCTTGCGGCGGTGGATGTGGATGGGATCGCGCAGCGCAGCGATCTGTTCGTCGACACTGTCTGTCGCGCCGAGATGCCTGGTGACGCCGATGAGCACGCCGCCTGCTATCGCCACCGCAAGAATGTACCAGCTGGACTCGCCGACCGACCACACCAGTGCGCTGGCACGTTGCATCAGCCACAGCATGACGCCTGCGGCGACACCGGCCAGCAAGCCGACCCCGCCGGCAAGAAGCCCGAGCCTGACGATCTGCGTCTTCGACAGCGACGTCATCCTGCCTCCTAGAGCATCCATTCGATGGGCAGCCAGCCGAGCACGACGACGAGTGCGCGCTTGACCACCCCGCTGTGCGGATCGGACGAGAAGCTTTGCGGCGCCTCGCCGGGGCGGCTCGCCGTCCACGACAGCTTTCCCTCCGGCGTCAGCGACACTGTGTAGGCGTCCTCGGGGATCCGGTTGTCGAACGCGCCCGATATCGTCTGCGCCATGGCAGGGCTATCGATGAGGAAGCCCATCTCGCAGTTGAGCAGCGCCGAGCGGGGATCGAAGTTGAACGAGCCGATGAAGATCCTGTCGTCGTCGACCGAGAAGGTCTTGGCGTGCAGGCTGGCACCGGACGAGCCAATGACGTTGAGTTCGGCATCGCCGTCGGGCGCGCCCTCGACGGGCCTCAGCTCATAGAGCTTCACGCCGCCCTCGAGCAGACCGCGCCGGTACTTGGCGTAGCCGGCATGCACCATTGCGACGTCTGTCGTCTCCAGCGCGTTGGTGAGGATGCGCACCTGGGCGCCGGCTCTGGCGAGGCCATCGAAGTAGTCCGTGCCAGCCTTGCCCGGGACGAAGTAGGCCGACACCAGGTCGAGGCCTTTGCTGACCGGGCCTATCACCTTGGCCAGCTGGGCAATCATCAGCTGGTCTTTGGTCGCCTTGCCCTCGCCCTTCGACGGATCGTCGACGACCAGCTTGACGTCGACCCATTCGAGCCCGAGCGCGCCGCTGCGCAGCCGCTTGTAGATGGGTGCGTCGGGGGTGATGAATTCGGCCGCCTCGGGCCGTGCCGCAGCTTCGTCGGTCTCGGCCAGGAAGGTCTCCAGATTGGCCGCGGACATGTCGAGGATGCTTTCGGCGGCAAACACCGAGGCGCTGTTCCAGTAGCGGTCAAAGGCGGCGGACGTGTCCTGCACGACCGGGCCCGTGCCGAGCACGTCGAGGTCGAAATAATAGGACTCGTCGCCCACCTTGAAATATTCGTTGCCGACATTGCGCCCGCCGACGATGGCCGCCACGCCATCGACGATGAACGACTTGTTGTGCATGCGCCGGTTCATACGGAAGAAGTCGAAGGTGTAGCCGAGCATTTTGGGCCGGCGTACCGTCGACGGATTGAACAGCCGGACCTCAAAATTTGGCTGCGCGGCCAAGGTCGCCATCGTCCGGTCGAGACCGGGAACGCCATTGTCGTCGAGCAGCAGGCGCACTCGCACACCACGTTTCGACGCCTCGTAGAGCGCCCGCAGCAGGAGGCGGCCGGAAGTGTCGTCGTGCCAGATGTAATATTGCGCGTCGATCGAGTGCGTCGCGACCGCAGACATAACCAGCCGGCTGGCGATGGCATCGTGACCGCCGGCAATCGGCACCACGCCGCTCTTGCCCGGATTGGCGCTGCTGCCCTCGCCGGCCATCCGGCCCAGCACCCCGTCGGTGACGGCAGGCAGCGCGGCTTCAGCAGGGCGGCCTTCGATGGAGGGCAACGGAAAGAGCAGGCGGGCGACGACAATGGCGACGGCTGCAGCCAGAAGCAGGGCAAGGACTGCCTTGATCACTCTCATTCGGCCGTCCTCGCACCGGGTTTGCGTTGCAGGCACCCCGCGCCCTGTTAAAGCGCAAGCAAGTCCCCGATGACAAGCCATGGCTGCATCGGCGACGCCCACAAGCCGAACGGGGATTCATCGCGAGACCCCGATTGTTGCCTGGCGCGAACCTGATTTCGGCCGGTGCTTACGTCGCTTCGGAACGGGGCCTTGAGGGGGCGTCCGTGCCCAGCGAGCCATCGCTCGATGCCGCAGCCGGGCTTCCCCAGCGTCGAAACGCTTTGATTCCCGGCCAAGCTTGTGTAAAGCGAGGCAAGCAAAAATCCCCCGCAACAGCCAGACGGGCAAAAGCCATGGAAAAATTCACCAAGCTCACGGGCGTCGCCGCCCCCCTGCCGATCGTCAATGTCGACACCGACATGATCATCCCCAAGGATTATCTCAAGACGATCAAGCGCACGGGCCTTGGTACCGGGCTTTTCGCCGAGATGCGCTACAATGAGGACGGTTCGGAGAACGCCGAATTCGTGCTTAACAAGCCGGCCTACCGCAAGGCCGAGATTCTCGTCGCCGGCGACAATTTCGGCTGCGGCTCGAGCCGCGAGCATGCGCCATGGGCGCTGCTCGACTTCGGCATCCGTTGCGTGATCTCGACGTCGTTCGCCGACATCTTCTACAACAACTGCTTCAAGAACGGCATCCTGCCGATCACCGTCAGCCAGGAAGATCTGGACAAGCTGATGGACGATGCCGAGCGCGGCGCCAACGCCACCATCTCGGTCGATCTCGAAGCCAAGGAAATCCGCGGCCCCGACGGCGGCGTGGTCAAGTTCGACCTCGACGATTTCCGTCGTCACTGCCTGCTCAACGGCCTCGACGATATCGGCCTGACTATGGAAAAGGCCGGCTCGATCGACACCTATGAAAAGAAAGTCGGCGATAGCCGTCCCTGGGCCTGATCGCCCCCCCCACTTCATAGCTGAGAAGACCAAAGCCCCGTTCCATCGAACGGGGCTTTTTCCTTGGATGCGGTTCACCAGAGCGTACGCAGGGAGGACAAGGTGGTGACCACAAGTGCAGCTGCGAAGGCGAGATTGACGATACGTGATAGCAATGGCCGCCGCAGCAGGCCTGCAAAGGCTGTGCCGGCGCCGAACCAGGCAAAGTGGATGACTACGATCAGCGCCAGCAGAATCGCCGTCTTCACCGACGTCTCAATCAGCTCCGGCCGCAATCCGAGCTGGGTTCCGGCAAAGACCGCGCCGATGACGACATAGGCCTTCGGATTGGCAAGCGCGAGCAGCAGGCCGCCGGTGAAGCCAGGGGCCAACGCCTGGGCCGGCGTCTCGGCAAGCGGCGGCGCCGTCGCGATCGCAAAGGCCAGATAGAGGATGTAGAGCGCCGACAGGCCGAGCAGCAGCGGCGCCAGCCTCGGTTGCGACAGGACTACCGACGCAAGCCCCGCGGCGACCGCGACAAGCACGACGCTGGTGCCGATGATGACCCCCGCGAGATAGGGCAACGAGCGTCGCAATCCGAACGCGCTGCCAAGCGCCGTGACGCTGATGGTCGAGGGACCGGGGCTGCCCATAACGACCAGCGCGGTGGCAATGAGTGCGAGAACGGGCTCGATGGCCGGTACTGCGAAAAGCTGCTGCTGCACGATCAACCTCCTGGCATTGCTGCTGTGCGGGCCAGCCTGGAGCCAGGAGGCATGTCTCGTCTTGAAGGTTTGTGCGAGCCGGCCGAAGGCGAGCCGCGCCGCCACCGCGCCCTGGCGTATAGCTGTCGCAGCCGCCGGCGGCTGACACTGTGCCCATGCCATGCCATTGTCGTGCCTCGGGATTCGGGGCATGCGCACGACTGCGCCTCGGCACATCGCTCACGCCCAGCCAATGGAGCGCCGCATGAAACCATCCATTCTTCTTGTAACCGTATCGATCGCGCTTTTGCCGACGCTCGCCATTGCCCAGGACAGCGAGCCGCAGACCATTGCCTTCGAAGGCGGCAACTTCACCATCAAGGAGAACGCCGAGGGCGAGAAGGTGCTTGCCTATGAAGGCAAGGAACTGGCCAAGAACTACGTCGCCTTCCACGACCGCACGGTCGATCTCAACGGCACCAAGGTGGCGATCTTTGCGATAGGCGACGGCGGCAACGCCTGCGGGCCGGAAACCGTGCTCGCCTGGAAGACCGAGGCGGGCATCCAGTCCACTGTGGTCGGCGATGGCGAATGCGGCACCCCGCCAGCTGCCGCGACCAGCGACACGCTCTATTTCGTGCCCTACCTGCTGCCAGGCACCAAGTCGCCCGTTCGCAAATGGTCGCCGGGAGACGGCCTGTCCATGGCCGGCGAGCTGGCCTTCACGCCGCAGCCTGACACGACCTGGGCCAACTTAAAGGTCGAAGACGTCCTCTACCCCGTCGACTTCTTCGACAACGCCGACATCTACAAAGCAGCGAGCGCCATGTTGGGCGACAAGCTCGAAGGCGTCGCGCTGGGCCTCTCGGTGTCGAGCGGTCCGGAAAAGACGACCTCGGGCCTGGTCTTCGCAACCGGCTGCGTGCCCCATGCCTGCGGCATCAACGATTCCTTCATCGGCATCGATGCCGGCGGCAGGAAGCTCTATTTCGCCAGGCAGGGCGATGCGTCGGAGCCGGACACCTGGCCAGCATTGGCCGAATGGCCGGCCGAATTGAAGGGCGCGATGACCAAGTCGTTGATACAGGGAGAATGAGAAAGAGATGCGCAAACTGATTTCGACCGGATCGCCCTTCGAAAAGACTGCCGGCTATTCACGCGCCGTGGTCCAGGGAGATTGGTGCTTCGTTTCCGGCACGACGGGCTACGACTACGCCACCATGACCATGCCCGACAACGTGGAGGCGCAGACGCGCAATTGCCTGGCGACCATCGCCAAGGCGCTCAAGGACGGCGGCTTCGATATGGCCGACGTGGTGCGCGCGCATTACTACATCACCGACCAGGCCTATGTGGACCTGGTGTTCCCGATCCTCGGCGAGACCTTCGGCGACATCCGGCCGGCAGCGACGATGATCGTCTGCCAGCTCAACAAGCCGGAGATGAAGATCGAGATCGAGGTGACGGCGCTGAAGCGTTTGTGACCGCAAGGGGGACTGCTTGCGCATCCTATCGTTGAACGGCTGGGGCGGCAGGCTCGGCGAGGAACTTGTCACCTATGTCGGGGACGCCGAGCCTGATGTGCTCTGCCTGCAGGAGGCGACCAGCACGCCAGCGGCAACCTCCCCGTGGCTTACCTATCGTGATGGCGGCGGCGAGCTCTTGCAGCGCGCCAACCTGTTTGCCGAGGTGGCCAGCGCACTGCCCGACCACCAGGCGTTCTTCTGCCCCGCCGCGCGCGGCCCTCTCCATGACGGCGACCGGATGCTGCAGTCGGAATGGGGACTGGCGACCTTCGTCAGGTGCTCGCTTCCAATCGTCGGACAGATGCAGGACTTTATCCACGGCGCCTTCTCGGCCGACGGCTTCGGTGAGCACCCGCGCTCGCGCAACGCCCATGCCGTCCGACTGCACGACTACGCGACCGGGCGGACAACAGTCGTCGTTCATCTCCACGGCCTGCGCGAGCTCGACGGCAAGGGCGACTCCCCTGCCCGCGACGCCCAGACGGCAAGGCTGATCGAGCTGATCGACAGGATACGTCACCACGGCGACGGGCTCGTCGTCTGCGGCGACTTCAACGTGCTGCCCGAGAGCCGGATGCTTTCGGCTTTGCGCGACATCGGGCTGACCGAACTGGTGACGTCGCGTGGCTTCACCGACACCCGGACCTCGCATTACCTGAAATCGCCGCGATATGCCGACTATATGCTGGTCAGCGGCAACGCCGATGTGCGCGGCTTTGAGGTGGTCGAGGAACCCGAGATATCCGATCACCGCGCGCTGCTGCTGGAGATTGGGTAGGTCACCTCGGAGCCGATGAAGACACAAATCGCGAAAAACAGGAGCTGGTGGAGTCATTTGGCCGCTCTGGCACGCCCTTTCCTGCTTGCACCGACGCCCTGCCAAGGCTAGCAAGTCCGCGGTTCACGCATCTTTCGGAAAGGCTTTCCATGGCGACGCGCAATCTTCTTCTCCTGCCCGGCGACGGCATCGGCCCCGAGGCCATGGCCGAGGTCCGCAAGCTGATCTCGGCGATGAACGAGAAACTCGGCAGCGGCTTCACCACCGAGGAAGGTCTCGTCGGGGGCTCGGCCTATGACGCGCACGGCCAGGCGATCTCGGATGCCGACATGGCCAAGGCGATGGCGGCTGACGCCGTGCTGTTCGGTGCAGTCGGCGGCCCGAAGTGGGACGCAGTTCCCTATGAGGTGCGCCCCGAGGCCGGCCTTTTGCGCCTGCGCAAGGACATGGAGCTGTTTGCCAACCTGCGTCCGGCGATCTGCTACCCGGCGCTGGCCGGCTCGTCGTCGCTCAAGCAGGACGTGGTCGAAGGCCTCGACATCCTGATCGTGCGCGAGCTGACCGGCGGCGTATATTTCGGCGAGCCGAAACAGATCATCGATCTCGGCAACGGCCAGAAGCGCGGCATCGACACGCAGGTCTACGACACCTTCGAGATCGAGCGCATCTCGGGCGTCGCCTTCGAACTGGCTCGCACCCGCAAGAACCGCGTGACGTCGATGGAAAAGCGCAACGTCATGAAGTCGGGCGTATTGTGGAACGAGGTGGTGACCGCCACCCACAAGGCCAGGTATGCCGATGTCAAGCTCGACCACATGCTGGCCGACGCCGGCGGCATGCAGCTGGTACGCTGGCCCAAGCAATTCGACGTCATCGTCACCGACAACCTGTTCGGCGACATGCTGTCTGATGTCGCGGCGATGCTGACCGGCTCGCTCGGCATGTTGCCTTCGGCCTCGCTGGGCGCGCCCGACGCGCTTACCGGCAAACGCAAGGCGCTCTACGAGCCAGTGCACGGCTCGGCGCCCGACATCGCCGGCCAGGGCATCGCCAACCCGATCGCCATGCTCGCGTCATTTGCCATGTGCCTGCGCTACTCGTTCAACATGGTGGCCGAGGCCGACCGCCTCGAGGCCGCGATTGCCGCTGTCCTCGACGACGGCCTGCGCACCAAAGACATCATGTCGGAAGGCAAGACCGAAGTCGGCACCACTCAGATGGGTGACGCCATCGTGGCGAAGTTCTTCGCCTGATTGCCGACTGAAGAACTGAAAACGGCGCCCTTGGGCGCCGTTTTTCTTTGTCCTTGTTGATGTCGCTACGCATCCGGGATGTAGAGCGCGGGCACGCTTACGCCCTCCGGCACCGGCCCCCACTTGTTGTCGTGCTTCTGCGACGGCAGCAAGGTGAAGACCAGAAGCACAAATCCGCCAAAGGGTACGAAGATCAGCAGATAGAACCAGCCGGACAAGCCGAGATCGTGGATCCTCCGAACGGTGACGGCAATGCTGGGCAAGACCATGGCCAGGCCGAAGGCGCTGAGCAGGAAGAGCACCATGATCGGCAGACTCTGCTCATCCTGGCCGGAGACTGCAGCGAAGATGCCGATCAAGGCGCCGAGCACCACTCCGCCCAGGATCATGAACAGCGTGAAAGCCCAATATTCCTTGCGACGTGCACGGCCGCTGAAATTGACATAGTTCGTCGTGATCGCTCGCCAAAAGTAAGACCACAGTCCAGTTGACGGTTCGCCATAGGCTGCATCGCTGTAGGCGGGTTCGTATCTCGGCGCGCGAGGCACGGCCTGCGCCGGAGCCGGCTGGCTGTCCGCCACGCCGCGGCGGCCGAACTGCGGCACCGATCGTCCGGGTTGAGGCATCGGTCCGGCACTGCGCGCAACAGGCGCATGAATGGGAAAGACGTCGCGGGCCTGTCCGCCTGACGGGGTGAACTCGACCTCCGTTCCCTTGCCGACTGCCATCGCCTGGCGCAGGTCCTCGCGCGCGAAGCCGTAGCGGTTGCCGTCGGCGCCTTCGATAAAGCCGAAGCCTTGCGCCTCGTCGTAATGTAGCATTTCCCCGCGCATGATCCCTCCGGCGGCTGATCTCTAACAACTGTGAGCAGAGTTTTTCACACCCGGCAAGTCCGGCGCGCAGCCACGCCCGGCCTGTGTTCCCACCGGCACAGATGCCGCGAAAACAACGCCGCCAATGCATCTCCCGATATAATCCGGTTTGAGAAACGGCCACTCATGTTACCCTTCGCTAAAAGGGCAATGGGGTAGGGAACGTAGTGATTCGGGTCGGCAGACCTCGCTACCTATCGATGACATGGCGACGCGGCGCCTCAAGGCCGCCTCCCCGGACGCCGGTCTCGGCGATGCGAAGCTTCTGGGGCCTGATGCGGGCCTACTGGTTCTCGGATCGCTGGAAGGAAGCCTGGGGGCTGACGCTGGTGATAGCCCTCCTGACCGCACTTTCCAGCAAGGCCAGCGTATGGATGGCCGAAGCCTCGGGCGAACTGGTCAATTCGATCGCCTTCTTCCACGATCCCGCCAACGTGACGCCGCTTGCGTCATTGCTCACCGCCGCCGGCACGCTCTTCATTCTCGTGCTGCTCAAGGATGCCGGCTTCACGGGCATCCGCCACCTCTTCTCCACGACATTGCATCGCAAATGGCGGGGCTGGCTCGATGGCCGCTTCAACGCCGCTCTGCTCGATGCCAACCACACCCATTTCCACGTCCAGCACGACGCCGGCGAGGGCCGGGCTGCGCCCGACAACATCGACCAGCGGGTCCAGGACGCCATCAAGGGCATGACCGGCGGTGCCATCGGCCTGGCGATGGGGGTGATGAGCGTCGCCACCTCGCTGTTCTTCGTCGGCCAGAAATTGTGGGAGACATCGGCGCCGGTGCGTGGGCTCGAATTCCTCGGCGACTATGGCAGCTTCGTTCTGGCGCTAGGCGCGGTCGCCGCCTACGTGCCGCTCAACACCTTCATCGCCATGAAGCTCGGCGGGCTGATGGAGCGGTTGAACGTCAGGATGCAGCAGGCCGAAGGCAGCTATCGCGGCGAGATGAACACGCTTCTGCGCCGCAGTTTCCACGTCGCCGCATCGCGTGGAGAAGGCGTGCAGCAGGCCATGCACGAGCGCCACTACCGCGACATCGACAAGACCTGGGCCCGCCTGAACACGGTCAATGCCGGCTACATGTCGTTCGAGCTGATTTACAATTTCGTCGCCGCCCGCTTCATTGCCTACGGTCCGGGGCTGATCCCCTACATGCAGGGCCAGATCAATCTCAAGGGCTACGTCACCGGCGCCGAGCTGGTGAACTCACTGATCGGGCAATGCTCCTGGTTCATCCAGGTGATGCCGGCGATCGCCACGCTGCGCGCCAACAGCGTGCGGGTGATCGACCTGGCCGAGGCAATCGAAAACGTTCAGCAGCCGCAGCAGCACTATGGCCGAACGGGCCAGGCCGAATTCCGCTTCGCCAGCCAGCACGCCGTCTTCGGACTTGCCTTGCGCAACCTGGAACTGATGCATCGCGGCAGCGACGTGCAACCCTTCCTGACGGTGACCAGCCTGCGCTTCCGGCGCGGCGAATGGAGCTTCGTGCGCGGTGAATCCGGCTGCGGCAAGACCTCGCTGGTCAAGGCGATCAACGGGCTCTGGCCGTATGGCCGCGGCGACATCGTCTTTCCCGAGAACGTTTCGGCCTTTTACGCCACTCAGGACGTGAAGCTGCCGCAAGTCACGCTCAAGCAGCTCGTCTGCTTGCCGGGCAGCGCCGAGGGCCATTCGGAGGCGAAGGTGGCGGTGGCGCTGCACAAGGCCGGCCTCGGCGACTTCATCGAGCATCTCGACAGCGAATTGCATGACGGCAGGATATGGGAACAGGTCTTCTCCGGCGGGCAGAAGCAGAAGCTCGTCGCCGCCCGCATCCTGCTGCACCAGCCGGGCCTGCTGTTCCTCGACGAGGCCACCGGCGCGCTCGACCACGAGGCCAAGATCGCCTTCCACCGCGCCATCAAGGACAATTGCCCCGGCGTGACCGTCATCAGCGTCATGCACGACCCCGTGCCGCCGCGCGCCGCCGACGGCAGCGAATTCTATGACAGCATCGTCAGCATCGCCGACGGCACAGCCACCAAACAGGCCATATCGAGCCTGCCAGCCGAGTTGACCACCCTGCTCGACCAGCCCCTGCCGGTCCGGCCCTGGCCGAAGCGCGGCCAGCGCGTCAAGCTCACCGACAGGTAGCCCTAGAGGCCTTCCGCTTTTCTTCGAATCGCGGAAACCCTCCATCTCTTTGTTTTTGCGCTATTCCGGACGGAAAACCGCTGCGCACTTTTCCTGAAATTACTCTAGACGCTGCCTGGCAGCGGCACGGCGCAGATGATGGAGCGGGTGAGAAACCGCTTCTCGCGGCCATTGTCGAGCGAGAACATGCCGCCGCGCCCCGGCACCACATCAATGATCAGGTCGGTGTGCTTCCAGGCTTCGTATTGCGAGGCGCTGATGTAGACGGGCGTGTCACCGATGGTGCCCATCAGCACGTCGAGGTCGCCGACGATGAAGTCGGAGCGCGGATAACACATCGGCGACGAGCCGTCGCAGCAGCCGCCGGACTGGTGGAACAGCACCGGCCCGTGGTCGGCGATGATCTCGTCGAGCAGGGCGACGGCGCCGGGTGTTGCCGAGACCTTGTCGAGAGGATGATGCGAGGACATGAGTGGGTTCCGGTTCTTCCTTGTCCCCGCCTGCAGGGAGAAGGGCCACGAAGTGACGGATGAGGGGCGGCGCGAACGCGGTCGGGTCAGCGCTGCCCCTCACCTGCCTGCCGGCATCCTCTCCCCGTGAACGGGGAGAGGAACGCTCGTCATCTCAGAAAAACCCGAGCTTCTTCGGGCTGTAGCTGACCAGCATGTTCTTGGTCTGCTGGTAGTGGTCGAGCATCATCTTGTGCGTCTCGCGGCCGATGCCCGACTGCTTGTAGCCGCCGAAGGCGGCGTGCGCCGGATAGGCGTGGTAGCAGTTGGTCCACACGCGCCCGGCCTGGATGGCGCGGCCGAAGCGGTAAAGCCGGTTGGCATCGCGGCTCCAGATGCCGGCACCGAGGCCGTACAGCGTGTCGTTGGCGATCGACAGCGCATCGTCATCATCCTTGAAGGTGGTGACCGAGACAACAGGCCCAAAGATCTCCTCCTGGAAGATGCGCATCTTGTTGTGGCCCTTGAACACGGTCGGCTTGACGTAATAGCCGCCGGCGAGGTCACCGGGCAGATGCGCGCGCTCGCCGCCGGTCAGCACCTCAGCGCCCTCCTGGCGGCCGATGTCCATATAGGACAGGATCTTCTCCAGCTGCTCCGACGAGGCCTGCGCGCCGATCATGGTGGCCGGATCGAGCGGGTCGCCCTGGACAATTGCCTCGACGCGCTTCAGCGCGCGTTCCATGAACTTGTCGTAAATCTTCTCATGCACCAGCGCCCGGCTCGGGCAGGTGCAGACCTCGCCCTGGTTGAGCGCGAACATGACGAAGCCTTCGATCGCCTTGTCGAAGAAGTCGTCGTCTTCCGCCGTCACGTCCTGGAAGAAGATGTTGGGCGACTTGCCGCCGAGTTCGAGCGTCACCGGGATCAGGTTCTGCGAGGCGTATTGCATGATCAGCCGGCCGGTCGTCGTCTCGCCGGTGAAGGCGATCTTGGCGATGCGCGGGCTCGACGCCAGCGGCTTGCCCGCCTCGAGGCCGAAGCCGTTGACGATGTTGAGCACGCCCTCGGGCAACAGGTCGCCGATCAGGTCGGCCCACAGCATGATGGTGGCGGGCGTCTGCTCGGCCGGCTTCAGCACCACGCAATTGCCGGCGGCGAGCGCCGGCGCCAGCTTCCAGCAGGCCATCAGCAGCGGGAAATTCCACGGGATGATCTGGCCGACGACGCCCAGCGGCTCGTGGAAATGATAGGCGACGGTGTCGTCGTCGATCTGCGACAGGCTGCCCTCCTGGCCACGCAGCGCCCCGGCGAAATAGCGGAAATGGTCGATGGCGAGCGGCACGTCGGCGGCGGTCGTCTCGCGGATCGGCTTGCCGTTGTCCCAGGTCTCGGCCAGCGCCAGACAGTCGAGGTTTTCCTCCATGCGGTCGGCGATGCGGTTGAGGATCAGCGCGCGGGTCGCGGGCGCAGTCTTGCCCCAGGCGTCCTTGGCCTTGTGGGCGGCATCGAGTGCTGCCTCGATGTCGGCTGCGTCGGAGCGGGCGACCTCGCCCAGCGGCCGGCCGGTGACCGGCGAGACGTTTTCGAAGTAGCGGCCCGATTTCGGCGCCACCCACGCACCACCGATGTAATTGTCGTAGCGCTTGGCGAAGGGGATCTTGGCCGTGCGCGAGAATTCCACCTTGTTCATCTCTTCCTCCCGAGAAGCGGCACCGCAGGATGCGGCGCGTCGACAAAGAGCGTCGGAGATGTTGCGAAAGCTGTCAGCCCCAGGGGAAGCGATGGCAGGCGGCGACTGTCGCAGTTCTGCGACAGTCGGGCGCTGCAAAACTCAATGGTCGCGGCGGATGCCCAGCCGGTTGAGCTTGCGGTGCAGCGTCGCCCTGGAAATGCCGAGCTTCTGGGCCGCCGCCGAGACGTTGCCGTCGGCGCGGGCCAGCGCGCGATGCAGTGCCGCGCGTTCGGCCTCGTCGAGGTCTCCCGACACCCGCTGGGGCATGCCCAGAAGGTCGGCGACCGGCAGCCGGCGCTCTAGCTGCTCGCGGGTGATGCCGTGGGCGAGGCGCGCCTGCCTGGTGGCGCCGATGACCAGATCGTCGGCGTCGACGGCCACCATGGCGCCCGGATTGCGCTCGGCAGCCGGCGTCAGCAGGATGCGCGCCTCGGGGAAAGCGAGACGGAAATTGTCGGCCTCGATGCGGCGGGCGGCGTCGTTCACCGCGAGGGCGATGAGATTGACGAAACCTTCGGTCAGGTCGGCCCGACAGGACGAAACATCAAGTGCGGCGGCGACATTGCCCTCATGATCGTAGATCGGCGTCGTGGTGCAGGACAGCGCCGTGTTGCGGGCGAAGAAATGCTGGTCGCGGTGGATGGTGAGCGCCCGCTGTTCGACAAGGCAGGTACCGATGCCGTTGGTGCCTTCGCTTTCCTCGCTCCAGATGGTGCCGGTCCACAGGCCCCATTTGTGGAAGGTCTGGTTGTCGGAGATCGCGCCCCGCCGTTCTATCGGCACGCCGTCGCGATCGGCCAGCAGAACGCAGCAGCCGACGCCGCCGACGGCGAGATAGAGCCGGTCGAGGCTCGCTTGCGCGGCATGGATCAGCGGTTCGATGCGTTGGCGCGCGTCGCGCAACTCCTGCTCGGTGAGGCGCTGCGGCGGCTTGTGCTCGCCGGGGTCGAGACGATGCAGCCGCGACGACCGCCGCCAGGACGCCACCAGCGCCGAGCGTGCCGCCTCGTCGGAAGCGACCGCAGCCTGCACGGCATCCTCATGCCGTCCAAAAAACTGTCCGCTCATAAGCTCCTCCCAAAGCCCGGACCATTCCTGCTGCCATGCGCGGCGGACCATGCCGCCAAGCTGCCGATCCTCCAGAGTTCGGCCGCCCCGTCAATTCGCCATAAGAACAAGGCCGTCACAAGGACGGCGCCCGCTGTAGCCAAGCATATATAACGAATGTTCAGGCACAAGGGATCAACAATTGCGGAGCATCAGCGACGCAAGCCTGCTATCGCCGTGCCCTGATCTCGGTCATCGACCGCAGCTGCCTGCCATCCAGGAAATTGGCCGGCTCCAGCCACTCTTCCATGACGGCGCGACAGGCCGGCCACTCGGACGACAGCATCGAATACATGCAGATATCTCTTGCCAGCCCCTTGAGCAGCAAACCTTCGCGCAAGGTCCCTTCATAAGTGAAGCCGAGCCGGTCGGCGGCAATTCGCGACCGGTTGTTCTCGGCGGTGCAGGTCCATTCCAGGCGGCGATAGCCAAGCCCCTCGAAGACGTGGCGCATGACCAGATAGAGTGCCTCGCTCGCAAGCGTCGTGCGTTGCATGCTTGACGTGAACAGCACGTAGCCGAGCTCGACGACCTGATGTGCGGCCCTCGCTTCCATCAGGCACAACCAGCCCAGCACGGCGCCCCGAAGATCGATGACGGCGAAAAACGCCCGCTTCGGGTCGGAGACAAGCACATCGACATGGGCGGCGAATGCGGTCTCGTCGGCAAACGGCCCGACCTTCATCTCGGCCCAGGCGGCAGCGACGTTCTCGTCATGCGAAAGCCGGTAGAGCGTGACGGCATCGGAGGCTTCAAGTGGCCGGAGACTGCCATGACGACCGCCAATGACGGTCGCAACCGGCAGTTTCGCATCGATTGGCTCGCCCATTGGCCTGATCCCGCATCTGCGCCTCGACGAGAATAGTACAAGGCAATTCAAGTTTGCCAAAGACACTACCCTCGGCAACCTGCGCGCGCGATTGACTCTTCGCCGAAACCCGATAAAAGCGGCGGCGAACAGGGAACCCTCCGATGCGCGGCCTCTTGATGGCGCTTTTCGCATTCGATTTCCCCGGCCACGACAGAAGTCGTGCCGGGCGCGGAGCCGTTTCCCTGCTTTCGACCAAAACCATGGCCAAAACCACCACCACCAAAACGGTGTGATTTCCCTTGGCCTGCTCACCCTCTCCCGGGTCTGGCCCGGGGGATGAAGCCCGCGCTGGCCAGCGGGTTTTCTCCAGGAACGAGCGGAGAGGGACAGGAGTGATCTGATGGGTTTCAAGGTTGCGATCGTCGGCGCCACGGGCAATGTGGGCCGCGAAATGCTCAATATCCTCGAGGAACGCGGCTTCCCCGCCAGCGAAGTGGTGCCGCTGGCATCGCGCCGCAGCCAGGGCACCGAAGTGTCCTATGGCGACAAGACGCTGAAGGTGAAGGCGCTCGACACCTACGACTTCTCCGACACCGACCTCTGCCTGATGTCGGCCGGCGGCAATATCTCCAAGGAATGGTCGCCCAAGATCGGCAAGCAGGGTTGCGTCGTCATCGATAATTCGTCGGCCTTCCGCTACGACCAGGACGTGCCGCTGATCGTGCCGGAAGTGAACCCGGACGCCATTGCCGGCTTCACCAAGAAGAACATCATCGCCAACCCGAACTGCTCGACCGCCCAGATGGTTGTGGCGCTGAAGCCGCTGCACGACAAGGCCAAGATCAAGCGCGTCGTCGTTGCGACCTACCAGTCGGTGTCGGGCGCCGGCAAGGAAGGCATGGACGAGCTGTTCACCCAGACGCGCGCCGTCTTCGTCGCCGATCCGGTCGAAGCCAAGAAGTTCAGCAAGCGCATCGCCTTCAACGTCATTCCACACATCGACGTCTTCATGGAGGACGGCTACACCAAGGAAGAGTGGAAGATGGTCGCCGAGACCAAGAAGATGCTCGACCCCAAGATCAAGCTGACGGCCACCGCCGTGCGCGTGCCTGTCTTCATCGGCCACTCCGAAGCCGTCAATGTCGAGTTCGAAGAGCCGATCACCGCCGACGAGGCGCGCGACATCCTGCGCGAAGCGCCGGGCTGCCTGGTCATCGACAAGCATGAGGACGGCGGCTACGCCACGCCGCTCGACTCGGCCGGCGAAGACGCCACTTACATCTCTCGCATCCGCGAGGACGGCACGGTCGACAACGGCCTGGCGATGTGGATCGTCTCCGACAACCTGCGCAAGGGCGCGGCCCTCAACGCCGTGCAGATCGCCGAACTTCTGGTCGAGCGCGGCCTGATCAAGCCGAAGCAGAAGGCCGCCTGACGCCATGTTCGATGTCGTGCTGCGTCCGGCCGAAGCCGGCGACGCACACGACATCGCCCGCGTCCTGAGGGCGGCGCTTGCTGCCTTCGAGTGGATGCCACAACTCCACACGCCGGACGAGGACTTGTATTTCGTCCGGCATGTGCTCCTCGCCCACCAGGCTGTCACCGTCGTAACCGCCGCAGACCGCATCGTCGGCTTCATATCGATCAAGGACGACTGGGTCGAACAGCTCTATTTCGATCCGGACTGGACCGGCCGCGGCATCGGCAGCCGCCTCCTGCGGCACGCCACATCGACCATGCCCCGCGTCCAGCTCCATTGCTTCCAGGCCAATTCAGGCGCACGCCGCTTCTACGAACGCCACGACTTCCGCGCGGAAGCCTTCGGCGATGGCTCGGGCAACGAAGAAGGCCTGCCTGATGTTCTCTATGTCCGCGAGGACCCGGCCGGTAGTTGGCTGAATGGTTGATCCCGGGCATTGCTTCGATACATTAGCGCCAAGTCATGGGTGGGTGGGTTGATGCATCGGAGACGGGAGCATGGCACGCGACAGCCTTGACGCTACCGGCAGCCTTGCCCAGGGCACGGGTCGGCCCCTGCGAATTCTGATGACGAACGCCGTCTTGAGGGCACGCAGCGGCACCGAAACGCTGGTGCGCGACATGGTCCTGGCGCTGCGTCGGCGCGGCCATTCGGTGGCAACCTTTGCGCCGGTCATCGGTCCGGCTGCAGCGGAAATCCGGGCGACGGGCTCGCCGGTGCTGACGTCGCTGGAAACGTTCGGCGAAGCGCCTGACATCATCCATGGCCATCATGCCGGTCCGACAATCGCAGCCCTGGCACGCTTTCCGGGCACACCGGCCATCTTCGTTTGTCACGATTTCACCAGCGAACTTGACGATCCTCCCATACATCCCCGGATCAGGCGCTATCTTCATGTTCGGTCCGGCCTGCGCGGCCGGCTTGTCGACGAATGCGGGGTGGACGCTTCGAAGATTGCCTTCTGGTCGAACACCGTCGACCTCCAGCGTGTAGGACGCGTCTTGGCGCCGCCACCGCTGCTGACAACGGCAGCGGTCTTCGCTCATCCAGGAGCGATCCCCTTCACACCAATGATCGCAGAGGCTTGCCGGCGGCACGGCATCGCCTTCCGCGGCGAGTTGGTTGGTAAGGTGGCCACCGACGTGGTGCAACGTCTTGACGGGATCGAACTGGCATTCGCCAGCGGGCGGATGGCACTCGAAGCCATGGCCAAGGGATGCGCGGTGATCAATGCCGACCGCTTCGGTATCGGCGGTCTTGTGACCACAGGCAGGTTCGACGACTTTGCAGCCATCAACTTTGCCTATGGTGCGCTGTCGGATGCAGCCTCGCCGGAGTTGCTCGATCGCGAGCTGACAGCTTACGGTGCGGACGATGCCCGAGCCGTAACCGCGCTCGTCCGGCGCGATTTCAGCAGCGACAGGGGCGCCCAGGCTCTGGAGACGATCTATCGCGAAGTCCTGTCTGAAAGGGAGTGGCCGCGCCGCGAAGCGGATGAGGACGAGCGCGCGCTGGCCGCCATCATCGAACGGTTTCTCCAGCAGCGGCGAATCTATGACCGCCGCTTCCTCAAGTTGCGGGAAGGGCTTGGCCCCAGCGAAGAGCTGCAACTCCTGATCGGCGAGCTGTCCAGCAGGGCGGCCGAGCTGTCGGAGGAGGTTCGCCGGCTCAGGCGTGGTGGGCTGCTGCGCCGGGTCATGGACAAGCTGACGGGCCGAACCTACGAAAAGTGATCCCAAGCCGCGCTCCGCTTCAGCTCCAAGAAATCGTCACGCCTGTCGCGATTGAGGGGATGACTTTGGCCGGTTCCGCGGCACAGTATCCGCTGCAAAGAGGTACCGCCCCACATGATCGTCCGCCCCCGCACGAACCTGCTCAAATTGTTCTTCGTCATGCGCGGGTCCGTCGTGCCGCGCATCCTGCCGCAGATCATCGGCTTTGCCGCCTATGGCGCCGTCGTGGTGGCGCTGGTGCAGGCGCTGGGGCTCGATTTCGGCAACGCCGGGGTGGCGCCCTTCGCGCTGCTCGGCGTGGCGCTGTCCATCTATCTCGGCTTCCGCAACAACGCCGCCTATGACCGCTGGTGGGAGGCGCGCAAGCTGTGGGGGCAGTTGGTGTTCGAGATCCGCAACCTGTGCCGCGCCTCCACCGCGATGATTTCAGAACGCGAGGCGCTGCGGCCGCTGCTGATGGATTCGCTCGCCTTCTGTCATTTCCTGCGCGGCGAACTGCGCCGGATCGATACGCGTGACGCGGCGCGCCCCTTCATCGGCGATGCCGTCGACGAAATCCACGCCGCCACCAACAGACCGGACGCCGTCATGCGGCGCATGGGTGGCAAGCTCGGCGCCCTCAAGCGCAGCGGCACGCTGGAAGCAATGGATTACCGCATCCTCGACGAGCGCCTGTCGGCGATGGCAGCACTTCAGGCCGGCTGCGAGCGCATCATGGGCACGCCCCTGCCCTTCGCCTACACGCTACTTTTGCAGCGCACGGCCTACATCTTCTGCCTGCTGCTGCCCTTCGGGCTCGCGGGCTCCGCCGGCTGGGGAACGCCGCTGTTCACGGCGCTGATCGCCTACACCTTCTTCGGCCTCGACGCGCTGTCGGAAGAGCTGGAGGACCCCTTCGGCATGGAGGCCAATGACCTCGCCCTCGATGGCCTTTGCCGCGTCTGCGAGATCTCGGTGTTCGAAGCGCTGGGCGAAACCCCACCGCAGATGCTTCCGGCCGAGCACTACTACTATTCGTGAGCAGCCGCCTCCGCCGCAAGCTGCCTCAGCAGCATCATCGCCTCCTCCGCTCGCCCTGCCGGCACGAACAGATGGTCATGGTAGTAGGCCGAGACCGGATTGACGCCCATGCCCGCGGAAGCGAGATGCGCAGTGATCGCGGCAAGAAAGCCGACCGCTTCGAGCGACGAATGGATATTCAGCGTGATCATCCGGCATGAAAAGGCCGCGGCAAGTCCAGCGCTCCTCGCGTCTGCCTCCCGCAGGATAAGGGTTGTGCCCTCTCGCTCGCGAAAGCTCATCACCGTATCCGGCGGCACCGGCGCTCCCTCCGGCACGGTCGCAAAGACATAGGTCTCGGGCCAAAGCTCCGGCTCCATGGAGGCCAGCAGGACGCCGAGGTCAGTCTCGCCCAAAGTCATCGCTTCGCCTGCTGCCTGCTCGCGTCGATACCCTCCCAGTACTCCATGACCGACGCCCCGCTGTAGCCTTCGCCCGTCAGCCGGACGCTGACGCGGCCCGATTCCGGATAGACAATGACGTCGTTGGGGTTGCGCTCGCCGATGATGATGTAGCGGCAGGGCGCGTCGGTGTGGTTGTACAGCGAATGGCCGACCTTCTGGCCGGCCGGGAAGCAGACATAATCGCCAGCCTTCATGACATACGTACGGTCGCCGAGCTTCAGCGTCGCCACACCGTCGAGGACGTAGAGATGCTCCTCCTCGAGCATGTGGTAGTGTGACGGGTTGGTTTCCTTGCCCGGCGGCAGCTCCTCCAGCGCCACGCCGACATGGCTGCCGCCGCCGAAGCTCGACAGGTGCCGGAAGCTGGAGCCGAAACGCTCGCCATGGCTGAAGACCTCCAGCGGCGCTTCGAGCGCCGAAAACGGCTCGTAGACGCCCTCTGGATTGATGGACGATTCTCTCTTCGACATGATTTTCCTCCGTTTGGCCGGAGGGTGGGATGGCTGACGGCCACGGTCAAGGCGGCAAGCTCGCCGAGGCATCACCTCATGCGACGTGGACTGCACCGCCGCAATAACTCTCGATGATGCGGGCGGCCCCTGTGCAGTCCACTGGCGGGCTGAACAGGAAGCCCTGGATTTCGCCGCAGCGCTCCTGCCTCAGCAGTTCGAGCTGTGCGCCGGTCTCCACGCCTTCAGCCGTCGTGTCGATGCCGAGATTGGCCCCGAGGCCGATGATCGCGCGCACGATGGCCATGGATTCGCGGCTGTTGCCGATATCGCGAACGAAGGATCGGTCGATCTTTAGCCGGCTGAATTGGAAGCGGCGAAGATAGCTCATGCTCGAATAGCCGGTGCCGAAATCATCGAGTGCAACCCGCACGCCGATGTCCTTGAGCCGCTGCAGCACGGCCAGATTTGCGCCCGTATCGGCAAGCAGCACGGATTCGGTGATCTCGATTTCCAGTCGCGCCGGCACAAGCCCGGATGCGGCCAGAGCCTGGCCGATATCCTCGGCGAGATGGCCGCCACGGAACTGCACAGCAGATGCGTTGACCGCGATAACGAGATCGGACGGCCAGTCAGCGGCGCGACGGCAGGCCTCGTTGAGCACCCAGCGGCCGATCGGCTCGATCATACCGGTCTCCTCGGCCAGCGGGATGAACTGCGCCGGCGAGACCATGCCGCGCCGGGGATTGCGCCAGCGCACCAGCGCCTCGAAGCCGCGCAGGCCGCCGGTCTTGACCGAGATGATCGGCTGGTAGTGAAGCTCGAGCTCCTGGTCGAGATCGGCACAGCGCAGCTCGAATTCGAGCTCGCGCCGGTCGCGCATCTCGGCGTCCATCTCCGGTTCGAAGAAGTGGAACGCACCCTTGCCCTCGCGTTTGGAGCGGTAGAGCGCGAGGTCGGCGCATTTGAGCAGCGCGCCGGTCTCGCGCGCATCGGCTGGCGCGATAGCCGCTCCGAGGCTCGCGCCGATCGTCAGCTTGTGGCCGTCATAAAGATGCGGTTCGCCGATGGCCTGGATGATGCGACGCGCCAGCGCCTCGACATCGGGACGGCTCAGCGCTCCACGCAGCAGGATTGCGAACTCGTCGCCACCGAGACGGGCGACGAGGTCGCTGCGGCGCAGCAGCCGACGAATACGGGCCGCGGTCTCGATCAGCAGGGAATCGCCCGCCGCATGGCCAAGCGTGTCGTTGACGACCTTGAAATCGTCGAGATCGACAAGCAGCAGAGCAAAGGGCTGGTGGCCGGCGACCGCAGTGGCCACAGCCTCCTCGATCTCCTGCGAGAAGGTGGTGCGGTTGCCGACGCCGGTCAGCGGATCGTGATGGGCAAGGAAGGAAATGCGATCCTCGGCGCGCTTGCGCTCGGTGATGTCGACGATGGTCGACAGCGTCGCGGGCGCCGCCCCGAAGCGGATGTGGCGGGCGTATTCGATGACATCAAGCTCGGTGCCGGTGGAAGTGCGGTGGCGGGCATGGCGCTCGCCCTCGATTGCTGCACTCGCCTGTCCGTCGCCGTGATCGAGGTCTTGAAGTCCAAGCGCCAGGAACTCGTCGCGGCTGCGACCATAGAGGTTGAGCGCCGCGGCGTTCACGCTCAGGAACGCGCCGCCCTCGGCCTTGCGCACATACATCGGCACCGGATTGTCGTCGAACAGCGAGCGGAACAGCGCTTCGCGGTTCTTGATCTCGCGCACGTCGGTCAGCGTTACGGCAAGCAGGCCGCCCGTCTCGACCACGCCGACCTGCAGCGACACCGCCTCGCCATCGAGGTCGTAGGCCAGCTCGAGCGAGGGTGCCGCCACGCCATGGGCGCGGGCCAGGCCAAGCTGGGCAAGCGCCTCCGACAAAGCCTGCGCCGCCCGTGCTTCGGACAGCAGCCGGAAACGGGTGTTTTCGGTCGAAAGGCCCAGCAGCCTTGCGGCGGCGTTGTTGACCGAGAGAATTTGGTAGTCGCGCATCTCGCCACCGGCGGTTTCCAGCGGGCTGAGCGCCAGGATGCCCTCGTCGGTCGAGTTGATCAACAGGCGGGCAAGGTCGATCTGGCTCTTGCGCGGGCGCGCGAAGACCATGAAATATTCGCCCGGCCAGCGGCAGGCCAGCGGCAGCGCCAGCACCTCGACGGTGGAGACCATGCCGTCGACCAGCGACCGGCAGAACGTCAGCTTCGGCGCAGCGGCGGCGCGGGCCTGGTCCATGGCGCTGGCAATTGCGCGGCGGAAGGCGAAGGGCAGCACGGAAAGCGTCGCTGCAGGCTCGGAAAGTCCGGCAATGGTGGTGAAGCGCGGACCGGCGCGCAGAATGAACCCGTCCTTGTCCGTTTGCAGGCGCAGCACCGCCATCTCGTCGGCGAAGCGGCCGATGCTGCCGAGCGCCAACTCTTCATAGGGCGGCAAGCCGCCATCGACGCGTGCAGCCTGCCAGCGGCGCAACACCAGCCTGACATCGTCGAACTCGGTATCGATATCAGGCGGCAGGTCGGCAGCGCGCATGACCGCCGGCCGCTCGGCGGCGCCGTCACGCGTTTCCGGCGGAAACGCCTTCGCCTTATCCCAAGCTCGCATTGCCAAAAGCATCCGGTCACCTGTCGCTGGTGCGACTGCCGATTTCCGCGGTCCGGCACTCGCCGGACGCCTGAAGGCATCGCATCTGTTGTCAGCATGCCGAACGTTTCGGCCCGACGGCACGGCCTCATGCCGGCACGGCAGGAAGGCCGGGCGCCGTCGCGGCGCAACCTATCGGGTGCAGGCTTACCGCCTGCTTAAGCGCAACGTCATATAAGTGTCATAGTGCGGGGACCGGCCCATGCCCTCGTCGCGTCCACGTCGTGGCCCGTTACCGTGATATCGCCGGTGGAAATCCCTATCGCGAGGACCGGCACACATCAACCTGCACGGGCACAGCAAAGTCGGAAGCGCCGCCCCTTCCATCCTCGACCAGTAGACTGGCGGGCACAAAAAAACGGGCAGGTTTCCCTGCCCGTTTACGTGTTCCGGGTACCCGGAAATTACTCGGCCGAAGCCTCGGCCGGGGCAGCAGCTGCAGCTGCGATGGCAGCAGCAGCGTCTTCCTGCGCCTTCTTGAGGGCAGCCAGACGCTCCTGGGCCTTCTTGCCCGGCTCGCCCTTGGTCGGGTTCGAGCGGGCTTCACGCTTGACGACGCCAGCCTCATCGAGGAAGCGGGCAACGCGGTCGGTCGGCAGGGCGCCGTTCGACAGCCAGTACTTGGCGCGGTCGGCGTCCAGCTTCATGCGGTCGCCGTCCTTGGGCAGCAGCGGGTTCCAGGCGCCGATCGCCTCGATGAAGCGGCCGTCGCGCGGGCTGCGGGCGTCAGCGATGACGATGTGGTAGTAGGGGCGCTTCTTCGAGCCGGCGCGGGCCAGACGGATCTTGAGGGACATTTTCTTACTCCTGGAGTGGTTCTGTCTTGGGTTCTTGGTCTTAAGTCTGTTCCGCCGTCAGGCGGAGGTAGTCTTGTCTGGCGCGCCATTGTGTTCGGCGGCCAGCATTTCGTGGTGACGGATCACCTCGCGGATGATGAAGTTAAGGAACTTCTCCGCGAAATCGGGATCGAGATGCGCATCGTCGGCAAGCCGGCGCAGACGCGCGATCTGGGTCTGCTCGCGCGCCGGGTCGGCCGGTGGCAGGCCATGGGTGGCCTTGAGCACGCCGACCGCCTGGGTGCAGCGGAAACGCTCGGCCAGCATATGGATGAGTGCTGCATCGATGTTGTCGATCGAAGCGCGCAGTTCCTGCAGCCGGGCCTTAGGGTCGATGTCGGTCATGGGCCCTCACTTCTTCTTGCCGAGGCCGGGCAGGCCGCCGCCGAGGCCCGGAAGCTTCATGCCGCCAGGCAGGCCGGGAAGACCGCCGCCGAGACCCGGCATGCCACCGGGAAGGCCTTTGAGACCCTGGCCGAGACCGGCTGCCTCAGCCTGCTTCTTCAGCGCCTCGAGCTGCTTGGGGTCCATCTTGGAAAGGTCAGGCATGCCGCCGCCGGGCATCATGCCGCCGAGGCCCATCTTGGAGGCCAGGCCGCCCATCATGCCGCGCATGAGGCCGCCGCCTTTGCCCTTGCCGCCCATCGCCTTCATCATGTCGGCCATCTGGCGATGCATCTTGAGCAGCTTGTTGATCTCGGCCGCATCGGTGCCGGAACCGGCGGCGATGCGCTTCTTGCGCGAATGCTTGAGCACGTCGGGATTGGCGCGCTCGGCCTTGGTCATCGACGAGATGATGGCGAGCTGGCGGCCGAACATCTTGTCGTCGAGGCCGGCCGCGGCCATCTGGTCCTTCATCTTGCCCATGCCGGGCATCATGCCCATGATGCCGCCCATGCCGCCCATCTTCTGCATCTGGCCAAGCTGGTCGGCGAGGTCGTTCAGGTCGAACTTGCCCGACTGCATCTTCTTGGCCATCGCCGCGGCCTTTTCCGCGTCGATGGTTTCGGCAGCCTTCTCGACCAGCGAAACGATGTCGCCCATGCCGAGGATGCGGTCGGCGATGCGCTTGGGATAGAACTCCTCCAGCGCATCCATCTTTTCGCCGACACCGATCAGCTTGATCGGCTTGCCGGTGACGGCGCGCATCGAAAGGGCGGCACCGCCACGGCCGTCGCCGTCCATGCGGGTCAGCACCAGGCCGGTGATGCCGACGCGGTCGTCGAAACTCTTGGCGAGGTTGACGGCGTCCTGACCGGTCAGCGAGTCGGCCACGAGCAGGATTTCGTGCGGGTCCGACACCTTGCGGATGTCGGCCATCTCGACCATCAGCGGCTCATCGATATGGGTGCGGCCGGCGGTGTCGAGGATGACGATGTCATGGCCGCCGAGCTTGGCCGCCTGGACGGCGCGCTTGGCGATGTCGACCGGCGACTGGCCGGCAATAACAGGCAGCGTCGCCACCTTGGTCTGCTCGCCGAGCTGGCGCAGCTGCTCCTGGGCGGCCGGGCGACGCGTGTCGAGCGAGGCCATCAGGACCTTCTTGCCCTGGCGCTCGGTCATCCGCTTGGCGATCTTGGCGGTGGTCGTCGTCTTGCCCGAGCCCTGAAGGCCGACCATCATGATGACGACGGGGGCCGGCGCGTTGAGGTCGATGGCAACGCCTTCGGCGCCGAGCATCTCGACCAGCTCGTCATGGACGATCTTGACGACCATCTGCCCGGGCTTGATCGACTTCAGAACCGCGGCACCCACGGCCTTCTCGCGCACCCGGTCGGTGAACGAACGGACGACCTCGAGCGCGACGTCGGCTTCGAGCAGGGCGCGACGGACCTCGCGCAGAGCGGCCGTAACATCGGCCTCCGACAGCGCGCCACGGCCAGTGAGGCCGTTCAGGATCGATCCAAGCCGCTCTTGCAGCGATTCAAACATTCGACTTTCCCTTTCCCGGACACACATGCGTTGGCCGAGAAGTAATGCCTCCGCGCCCAAGCGCCAAACCATTCATGCGGCCAAAACCAAAAAGCACCCGGGGGCGCATCGCGCTGCCGGGTGTTGGCCTCCGGGATCGTTTGACAACCTCTGGGGTGTCCCGGTCGGCCGCTAGGAGTGGAACTCTTCGCGGAATTTCGAGGGCTGTAGACAGGAAAATGGCCGGGGAGTCAAGCTTTGCCACCACTTTTGCGCCGCGCCGGCGTCACGGCAGACGCTCGCCGTCGAGGATACGGGCATAGAGATCGAGATAGCCATGCGCGGTCCTGGCAATGGAGAAACGTTCGGCCGCCACCTCGCGGCAACGCGCCGGTGCCAGCGCCGACACATCATCGAGGGCTGCGGCAAACTCTTTGTCCGTCTCGAACAGCCGCCCCGTCTCCGGATCGACGATCTCAGGCATCGCCCCGCGGGGTGTCGCCAGCACCGGCGTACCGCACAGCATCGCCTCGACCGGTGCCATGCCAAAGGGCTCCTCCCAGGCGATCGGGTTTAGGAAGGCACGCGCTTGGCCGAGCAAAGCGAGCTTCTCGTCGCCATCGACGATGCCGTGGAAATGATAGCGCGGCGAAAGGCTCTTGAAGAAGACGAGGTCGCGGCGCACCTGGCTGCGCGTCAGCAGCATCCAGCGCGCGCCTCCGGCTATGTCCAGGCCAAAATCGTATTTCCGCGCGAGCCCCACCGCGCGGTTCAGGTTCTTGCTTGCCCGCGCTATGCCGGCAAGGAAAAGCAGCCGGTCGTTCTTGCCTGCGGACAGGCGATACTCATCGACGGGAAAGCCGTTGAAGACGAAGCTCTGCCGGCCATGATTCCGGGCATGGCTGGCGCTGACGAAGCTCCAGTTGCCGTCGCTGTCGGCAAGGCTCCCCCCCACCGCATGCATGGTGTTGAGGGTGGGCAGCGGAAGCTCGAGATGCGGCCCATGACAATGGACGAGTTGCGTATCCGCCGGAATGGCCTCGCGGATTTGCTGCTCGGTCGAGGCCTGCCGCAACTCGAAGGAGGCAGGGCCGGTGACATGGCCGGCAACGACCACGACCTGATGGTCGCGCCGCATCAGCTCCCTGGCCAGCCACTCGACCTGCCGTTGGGTGCCGCCATAGCCCCTGCAAGGGACCGCACCCGATACGATCAGTGCAATTCGCAAGACTTATCCCCATACGATCTCGGCGCATATCACCAGTTATATAAGACTTCACTCAATTATCGTTTGCGACACCTTGCGCGAAACCCGTTAATCACTCCAGAATAGTGTTCATATGATAGTGTTTTACGAAACGACCCACCAAGCAATTTTGAATTACTTTCAAGCAGCTTGTTCAGATGCGCAAACGACATACGCGAGGCGTTCCTCAACCTGATGCGGCTGGCGAGGCCACGCCGTCATTGGCCGGCTTTGTTGAGAACATCGAGTTCGCCCTGGTGGTCATCGACGCCGACGGCAAGATCACCTTCGTCAACAAAACGGCCGAAAGGATGTTCGGTTACGACTACGACGAGATGATCGGCCAGACGCTCGACCTGATCATTCCGCCACGGCTGCGCGGCGCCCACGAAGCCGGGGTGGCCAAGGTCGGTTCCGGCAAGCGCTCGAAGCTGAGCGGCAAGACAGTCGAAGTGACGGCGCAGCGGCGCGACGGCAACGAATTCCCGATTGAGCTGTCGCTGTCGGTCTGGAACGGCCCCCATGGCGTGGCCATGGGCGGGCTGATCCGCGATATCTCCGATCGCCGCCAGCGCGACATCAGGTTGCACAGGCTCGCCCACCAGGATGCGCTGACGGGCCTGCCCAATCGCTTCCAGTTCGACATGCGCCTTGAGGAAGCGCTCGAGATCGGCGAGCAGACTGCCGTGCTCTTGATCGATCTCGACGGCTTCAGAAGGATCAACGACACGCTGGGCCATGCCACCGGCGACACGCTGCTTCAGGCGCTTGCCGTGCGGCTGCCCGCTGCCGTCGAGGCCGATGCCATGGTGGCCCGGCTTGGCAGCGACGAATTTGCCGTGCTCCTGCGTCGCATCGACGACCCGGCGACGGCCGCGGCTGCGGCCCGTGCCTTGCTGCAGTCCTTCGACAAGCCCTTCGGCATCGGCGATCACCTTTTGAAGCTCGGCGTCAGCATCGGCGGCGCGGTCGGCCCGCGCGACGGCGGCGACCTCGAGGAGCTGCTGGCCAGCGCCGATCTCGCCCTCTACCGGGCGCGCCAGCGCGGCTCCAGCTACTGCATGTTCGAGCCGTCCATGCTCAACGCGGTGGCGGTGCGGCGGGCGCTTCAGGACGAGCTGCTGCGGGCCATAGGCGCCGGCGAGTTCACGCTTCATTACCAGCCTCAGGTGTGCCTCAACTCGGGCAGGGTGGTCGGCGCCGAAGCGCTGCTGCGCTGGAACCATCCGACACGCGGCCTGCTCGAGCCCGCCGACTTCCTGGCTGTACTCGAAACCCATTCCGGCGCGCTGACGGTCGGCAACTGGATCCTCGACGAGGCCTGCCGGCAATCGGCTGTCTGGCGCGCCGAGGGCCTGCCGGCACTGCGCATGGCAGTCAATCTGTTCGCCGTGCAGGTCAACGCCGGCAACCTGGCCGAAACGGTGATGGCAGCGCTCGAGCGGCATCGCCTGCCGTCCCGCGCCCTCGAACTCGAGATCACCGAGACCATCGCCCTCGACAATGAAGAGCGCACGCTCGCACCTTTCCGCGAACTCGCGACGGCCGGCGTCGGCCTCGCCTTTGACGATTTCGGCACCGGACACGCGGCGCTCAGCACCATCAAGCGGTTTCCGCTGACCGTGCTCAAGATCGACCGCAGCTTCGTGCGTGACCTGCTCAACGAACCCCGGGACGCCGCGATCGTGCGCGCCGTGCTCGGCATGGCCAACGACATGGCGATGACCGTCGTCGCTGAAGGCATCGAGACGTTGGCCCACGAGGCCGTGCTCCTTGGCATGGGCTGCCGCATCGGCCAAGGCTATCTCTATTCGAAGGCCATTCCGGCCGATGATTTCGCTGCCCTGGTCAAGCGCCGCGAAAATAGCGTGCCGAGAGACAGCTGACCGCGGTTTTCCGTACAATTCGGGGCTGGCGGGTATAAAATCCCAAGGCAGCGGGCTGCATCGGCCACCGGCGCGGCACTACGGCACACCTGGAAGCCGCGGCCTGCCCACACCAGGGAGGTTGCGATGCCGGAAATGGTGAAGACCGAGCTGCTCCAGCCCGGGGCGCTGACGCCCATGACCTCGACCGAGATCGTCAACACGATGGCGCACTATCATCGCGCCGAAATGGCGAGGATGGCCGGCTGGCGCGACCGCATCGACCGCACCAGCAACTGGGCGATCACGGTAGTCGCCGCGATGCTGTCGGTGTCCCTGTCGACGCCGAGCGCTCATCACGGCGTGCTGCTGTTTGCCATGCTGCTCGTCTTCCTCCTGCTATGGATCGAAGCGCGCCGCTATCGCTTCTTCGACGTCTACCGTTCACGGGTGCGCACCTTCGAACGCTATTATTTCGCGCCGATCTTCTCGCCGCTTGCCGGAGATACCGTCAACTGGCGGCAGATGCTGGCCGAAAGCCTCCGCGATCCGCAGTTCCGCATCTCCTACGCTGACGCCTTCTCGCGCCGGCTGAGACGCAACTACATCTGGATGTTCCTGATCCTGCTGCTCGCATGGGTGCTCAAGATCACGACCCCGACGCTGCAAAGCCATGGCAGTGCCGACCTCGTGTCGTCGCTCTGGGACCTGGCCGCCAACGCCAGCCTCGGACCGTTGCCGGGTTGGCTGGTCGTCCTTGTCGTGACAGCCTTCTATCTCTGGCTGCTTCGCGCTTCGCTGCGCCCGGCCGACGATGCGACCGAAGGCAATCTCAGCAAGGTCCATGTGTGAGCACCGCCGGGCGTCAAGCCCGGCGATCTCGCCAAGGATTAACGCACCACATAGACGATGCGGCGGCTGGACGGCTCGACCAGCACCGGCTGGCCGTTCACATAGACGTAGCGATACTCGTAGTCGGGGATTTCGGTCAGATCCACCGTATCGGGCAGGCTCCCCCCAACGACAACCTCGCCGTCCAGATAGACAGGCTCGATCCGGTGGCTGGTTACGTAGCTGCGCACCTCGCCAGGCGGCTCTATCGCCGGTCCGGCAACGCCGGCAATGATGGCGCCGGTCGTGTCATCGATGACCACGTCACCGGCACCGCCAGCGGCCGTCGGATCGACCACGACCACGTCGGAACCTGCAGGGCGCTGAGACAAAACGATGTCCTGACCACCGAAATCGCCAACAAGATAGTCGGCATAGACCCAGCCCTCACCGCCGGAATCTGATATCGAGCACCACTTGCTGTTTTCGAGGCAGCCACGCAGCACCGTTGACTGGCCGGCATCGATCACGCCGATGACGGGATATTGCGGCCCGGGGCCGGCGCGCACGTTCAAATCGGTGGCGGCGGAAACGGCGGTCTCCGCAAAAGAGGGGACGGAGAAGGCGAGAAGTGCCCCCGCGACAGCGGGTAGCAGCAAGGTGGGTTTCATCTTTTCGCTCCTTTTCTTGGTCCCCCAGGAGCAGGGAACGAGACCCGTTAGCATCCGTTCCGGCCAAAATGCCGACGTTCCGCTCACAAATTGTTCCGGCCTTTCACTGCAGCCAGTCGGGCCGGCCTGTGCAGGATGGCCTGCCCCAACCCCACGTCCCCCGCCTCCGGCACCCTGAGGTTGAACAAACTCGGGCATAGCTCTTTGCAGTCGAAAGACCCGGGAACCCGCACCGACGATCACAACATCGGCATCTTCCATGGTTTTTCCCCGCTCTCGCCACATTCACCGCTTGATCGTGTGCGAGTTTTTTGCCACCAGCCATTGCAAGACAGTGGGGACGTAAACGCCTTCTTAACGATGACAAGAGAGCGTGCGGCTGGCAACTTCCCTCCCAAGGGCATTGATTCAGGCATCAGGAGTACGGCATGGCAATACTTGCCAAGGTGAAGACTTTTGCTGCGGCCTCCGCCATGCTGGCGGTGACGGCTGGCGGCGCATACGCTGCCCAGTGCGGCAACAACTCAGGCGGCTTCGAGGCCTGGAAGGCTTCGTTTGCGAAGGAAGCCGCAGCCAACGGCATCAGCGGCAGGGCGCTCGACGCTTTGTCCGATACGACCTATGCCACCAAGACGATCTACGCCGACCGCAACCAGAAAAGCTTCAAGCTCTCGCTCGACCAGTTCATGGCCAAGCGCGGCGGCAAGACCATCGCTTCGAAGGGCAAGGTGCTGAAGAAGCAGAACGCCGCACTCTTCCAGAGCATCGAGCAGCGCTACGGCGTTCCGGCGGGCCCGCTGATCGCGATCTGGGGCATGGAAACCGGTTTCGGCGCCTATATGGGCAATCAGCACACGCTGTCGGCCGTGGCGACGCTCGCCTATGACTGCCGCCGCTCGGACTATTTCACCGACCAGCTCTACGCAGCCCTCAAGCTGGTCCAGTCGGGCACGCTGGCGACCAACGCCGTCGGCGCGGCCCATGGCGAAATCGGCCAGACTCAGTTCCTGCCTGTCAACGTGCTGAAGTACGGCGCCGACGGCGACGGCAACGGCAAGATCGACATGGTCCGCTCCAAGGCCGACGCGCTGGCTTCAACCGCCAACTTCCTGCGCGGCCATGGCTGGCAGCCAGGCGCTGGCTACCAGCCCGGCCAGGCCAATTTCGCCGCACTCCAGGGCTGGAACGCGGCCAGCGTCTACCAGCAGGCCATCGCCATCATCGGCGCCGAGATTGACGGAAACTAAAGCCCGCAGACCTGACACGACCCTGTCAGGAGACATTTCCGGAGCACTGGCAAAGCCAGGACCTCGGACGCAGAATGACAAAAGCCCGGTGCCTGCACCGGGCTTTTTCGATGCGGACGAGGATTTTTTCATGAACAGCCTGAGCGGCCTGCCCGCCGATCTCTCGCCCTTCGGCAATGTCGAAGGTTATGCCCACTACCCCAAATCAGTGACCCCGGGCCTGCCGGCGACATCTGGCGGCGGCCTGCTGAAATGGTACGACATCGCAGAGCGCGACACGCCGGTGACGCGCGATACCGACGCGCTCGCCCGCCGCTTCCTCGCAGCCGAAACGGCGACCGGCCGCCTCGACCTCAAGGGTGAGCTCGGCTTCGTCATCCTGCACCGCTGCGGCGGCGACTTCCATTTCCTGCTGGTGAGCTCGTGGCGCAATGCCAACGAGATGTGGGAAACCGTCTATGCCAAGACGGCCAACGCACCCGATTTTTCGCTGTTTCCGCTGCCCGGGCCGCATCGAGCCACGTTCTGCGTCTGGGAACTGGCCGCGGTCAACCACGAACGGCTGGCATTCAGCAGTTATCTATTCTCGGCGCGCGATGAGGTGGCCAAGCGGACATATCTCCGGGATATGTATGAAGGCGGAGCGTGAATGAGACGAGGCAATGAGCCCCGCCCTCACCAGCGCGCCCACGTCAACCAATCGCGCTATGACCTAGGTGCAGGTGCGGATTGTGCCGACCTTCACAAGCTGCTGCCATTTCGGACCCAGCGTCTCCCGCGCAGAAACCGCATCCGAAGCACCGCTTTCACCCTCGCGGAACATCTTTATGGCAAACGACTGCTGATATCCGCCTGAGACGATTGTTGGTCCAGGGATATATTGTGTATTTCCGTGATAGGTTGCCCTGTTGCCATAGATCATGGCAGTGCCACTGGTTTGGTAGCTTCCGGGCATCTGCGTCACCTGAACGTCGCTCGATGCAGCCGAGTCGAAGATGATGTAACGGTCAAAGCCAGCTTTGAGAGTTTCGATCGCTGCCTGCTTTTGCGCAACGTTTGCCGCACCAGCACCACCGCACATCGCCTCAGCTGATGTCTGCACGATAGCGGTGCTAGATGATGTCTTGATGGTGTTGCTAGATGCGCAAGACGCCAAAATTAGACATGAAAACGCGCATATACTATTCTTGCTGATCATCTGGAATTCATCCCCCTCAATGTTTCCATTGAGGCTTTCCGTGAATTCGATGTCAACTTCGCGTCTTTTGGATCAACAGCGCTTTTTGGTGATGCGCTTTCCTGTACGGGAATTACATTATCAACATCACATCTTCTGGGCACGCTACCCGTCGGCCAAGGAGGCGGGTTCCTTCTCCGAGTTCACGGGGAAAAGCGGCCCGAAGGGCCGGATGAGGGGCAGCGCGTAAGTATGAGGGGCTTGCATGGCCCCTCATCAGCCTGCCAGCATCTTCTCCCTTAGAACGGGGAGAAGAAAAGCTCATCATTACCGGTTGCGCGCGGCCAGCGTGCGCAGGCGCAGAGCGTTGAGCTTGATGAAGCCGGCAGCGTCCTTCTGGTCGTAGGCGCCCTGGTCGTCCTCGAACGTGACCAGCTTGTCGGAATAGAGCGACTTCGCGCTCTCGCGGCCGATGACCATGACGTTGCCCTTGTAGAGCTTGAGCGTAACTTCGCCCTCGACGTCCTTCTGGCTGAGGTCGATCGCCGCCTGCAGCATCTGGCGCTCGGGCGAGAACCAGAAGCCGTAGTAGATCAGCTCGGCGTAGCGCGGCATCAGCTCATCCTTGAGGTGCGCCGCACCGCGGTCGAGCGTGATCGATTCGATGGCGCGGTGCGCAGAGAGCAAGATGGTGCCGCCGGGGGTCTCGTAGACGCCGCGCGACTTCATGCCGACGAAACGGTTCTCGACAAGGTCGAGGCGGCCGATGCCGTTGTCGCGGCCATAATCGTTGAGCTTGGCGAGCAGGGTCGCCGGCGACAGGCGCTCGCCGTTGATCGAAACGGCATCGCCCTTTTCGAAGCCGATCTTGATGATGGTCGCCTTATCGGGCGCGGCTTCAGGCGAAATCGTGCGCATGTGGACATATTCGGGCGCCTCGACGGCCGGATCTTCCAGTACCTTGCCCTCCGACGAGGAGTGCAGCAGGTTGGCGTCGACTGAGAAGGGGGCCTCGCCCTTCTTGTCCTTGGCGACCGGGATCTGGTGCTTCTCGGCGAAGTCGAGCAGATCGGTGCGGCTCTTGAACGACCAGTCGCGCCACGGCGCGATGATCTTGATATCGGGGTTGAGCGCGTAGGCCGACAGCTCGAAGCGGACCTGGTCGTTGCCCTTGCCGGTGGCGCCGTGCGCGATGGCGTCGGCACCGGTCTTGCGGGCGATGTCGACGAGGTGCTTGGAGATCAGCGGACGGGCGATCGAGGTGCCGAGCAGATAGACGCCTTCATAGACGGCATTGGCGCGGAACATCGGGAAAACGAAGTCGCGGACGAATTCCTCGCGCACGTCCTCGATGAAGATTTCCTTGATGCCGAGCATCTCGGCCTTCTTGCGCGCCGGCTCGAGTTCCTCGCCCTGGCCGAGATCGGCGGTGAATGTGACGACCTCTGCATTGAGCTCGGTCTGCAGCCACTTCAGGATGATGGAGGTGTCGAGACCGCCGGAATAGGCGAGCACGACCTTCTTGACGTCTTTCCACTTGGACATTTGAGCACGGCACCTTTTGCAAGCGGCCGGCTGGGGCCGCGTTTCCCGGGCTTTCTAAGCACGAACGGCGAGCCGGGCAAGGGCGATGATGCCGCTGGGTGAGTAGGGGGATCAGGTCGACCCCCACTCCGGCTCTTCGGGCCATCTTTCCCCCGATCGACGGGGAAGAGGAGGTCCTCCCAGCTTGGGTTCCTCGCCCCGTCGCCTACTTCCGCTTCATCGCCTCGAGCAGCGCCGCACCGAATGCGCCTTGCTGCTCCGGCTTGTTCTGCTGTGGCTTGGACGAGGCGAACTTCATGTCGCGGGCCTTGGCGGGAGCGGCCGAGCGCGGCGCCGCCTCGCCGCCGTCCTTGCGCATGGTGAGCCCGATGCGCTTGCGCGGGATGTCCACCTCGACGACGCGGACCTTCACCACGTCACCGGCCTTCACGACCTCATGCGGGTCCTTCACGAACTTGTCGGCCAGCTGCGAGACATGGACAAGGCCGTCCTGGTGCACGCCGATGTCGACGAAGGCGCCAAAGGCGGCAACGTTGGTCACCGTACCCTCGAGCAGCATGCCCGGCTTCAGGTCCTTGATGTCGTCGACCCCGTCGGCGAAGGTCGCGGTCTTGAAGCCCGGACGCGGATCACGACCCGGCTTTTCCAGCTCGGCGATGATGTCGCGCACGGTCGGCAGGCCGAAACGCTCATCGACGAACGCGCGGGGATCGATGGCCTTCAGCGCGGCACTGTCGCCCATCAGCTGGCGCAGGTCGCGGCCGCAGGACGCAACGATCTTCTTGGCGACGCCATAGGCTTCAGGATGGACCGAGGATGCATCGAGCGGCTCCTTGCCGTCGCGGATGCGCAGGAAGCCGGCGCATTGCTCGAAGGCGCGCTGGCCGAGACGCGGTACCGACAGCAGATCGCGGCGCGTGGCGAAGGCGCCCGAAGCGTCGCGATAGGCCACGATCGACTCGGCAAGCGACGGCCCGAGGCCTGAGACACGGGCGAGAAGGGGGGCGGAGGCCGTGTTGAGGTCGACGCCGACGGCGTTCACCGCATCCTCGACCACCGCTTCGAGCGAGCGGCCGAGACGGTACTGGTCGACGTCATGCTGATATTGGCCGACGCCGATCGACTTGGGCTCGATCTTGACCAGCTCGGCGAGCGGATCCTGCAGGCGCCGCGCAATGGACACGGCACCACGCAGCGACACGTCGAGATTGGGGAACTCGGCGGCAGCAGTGGCCGACGCCGAATAGACCGACGCGCCGGCCTCGCTGACGATGACCTTGGTCGGCTTCGGCGCCGGCATGTCAGTCAGCATATCGGCGACCAGACGCTCGGTCTCGCGGCTACCGGTGCCGTTGCCGATGGCGATCAGCTCGACCTTGTGGCGGATGATAAGCCGGGCCAGCTCGGCCTGTGTACCGCGCACGTCGTTCTTGGGCGGGAAGGGGTAGACGGTGGTGGTGTCGAGCACCTTGCCGGTGGCATCGATGACCGCGACCTTGACACCGGTACGGATGCCTGGATCGAGGCCCATGGTGGCGCGCGAGCCGGCCGGGGCAGCGAGCAGCAGATCCTTCAGGTTGCGCGAGAAGACGCGAATCGCCTCTTCTTCGGCCGCCTCGCGCAGGTCGCGCATCAGGTCGAGCGACAAGGACAGCGACAGCTTCACCCGCCAGGTCCAGCCGGCAACCTGCATCAGCCACTGGTCGCCCGGAAGCGTTGCGCCAATCGCATAGGCGGCGG
Source organism: Aminobacter sp. MET-1 (assembly GCF_026521175.1). NCBI lineage: Bacteria > Pseudomonadati > Pseudomonadota > Alphaproteobacteria > Hyphomicrobiales > Phyllobacteriaceae > Aminobacter > Aminobacter sp. MET-1. Next base: position 9,435 of record NZ_JAMSHL010000004.1, on the reverse strand, counting down.
CGATCATGCGCTCGACCGGCTTGACCGGCGAGATGTCGTCGGCATCGATCTCGAGGTCGAGCGACAGCACGTCCTCGTTGCGGCCGCGCAGCATGGCCAGCGCGCGGTGGCTAGGCACGGAAGCCCAGCGCTCGGAATGGTCGAAATAATCGGAGAACTTGGCGCCGGCCTCCTGCTTGCCGTCGACGACGCGGGCGCGCATCACCGCACGCTCCTTCATGTGGGTGCGCAGACGGCCGAGCAGGTCGGCGTTCTCCGAGATGCTCTCGGCGACGATGTCGCGCGCGCCTTCGAGCGCTGCCTTCACGTCGGCGACCTCTCCGGCGACATAAGCCACGGCGAGTTCAGCCGGCACCTTGGAGCGGTCGGCGAGGATGGCTTCGGCCAGAGGGCCTAGCCCGCGCTCCCTGGCGATTTCAGCCTTGGTGCGGCGCTTCGGCTTGTAGGGCAGGTAGATGTCCTCAAGCTCTGCCTTGGTCGTTACGGTAGCGATTCGAACCGCCAGATCGTCGGTCATCTTGCCCTGGCTGGTGATCGATTCGACGATTGCCGCGCGGCGCGCCTCGAGCTCGCGCAGATAGGCAAGGCGCTCGGAGAGATCGCGCAGCTGCGTGTCGTCGAGGCCGCCGGTGACCTCCTTGCGGTAGCGGGCGACGAACGGCACGGTCGCGCCCTCGTCGAGCAGTCCGACCGCGGCCACGACCTGCTCGGGCTTCGCGTTGATCTCGGCCGCGATGATCGCAGCGATTTTCCTGTTGTCGCCAGCCATGGAATCCTGGTGCCTGTTGAACGGGTGCGCGAACATAGTGACTGCCGGCCGGAACGCCAAACGGCCATTGTCCCACGCCATCTCAAGCTCCACAGAAAAGCGGCAGGGCTGCGGCAATCGGCGCGGGCAGGGGCGGAAGTTTTGGCAGGTTTCCTTCGCACTTCCGCGTATCTTCCCCGGAAGGCGCGCCCTCAGGAGCACATGAATGAAGTTCGACCGGGTTCTGTTTGTCGCCGCTGCATTGTTCGGTGCAGCCGGCGTGGCGCTATCTGCCGCAGCCAGCCATGGCGGCAGCGCCAATTTCGCCACGGCCGCAAACTTCCTGCTGTTTCACGCGCCTGTGCTGTTGGCGCTGTCGCTGGTGGTTGCGGGCAGCCGTGTGCTGCACATCGGAGCCGCCATCCTGCTTCTGGCGGTGCTGCTGTTCTCCGGCGACCTGCTGGCGCGCGACTATCTCGGGCAGCGCCTGTTTCCGTTTGCCGCGCCGGTGGGCGGCACCGGCATGATTGTGGGCTGGTTGACGCTGGCCGTCGGCGGGCTGTTGGCACGCAGGGACGGTTGACGTTCAGCCGATCCGATACGGCAGCGGATGCCGGACATCCCTGTCGATCACCAGCCGTCGCTTGAGCGGCGGCACGGCACGCTGCAGGCAATTGGTGCGCTCGCAGATGCGGCAGGAGATGCCGATCGGATCGAAGGCGGTCTTGCTGCCCAGCTCCAGCCCGTCGGCGTAGACAAAATCCTGGGCGTAGGTGACCTCGCAGCCAAGTGCGATGGCATAGCGGCGATGCGGCGCGTTGAAGCCGCCGCCGCCCTTTGAAATCTCGGTTGCGATGCAGAGATAGCGCGCGCCATCGGGCGTTTCGGCCAGTTGGCGGATGATGCGCCCTGGCGTCTCGAAGGCTTGGTGCACGTTCCACAGCGGGCAGGCAGCGCCAAAGCGGGCGAACTGCAGCTTGGCCGCACTATGGCGCTTGGTGATGTTGCCGGCGCGGTCGATGCGGGCAAAGAAGATCGGCACGCCCTTGTGGCCTGGGCGCTGCAAGGTGCTGAGGCGATGCGCCACCTGCTCGATCGAGGCGCCGAAATGCGCCGCCAACAATTCGAGATCGTGGCGCAGCTCGCCGGCCGCGCGCATGAACGCCTGGTAAGGCAGGGCAAGCGCCCCAGCGAAATAGTTGCGCAGCCCCATCTTGCAGATCTCCAGCGCCTCGCTGGTGCGGAAATCGGCAGAGCGAGCGACCTGCGCCACCTCGGCCTCTATCTCCATCTCGGCGATCTGAAAGGCAATCTGGAAGCTGCGGGTGGCAAGCGGCGAGTAGGGGTTGAGAAACAGCACGCCCGATTTAGCGTCGAAGCGGCGCAGCGCGTCGTCATCGGCATCAACGCGGGCGATGCGGACTCCGTGCTTGCTTTCGAGATGCCCGGCGAGCGCCGCATAGCTGTCGCGCTCGCCGATGCCGAGTTCGCCCGCCAGCCGCTCGGCCGCCACATCGAGCGCGTGGATGTAGTTGTCGACGAAGTGGAAGAAGTCTCGCACCTCTTCGTAAGGCGTCGGCTCCGACCCGGCGGCACCGCGACCCAGCGTGTCGTCGAGGCTCGCCAGTTGCTCGGAATTGCGGCGATAGGCCTGGTGCGCCGAGATCAGCGCCCGGGCAAAGCCCGGCGCGTTCTGCGTCACCAGCTTGAGCTCCTGCAGGTTGGGCGCATAATTCTCGAAGATCGGATCGGACAGCGCTTCCGTCAACGCCGACAGCAACCGGTCATTGTCGCCCTGCGAAATCTCCGAAATGTCGATCTGGAACTTTTCGGCCAGCGCCAGCAGCACCGAGGCTGAGACAGGGCGCTGGTTGTTCTCGATCTGGTTGAGATAGCTGGTCGAGATGCCGATGCGCTCGGCGAAGCTCGCCTGCGTCGCCTTGTTGGCTTCGCGCAGTTCGCGCACTTTGCGGCCAATATAGAGTTTGCGGGTCGCCATATTTGCAATTTCGCAATTTACATTTTTGGAATTTGTACATTACGCTTTTGCACACTTTCAACGGTTTTCCTATGGCGGGCATAGGCGTAATGGGCGCTAACTGCGCCTTGCCGCTGACGCGGCGGGGAGACATTGTTTTGCAAGATCGTAGTGCGGGAGAAAAATAATGACGCTCTACCAGGCCGTCGCACCGGAACGGACAAGCCGGATAAGCACGATGGATGTAGTGGCAGTCGTAGCGGGATCGCTGCTGCTGACCGTTTCGGCCAAGATCCAGGTGCCATTCTATCCCGTGCCGATGACCATGCAGACGCTTGTCGTCATCGGTCTCGGCCTGGCGCTTGGCCCGGTGCGCGGTGCCGCCGCCGTGGCGCTTTATCTGACGCAGGGTGCGCTCGGCCTGCCAGTCTTCGCCGGCACGCCGGAAAAGGGCATTGGTCTTGCCTACATGATGGGCCCGACCGGCGGTTATCTCGCTGGCTACCTGCCTGCTGCCGCGCTCGCTGGCTGGCTCGCCGAACGCGGTTGGGATCGCAATGCCTTCACCGCCATGCTGGCTGCACTGCTCGCCGGCGCTGTCATCTACGTTCCCGGCCTGCTCTGGCTCGGCAGCGTCGTTGGCTGGGACAAACCGGTGCTGGCCTTCGGGCTTTATCCCTTCATCCCAGGCGACGTCATGAAGGCCGTGCTTGCGGCAATCGCTTTTCCCGCCGCCTGGAAATGGCTTTCTCACAAGGGCATGAACTGATGCGCGCCGTACTCGAACAACTGGAAGCCCGCCGCGCCGAGGCCCGCCTCGGCGGTGGCCAGAAGCGCATCGACGCCCAGCACGCCAAGGGCAAGCTGACGGCGCGCGAACGCATCGACGTGCTGCTCGACGAAGGCTCCTTCGAAGAGTTCGACATGTATGTCACCCATCGTACCACCGAGTTCGGCATGGCCGAGCAGAAGGTGGCGGGCGACGGTGTCGTCACAGGCTGGGGCACCATCAACGGCCGCCTGGTCTACGTCTTTTCGCAGGACTTTACCGTGCTCGGCGGCTCGCTGTCCGAGACGCACGCGCAGAAGATCTGCAAGATCATGGACATGGCCGTGCGCAACGGCGCGCCGGTCATCGGCCTCAACGATTCCGGTGGCGCCCGCATCCAGGAGGGCGTTGCCTCGCTTGCCGGCTATGCCGATGTATTCAAGCGCAATGTCGACGCCTCGGGCGTGGTGCCGCAGATCTCGGTCATCATGGGCCCATGCGCCGGTGGCGCGGTCTATTCGCCCGCCATGACCGACTTCATCTTCATGGTGCGCGACTCGTCCTACATGTTCGTGACCGGTCCCGACGTGGTGAAGACCGTCACCAACGAGATCGTCACCGCCGAGGAACTCGGCGGCGCCCGCACCCACACCTCGAAATCCTCGGTCGCCGACGGCGCCTACGAAAACGATATCGAGGCGCTGGAGCAGGTTCGTCTGCTGTTCGACTTCCTGCCGCTCAACAACCGCGAGAAGCCGCCGGTCAGGCCGTTCCACGACGACCCGGCGCGGCTGGAAAAGCGGCTCGATACACTGATCCCCGACAGCGCGGCCAAGCCCTACGACATGAAGGAGCTGATCCTCGCCATTGCCGACGAGGGCGACTTCTTCGAAATCCAGGAGGCTTTCGCCAGGAACATCATCACCGGCTTCATGCGCATCGAGGGCCAGAGCGTCGGCGTCGTCGCCAACCAGCCGATGGTGCTGGCCGGCTGCCTCGACATTGACTCGTCACGCAAGGCAGCGCGCTTCGTGCGCTTCTGCGATGCGTTCTCGATCCCGATACTGACCTTGGTCGACGTGCCGGGCTTCCTGCCGGGTACGGCGCAGGAATATGGCGGCGTCATCAAGCACGGTGCCAAGCTGCTGTTCGCCTATTCGCAGGCGACCGTACCGATGGTCACGCTGATCACCCGCAAAGCCTATGGCGGCGCCTACGACGTCATGGCCTCCAAGCATATCGGTGCCGACATCAACTATGCCTGGCCAACGGCCGAGATCGCGGTGATGGGCGCCAAGGGCGCAACCGAGATTCTTTATCGTTCGGAACTTGGCGACGCAGACAAGATCGCCGCACGCACCAAGGAATATGAAGAACGCTTCGCCAATCCCTTCGTCGCCGCCGAGCGCGGTTTCATCGACGAAGTGATCATGCCGCATTCGTCGCGCCGCCGCATCGCCCGCGCCTTCGCCGCCCTGCGCGGCAAGAAGCTTGATGCGCCGTGGAAGAAGCACGACACGATACCGCTGTGAGCAGGTCAAAAATGTTCAAGAAAATCCTCATCGCCAATCGCGGCGAGATCGCCTGCCGGGTCATCAAGACGGCCAAGAAGCTCGGTATCGCAACGGTCGCAGTCTATTCCGATGCTGACCGCGAGGCCCTGCATGTGAAGATGGCCGACGAGGCCGTCCACATCGGCCCTGCGCCGTCGAACCAGTCCTACATCGTCATCCAGAAGATCATCGACGCGATCAGGCAGACCGGGGCGGATGCGGTGCATCCCGGTTATGGCTTTCTGTCGGAGAACGCGAACTTCGCCGAGGCGCTGAAGGCCGAGGGCGTCGCCTTCGTCGGACCGCCGCCCGTAGCGATCGAGGCGATGGGCGACAAGATCACCTCGAAGAAGATCGCGGCATCCGCCGGCGTATCGACAGTGCCCGGTCACATGGGCCTGATCGAGGACGCTGATGAGGCGGTGAAGATAGCCAATTCGATCGGCTATCCCGTCATGATCAAGGCCTCCGCCGGCGGCGGCGGCAAGGGCATGCGCATTGCATGGAACGACACCGAGGCCCGCGAGGGCTTCCAGTCATCGAAGAACGAGGCAAAATCGTCGTTCGGCGACGACCGCATCTTCATCGAGAAATTCGTCACCCAACCGCGCCATATCGAGATCCAGGTGCTGGGCGACCAGCACGGCAACCTCGTCTATCTCGGCGAGCGTGAATGCTCGATCCAACGCCGCAATCAGAAGGTTATCGAAGAGGCGCCGTCGCCCTTCCTCGACGCCGAGACCCGCAAGGCGATGGGCGAGCAGGCTGTCGCTCTTGGCAAAGCCGTCGGCTATTTCTCGGCCGGCACGGTCGAGTTCATCGTCGATGGCAACAGGAACTTCTATTTCCTCGAGATGAACACACGTCTCCAGGTCGAGCATCCTGTAACCGAGCTGATCACCGGCATCGACCTCGTCGAAGAGATGATCCGCGTCGCCGCTGGCGAGAAGCTGCGCTTCAGCCAGGACGATGTGAAGCTCAACGGCTGGGCCATCGAGAGCCGCCTCTACGCCGAAGATCCTTATCGCAACTTCCTGCCGTCGATCGGTCGGCTGACCCGCTACCGCCCGCCGGTCGAAGGCAAGCGTGACGACGGCACCATCGTCCGCAATGACACCGGCGTATTCGAGGGCGGCGAAATCTCGATGTATTACGACCCGATGATCGCCAAGCTCTGCACTTTTGCTCCAGGAGAAGGGGCTCCCGCCCGCCTGGCGGCGATCGAGGCCATGGGCCGGGCGCTCGACGACTTCGAGGTCGAGGGCATCGGCCACAATCTGCCGTTCCTGTCGGCGGTCATGGACCAGGAGCGCTTCCGCTCGGGCGCGCTGACCACTGCATACATTGCCGAGGAGTTCCCCGACGGTTTCACTGGCGTGACACCTTCCGAGGCCGACGCCCGCAAGCTTGCCGCGGTGGCGGCGCTGATCAACCAGTCCGTACAGCGCCGCAGCGCCCAGATCTCGGGCTCGCTCGCCAACCACCAGCGCCCCGTCGGAGCCGACTGGGTGGTTACTCTTGCCGGCCTCACTCTGCCGCTCCATGTCAGGGACGGGGCGGACGGCACCGTGGTCGAATTCGATGACGGCGCAGCACTTGCGGTATCGAGCGACTGGCTGCCCGGCCACCCGCACGCCAACTTCGCCGTGGGCGGTACCTCCATCGGTGTCAAGGCTTCGCGCTCGGGCACCGGCTGGCGCCTGCGCTGGCGTGGCATGGATGTGATGACCCATGTGCGCAGCCCGCGCGTCGCCGAACTGGCGAAGCTGATGCCGGTGAAGCTGCCGCCCGACACCTCGAAGATGCTGCTCTGCCCGATGCCGGGGGTGGTGACGTCGATCCTGGTCAAGCAAGGCGACACCGTCGAGGCCGGCCAGTCGCTGGCGACAGTGGAGGCTATGAAGATGGAAAACGTGCTGCGCGCCGAGCGCAAGGGCACGGTCAAGCGCGTCGCGGCAACCGCAGGCGAAAGCCTCGCCGTCGACGAACTGATCATGGAATTCGAGTAGGTGTGCCATGACTGACCGCCCAACAAAGGCCGACTGGCGCAAGCTCGCCGAACGCGAGATCAAGGCATCGCCCGACACGCTGATCTGGAACACGCCCGAAGGCATCGACGTCAAGCCGCTTTACACGGCGGATGATCTCGAAGGCATCGACCATATCGGTTCGCTGCCAGGCATCGAACCGTTCCTGCGCGGCCCACGCGCCACCATGTATACCGGCCGCCCCTGGACGATCCGGCAATATGCCGGCTTCTCGACGGCGGAGGCTTCCAACAACTTCTACCGCAAGGCGCTAGCCGCCGGCCAGCAGGGCGTGTCGGTCGCCTTCGACCTCGCCACCCATCGCGGCTATGACTCGGACCATCCGCGGGTCGAGGGCGATGTCGGCAAGGCCGGAGTGGCTATCGATTCCGTAGAAGACATGAAGATTCTGTTCGACGGCATTCCGCTCGAGCAGATCTCGGTGTCGATGACAATGAACGGCGCGGTCATCCCGATCCTCGCCAATTTCATCGTCGCCGGCGAGGAACAAGGCGTGTCGCGCGACAAGCTTTCGGGGACCATCCAGAACGACATTCTCAAGGAGTTCATGGTCCGCAACACCTACATCTATCCGCCCGAGCCCTCGATGCGCATCGTTGCCGACATCATCGAGTACACGGCAAAGGAGATGCCTAAGTTCAACTCGATCTCGATCTCCGGCTACCACATGCAGGAGGCCGGCTCGACGCTGGTGCAGGAGCTCGCCTTCACTCTCGCCGATGGACGCGAATATGTGCGGGCGGCGCTGAAAAAGGGGCTTAATGTCGACGACTTCGCCGGCCGGCTGTCGTTCTTCTTCGCCATCGGCATGAACTTCTTCATGGAGGCGGCCAAGCTGCGGGCGGCGCGCCTGCTGTGGTCGCGCATCATGACCGAGTTCGAGCCCAAGAAGGCGTCGTCGCTGATGCTGCGCACGCATTGCCAGACCTCTGGTGTGTCGCTGCAAGAGCAGGACCCTTACAACAACATCGTCCGCACCGCCTTCGAGGCGATGTCGGCAGCTTTGGGCGGCACCCAGTCGCTGCACACCAACTCCTTCGACGAGGCGATTGCACTTCCGACCGAGTTTTCGGCTCGCATCGCCCGCAACACCCAGTTGATCCTCCAGCATGAGACGGGCGTGACCAAGGTCGTCGACCCGCTCGCCGGCTCCTATTATGTCGAGGCCCTGACCAACGACCTCGCCGAGAAGGCCTGGGCGCTGATTGAGGAGGTCGAGGCGATGGGCGGTATGACCAAGGCGGTCGCAACAGGCCTGCCCAAGCGCCTGATCGAAGAGGCCGCGACGCGCAAGCAGGCGGCGATCGACCGCGGCGACGAGGTCATCGTCGGCGTCAACAAGTACCGGCTCGAACAGGAAGACGAGATCGACATCCTCGAGATCGACAACTCGGCTGTCCGCCAGGCCCAGGTCGAGCGCATCGAGCGCACGCGCCGGCAGCGCGACCCCAAGCGGGTCGAGGCAGCAATTGTGGCGCTTGAACAGGTCGCGCGGACAGGGGAGGGCAACATCCTGGCCGCCGCCGTCGATGCCTCTCGCGCCCGCGCCACGGTCGGCGAGATTTCGGACGCAATGCGCCGCGCCTTCGGCGATCATGCGGCCGTGCCCGAGGTTGTCGAAAACGTCTATGGAAAGGCCTATGACGACGAGCCGGAGTTCCGGACTTTGGTCTCGCGACTGGAGCAGTTTGCCGGCTCACTAGGCGAGAAACCGCGTATCATGGTCGCCAAGCTTGGCCAGGACGGCCACGACCGCGGCGCCAAGGTGATCGCCTCGGCCTTCGGCGATATCGGCTTCGAGGTCATTGCCGGGCCGCTGTTTCAGACACCCGACGAGGCCGCGGACACCGCCATTGCCTCGAGGGTGCATGTCGTCGGCATGTCGTCGCTGGCCGCCGGCCACAAGACGCTCGCCCCACAGCTGGTCGGGGCACTCAAGGCCAAGGGTGCCGACAACATCATTGTCGTCGTCGGCGGCGTCATCCCACGCCAGGACTACCAATATCTGCTCGACCATGGGGTGGCGGCAGTGTTCGGCCCTGGCACCAATGTGCTCGACGCGGCGCGGGCCGTGCTCGACCTGATGGAAGGCAAGCGCCGCAACCAGTGAGCGCCACACGAGGCAAAAAAGGCCCGCTAAAGCGGGCCTTTTTTGCATTTGGAGATAGACAAGAAGATCCTCAGGCCGAAACCTGTTCGCGGTCGTGCTCCGCGATCATCTCGCGCAGCGCTTCCAGCACCGAGCCCTTGAGGTCGGCCCGCTTCAGCGCGAACGCCACATTGGCCTGGATGAAACCTTCCTTGGAGCCGCAGTCGAACATGCGTCCCCCGAACGGGCG